>JBJEJN010000046.1:0-3541 GCA_051878085.1 Aristaeellaceae bacterium | reverse complement strand
GCACCAGCGTCAGCTCATACTCGCCGTTGAGCGTCTCGGTGACGGTGCAGGACTGGGGCAGCAGCGTCCCCGCACCATTGGTGGAAAAGTCCGTGCAGTCCGCAGGATAGATACAAATCATAATGACCTCCAATTGGGCTGAATCTCGATGCGGCTGACATCGCCATCCCAGGAGTAGGGCACGGCTCCAGGCGGCAGCGTGGGAAACTCGCCGTCCACGGCGCTGTTCATGGAAGTCGTGCCGGAGTAGGCCTCCTGAAGCTCGGTGTTCAGGGTGATGGAGCCCGAGATGCCCTTCAGCTCGACCATCTGGGAGCCGATCATCAGTGTTATATCGCCACTTCCGTAAACCGCAATCAGCGGCTCGGATGCGATGCTGCCGGGATTGGCAAATACGCCCGTGCCGGTTGTCAGCACGATGGGCTCCACGCCCGACAGGTACCAGAAGGGCTTGCAGCGGAAGTTGATCGCAAAGGAGCGATGAGGATTTCCGCGCAGCACCTTCTCAAAGGGAATCTGGTTGACTATGCGGGCATAATAAAAGCCGCCCTCGCGGTTGGCAAAGGTGACTGTGCCGCTGCCCTTGAGCCATGCAGCGGTTTCGGAGATTCGGGAAAGATCGGCGATCAGGCAGGTCGCTGTAAGCACCATATCATCGTAGACATCGTCTCCCTCAAGGGTGGTCAGACTGCCGGATCTGCCGGGCACATCTGTGAAGGTCGCGCGCTCAGACGGCAGCGTCACCGGAGGCTGCTCCAAAACGTGGATGCCGTACTCCGTGCAGCGCACACCGTTCCATTCAAACCAGTCATATGCCATATTTTGTTCTCCATTTCACATTCATTGCCCCATGCGATCCGCAGCTGCAACCTGTGGACACAACAAACCCCCAACCAGCATTCAACGAAACTGGTCGGGGGGCAGCTTAAGTCTGCTGAGCTTAATTACTCCGCAATCGTGAACGTATCGAACACGCGGCCGATGTAACCAATGCCGTTGTCCTCCACGCTGGCCTGCACGCCCTTGGCGGTCATGCCGTCGTCGCCCACATGCACCAGCATGATGGAGCGGAAGTTGTTTTCTTCAACCACCGGCAGGTTCCCGGAGGGATGGTAGGGATCGGCAGTGCCACGGTAGTTGTTGCCGATGGACGCGGCCTCGATGTAGTTCACACCGTTGATCTGATAGCGCTCGTAGACGTGGCTGTGGCCGAAGTTGACCGCGTCCACGCCGTACTCCTCGTAAACGGGCCGCAGCACATCCCAGCAGTAGTCGCCGTCAGGATAGATCGCCTTCGTGGGATCCTCGGGATCGGCAATTGCTGTGGAGACCGGATAGTAGCCGTCATCGCCGCGGTTGAGCATGTGCCAGTGCATGACGACCCACTTGTACCGTGCGTCGGAGCCGGAGAGATCGTCCACCAGCCACTGCACTTGCGCGCTGTCGGGGGAAATGTCGTCCTTGGTGATCCAGCCGGGGAACTCAAAGCCGTCCCAGCTCTGCCAGCGTGCCACGCTGAGGGAAGAGATGTGCAGATCGCCGTAGTCCACGCTGTACCAGCGCTTTCCGCCAATGCCGTACTCCTGCTCGGGGTAGAGGGGGCGGAACAGCTGCATGTAGACCTCCCAAGTCCAGTTCGCGTCGTCCACGGCCATCTCCTTGTCGGTGAAGACCCGCTGGTCGTCCGCCTCATGGTTGCCGGGGCAGAAGAAGATGGGCATGTACTGCATCAGATGGCAGTTTTCGTCCGACTGCTGCAGGCAGGCAAAAAAGCTGCGATCTTCCTCGCCGGGGGCCTGATAGCAGCCCTCCACGTCGAACCACTCGCCCGCCTTCCAGGGCGTGTTGGACAGATCGCCCGCAAAGAGGATGAAATCCTTGTCCTGCTGTCCGAGGAACTTGACCGTCTCCTTCGTCTTGACCTTGAGCTGCATATCGCTCAGGAGCGCGAAGTCAAATTCGCCGCCCTGCTCCGGAGCAGTCTTGAAGAAGTAGCGGTTGCCCGGATATTCTTCGCCGTTCAGAACGGTGGTCACGCGATAATAGACCACGCTGCCCGGCTCCAGATCCTTCAGATCCGCGATGAGCTGATAGGCCTCCAGCTCCGGATTGTTTTCCGGAATCGGATCATAGCCCTCTGCCGTGGCGGAAGTACGCAGACCGTCGATGGCGTACAACGTCGCTTCCGCGCGATTGCCCAGCGCGGGGGTCGGGCCGTATTCCACATAGCCCTCGCAGGCTTCCTTCGTGAGCCACAGGATGTTCATTTCCGTCGAGGGGTTGAGGGTAACCATGTAGGGATCGGTGTAAACGGGAGAGGCTGGTTCCACCGTTTCGGCCACCGCCGGGACACAAAGCAGCGCCACGAGCGCCACAAGTGCCGCCAGAATACCAAGCGTTCTTTTCATTGGATTCTACCTCCAGTTTGATTTGCGCCGCCCGGGCGCAGTTTTATTCTAGCCGAAGGCAATCACAGGCACGTCAGTCCCGGGTCATTTCTGCGTAAAACCCTACGTCTCTCCCGTTTCCCGGCTTGCGAGTTCCGGTATGCAGATATGAACAATATCCTTTCAGCTATCAGCGTACAACCCAACACAGCGCATACAGAACGCACACTCTTTCCGCGTGTCACATGCAGACCTGATAGAATTATCAATCCATCAAGCCATCCGCATTCCTTTCCCGCGCTGCTGGCGGCGCGTAAGTGCGGCAATCTCAACCGCAAGGGAGCGAATGTCCTGCTCGTCCCGCACGACCATCTGCTGCACCTGAATCGTGGAGGTTACGCTGTTGTCGTAGGAGCGCCGGTTGTCGTTGCCGGTGGTGACGATGCTGCCCTCTCTGGCCTCGCCGGTCAGGTAGCGGGCGGCATTGCGGATGATCCGTGCCTGAGTTTTGCTCTCCTTTACCACGCCCTCGCCGAAGCCGCGCATGGTCATCACGCCAACCTCATCCTCAAACACCCGGGAGGGCGAATGAATCTTCAGCTCTGCCTTGGCAGCGTTCACGGCAGCGCGGGCAGCGGAGCGCATCGCGGAGATCACCCCGGAACGCCCGGCGAGGATGCCGTTGCGCAAGCCCTGCATGGCGCTCAGGCCCATCGGGCGCAGCGTAGAACTGTTCAGCGCAGCCGACAGTGCGGATACCGCGTTTCCTGCGACCGATCCGGCGGCGGGCGCGAAGCTGTACCCCTGCATGCCTTCGCCCACACCGGCGGCGACATATTCGCCGGTCGGCACCATGCGCCTTGCCGGGGAGTTGATTCCAAAGGCGGCATTGGCTGCGCTTTCTGTGTTCGCAGCCATCGCTTCCGCAGAGTCGCTCATGTCGGCACCGCCCATGCCTTCGCCGATTCCGGCGGCAACCTGTGCACCGGATGCGGAGAAATCCACGCCCTGCACCGCTCCGTCCAGCGTGGACTGGAGATCTGCTGCCAGCGTTTCTGCTGAGGTCACGAAGCCGGAGGCATTCAGGGTGTCTGTCATCCCCGAGATGAAGGCTTCGCCGGTGCCGCTGGCGTCCATGGCGTTGATGAAGTCGA
>JBJEJN010000045.1:4027-18330 GCA_051878085.1 Aristaeellaceae bacterium | reverse complement strand
CCCGTGGCCTCGGACATGCGCTTGGCCGCGCGTCCCGTGGGTGCGCACAGCTCCACCTCACCGCGCCCGTCCAGCAGGCGCAGGATGCAGTTGATGGACGTGGTCTTGCCGGTACCGGGGCCGCCGGTGATCACCGTCAGCCCTCCGGTCGCCGCCGCGATCACCGCCCGACGCTGGGCCTCGCAGAGCTGCACGCCCTCCTCACTTTCGTACAGGCGAATCTGCGCTTCCGCCTCCTCCGCATCCATGCACACGCGGCTGTGGAAGTTGCGCAGGTCGATCAGCAGCTCCGCGGTCTCGCGCTCCACCTTCAGAAGCTTCGGCAGGTACACCGCGCGCTCGCCGTCAACGCTTTCTTCCACCAGCTTGCCCTCCATCAGCAGGCTGCGCACCGTGTGCTCCGCGACCTCCGCTTGAACGCCCAGCACCTCCGCCGCGCGGTTCACCAGCGCGTCCATGGGCAGGTACATGTGGCCCATGGAGTTGACCGCCTCGGAGAGCACGTACTGCACGCCGCTGACCAGCCGCGCGGGATGCTCCGGTGTAAAGCCCATGTCCCGTGCGATGGCGTCCGCCGTCTGAAAGCCCACGCCGTCGATCTCGTCCGCCAGGCGGTAGGGATTCTTCCGCAGCACCGCTTCACTCTGGTCGCCGTAGGCCTTGTACACCTTCATCGAGAGCGCCGGACTCAGCCCCGCGCCCTGCAGGAAGATCAGTGTGGTGCGCATGCCGTTCTGCTCGGCGAAGGATTCGGCGATGGTCGCGGCCTTCTTCGGCCCGATGCCGGGGATCTCCGTCAGGCGGTGGGGCTCGCTCTCCAGCACGTCCAGCGCGTTCACGCCGAAGTGCTTCACGATCAGCTTGGCCGTCGCAGGTCCCACGCCCTTGACCAGGCCCGAGGCCAGGTACTTCTCCACGCCGCTCTTGGTTTCCGGGCGCAGCAGCTCGTAGGAGCTGACCTTGATCTGCTCTCCGTAGTCCCGATGCTCCACCAGCTCGCCGTCGAGGATCGCATGCTCCCCGGCGTTCAGGAACGGCAAAATGCCCACGGCGCTGATGCGCCCCGAGCCCTCCACATTGAAGGAGATGACCGTCCAGCCGTTTGTATCGTTGCGGAATACGATCTCCTCCACCGTTCCCTCAAACTTTGACATGCACACCTTCCAGTTCCAGCAGGTATTTCTTCACATCCAGTCCCCCCGCGTAGCCCGTGAGTCGTCCGTCCGCGCCCAGCACCCGGTGGCAGGGCACAAAGATGGGCAGGGGATTTACGTGGTTCGCCATGCCCACCGCCCGGCAGGCCCTGGGTCGCCCGATCTGCGCCGCAAGCGAAGCGTAAGAGCGCGTCTCCCCGTAGGGAATCGTGCGCAGCGCCGCCCAGACCTCCATTTGAAAGGGCGTTCCATGCATGGAAAGCGGAACGGAGAACGCCGTTCTCCGCCCCGCAAAGTATTCCTCCAGCTCGCGCTCGGCCTGCATAAGCACCGGCGCAGCGTCCATCTCCTCCCCCGTCGCGGCAAAGCGCAGCGCGCACAGACCGTCCCCGTCTGCGCACAGCGCAAGCCTTCCGATGGGCGTTTCGATGTGACGAACAAGCTCAATCTGCATTTTTCTGATGAATCAGGCACAGGCCCTTCAGGGTCAGCAGGCCGTCCATGACGTCGATCACATTGGACTCCCCGGCCACCAGCACCGCCAGACCCCCGGTGGCGATCACCTTGGCGTTGGGCGCGCCCAGCTCCTTCTTCATGCGGTCGACCAGGTAGTTGATCTGGCCGATGTAGCCGTAGACGATGCCCGCCTGCATGTTGGTCACGGTGTTGCGCCCGATGACGCTCTCCGGCTTGACCAGCTCGAAGCGGGGCAGCTTTGCGGCGCGCTCGGTCAGCGCCTCCGCCGCCAGCTTCAGGCCCGGGCAGATCGCGCCGCCCAGGAACTCGCCCTTCTCGGAAATCACGCCGAAGGACGTGGCCGTGCCGAAGTCGATGGTGATGCAGGGCCCGCCGTAGAGCTCGTAGGCAGCCACGGCGTTGGCGATGCGGTCGGAGCCCAGCTCGCGCGGGTTTTCATACTTGATGTTGATGCCCGTCTTGACGCCGGGGCCGATGATGCGCGGCTCCTGCTTGAAGTAGGTGCGGCACATGTGCTCGATGGTGAAGTTGATCTGCGGCACCACAGAAGAAATCATGATGCCGTCCACCTGCTCGGGCGAGATGTGCTTGTGCGCAAACAGGTTCATCAGCAGGATGCCGTATTCATCGGAGGACATGTTGCGGTCAGTGGACACGCGCCAGTACTGCACCATCTCCATGCCCTCGAAGAGCGCCGTCTTGATGTTGGTATTTCCGATGTCCAGGGTGAGTATCATGGGGAGCTTCTCCTTTGAGAACGATTAGTGCTTCATCTTGCGAAGCGCCAGCACCACGGGCGTGGTGATCAGGGCGTTGGCCACGGCCTCCAGCGAGCCTGCGATCAGGCCGGTGCCGCCGATGAGCGTCAGCACCTTTTCGGAATTGATGCCCATGATCACATAGAACAGCAGCATGAGGCCGAGGTAGAAGATCGTATTGGTCAGGGAGCCCGCGACGGCGGAGGCGGTGATTGCCAGCTTGTCCTTACCGCGGCTGCTGACCGCCTTGTGCACGCACCAGGCGATCACCGGCACCAGAAGGCGCGGCACATAGCACATGATTGCCGCCAGAACGGGGCTTGCCGCCACCAGCGCACCGGCCAGTGCGGACGGAGTTCCATAGATGCCGAAGGCACCCAGTGCGCTGATGGTGCCGAAACACGTGCCCAGCACGAGGCCCACCTTCAGGCCAAGAATCAAGGTTCCGATGACCACCGGCACCGCCAGTATGGAGATGTTGATGAATCCCAGGGGGATCATGCCCACGGGCGTCATGCCCAGAAGGAAGATCAGTGCGATGAAGAGTGCGGTGAGTACGATGCGGAACATCCTGTTGTGGTTCATTGTGTTTTCCTCCGTTCGAGTTCTTCTTGAGATACCCTACGAAATATTGGGACGTATAGGGTTGCCATGTTCGGTTCCGAAGATACCGACGCTCCCATTATAGCACATTTCCCCCGTCTTACCAATAGATTGCGTAAATTTCTGCTTGCGTTTCGGGGTTTTGCGTCAAGAAACGGTCAAATCATCGAAAAAAGTTCGCAGATCCGGAAGAATTCCACTTGACAATCCCCTTATTGTCGTGCTAAAATGCAGAAAACATCGATTGCAGGAAGGTATTTACCCATGCGCTTCTTCTCCCTCGGTTTTGCATACGCCAGCTACTATTACTTTACCAGCTTTGGTACGAAGTAATGGTAACTTTGTGATGCGCAAAGCCCGGGGCTTTCGATGAAGAAAACCCAAAGAACATTCCGCCGCACAGTTACCAGACTGTGCGGCATTTTTATTCCCGCCGACGATGGAAGAGAGGTAAACAGAAATGATTGCAGTACTGAAGCATGACGCATCCCCCGAAAGAACCGAAATGCTGATCGAATGGCTGAAGAAGCAGGGCCTGGGCGTGCACGTCTCCCAGGGCGAGTACACCACCGTTCTGGGCCTGATCGGCAACACCAAGAACGTGGACATGGACATGCTGCGCAGCCTGGACATCGTGGAGAGCGTCACCCGCGTCACCGATCCCTTCAAGGCCGTGAACCGCAAGTTCCACCCCGATGACAGCATCATCCCGATCGGCAATGCGGGCCTGACCCTCGGCGGCGGCTCCTTCGGCCTGATCGCGGGCCCCTGCTCGGTGGAATGCTGCGACCAGATCGTGGGCGTGGCCCAGCGCGTGAAGCTGGCGGGCGCGAACATGCTGCGCGGCGGCTCCTTCAAGCCCCGCACCTCCCCCTACGACTTCCAGGGCCTCGGCGGCGAGGGCATCCGCCTGCTGCTGGAGGCCAAGAAGGCCACCGGACTTCCCATCGTCACCGAAATCATGGACATCCGCACGCTGGATCTGTTCGAGGACGTGGACGTGATTCAGGTGGGCGCGCGCAACACCCAGAACTTCGACCTGCTCAAGGAGCTGGGCAAGACCAAGAAGCCCATCCTGCTCAAGCGCGGCCTGGCGGGCACCATCAAGGAGCTGCTGATGAGCGCCGAGTACATCATTGCCAGCGGCAACGAGAACGTCATCCTCTGCGAGCGCGGCATCCGCACCTACGAGAGCACCTACACCCGCAACACGCTGGATCTCTCCGCCGTGCCGGTGCTCAAGGAGCTGACCCACCTGCCCGTGGTGGTCGACCCCAGCCACGCCACCGGACGCGCATCCCTCGTCGGCTCGATGGCCCTGGCGGCGGTGGCTGCAGGCGCGGATGGCCTGATGATCGAGGTGCACAACGATCCCATCCACGCCCTCAGCGACGGCGCGCAGTCCCTCACGCCGGACGCCTTCGACGATCTGGCGAAGCGGATCTTCAAGATCCGGGAGGCACTGGTATGATGCGCGTCGGAATCATCGGCCTGGGCCTGATCGGCGGCTCCATGGCCAAGGCCTACAAGCGCGACCCACGCTGGGAGGTCTTCGGTGCGAACCGCAGCAAGTCCATCGTGGACTTCGCCCTGATCGCCCAGGCCATCGACGGAGAGCTGACGGACGAGATTCTGCCCACGCTGGACCTGCTGTTCCTGGCCTCCTACCCCCAGGGCGTGATCGACCAGCTGCGACGGGTCGCACCCCTGCTGTCCAAGGACTGCGTAGTGATCGACCTCTCCGGCATCAAGCAGAAGGTCTGCGAGGCCTGTTTCCCCATCGCGCAGGAATATGGCTTCACCTTCGTGGGCGGACACCCCATGGCGGGCACCCACAACTCCGGCTTCAAGTACAGCCGCGCGGACATGTTCGACGGCGCGCCGATGGTGCTGGTGCCGCCGGTGTTCGACGACATCGAGCTGTTCGACCGCCTGCGCACGCTGCTGCTGCCCGCGCGCTTCGGCCGCATCTCGGCAATCACCGCCGAGGAGCACGACCGGCGCATCGCCTTCACCAGCCAGATGGCCCACATCGTGTCCAACGCCTTCATCAAGAGCCCCACCGCGCGCCAGCACGACGGCTTCTCTGCCGGCAGCTACCGCGACCTCACCCGCGTGGCGTGGCTGAACCCGGACATGTGGGCAGAGCTGTTCCTGGAGAACCGGGAGCCGCTGCTGTTCGAGCTGGACACGCTGCTTTCCTCCCTGCAGAAGTACCGCGACGCGCTGGAGAACAAGGACTTCGACGGCCTGCGGACGCTGCTGGACGAGGGCCGCAGGATCAAGGAGGAGGTGGACGGCAGATGAGAACCATTCACATCGCTGCCTCCCGGGAGTACGACGTGCACATCGGCTCCGGCCTGCTGGACGAGCTGGGAAGCCGTGCGGCAGATATGCTGCGCGGACGCAATGCGGTGATCGTCACGGACAGCAACGTTGCGCCGCTGTACCTCGATCGGGCGCTCTCTTCCATGCGCGCGGCGGGCTTCAACGCCGAGGGCTATGTCATCCCGGCGGGCGAGGCCTCCAAGTGCGGAACTACCTATTTAAATCTGGTGAACTTTCTCGCCGAGCGCCACCTCACCCGCACGGACGGTCTGGTTGCCCTGGGCGGCGGCGTGGTGGGCGACCTCACCGGCTTCGCCGCAGCCACCTATCTGCGGGGCGTGGGTCTGATTCAGGTTCCCACCACGCTGCTGGCCTGCGTGGACTCCTCCGTGGGCGGCAAGACCGCCATCGACCTGCCCGCGGGCAAGAACCTCTGCGGCGCATTCTACCAGCCGTGGCTGGTGCTCTGCGACCCGGAAACCATCGAGAGCCTGCCCGATTCCGTGCTCTCCGACGGCTGCGCCGAGGTCATCAAGTACGGCATGCTGGGCGACGGCGATCTGCTGCGCCGCCTTCAGGAGGTGCACATCAGGGATCAGTTGGAGGCGGTCATCGCCCGCTGCGTGGAGATGAAGCGCGACGTGGTGGAGGGCGACGAGTTCGACACCGGGCGGCGGCAGCTGCTGAACCTGGGCCACACCTTCGCCCACTCCATCGAGAAGCTGAGCGACTATACGATTCCCCACGGCAGCGCGGTGGCTGTCGGCATGCAGATCATCACCCGCGCGGCGCTCAAGAAGGGGCTGTGCCCGCAGGAGTGTCTGGATACGCTGGAGGTGCTTCTGAAGAAGTACAGCCTGCCCACCGAGACGCAGTACAGCCCGGAGCAGCTGGCCGAGGTTGCCCTCTCCGACAAGAAGCGCAAGGGCGACACGCTGACGCTGGTGGTGCCCTGCGCCTGGGGTGAGAGCGCGCTGCGCCCGGTTCCGGTGAACGAGCTTGCGGATTGGGCCCGGGCGGGCCTGGATGCATGATCGCCCGCATCGTCCCCGGGCCGCTCCGGGGCAGCATCGCCGCCATCCCCTCAAAGTCCGAGGCGCACCGGCTGCTGATCTGCGCGGCCCTCGCGGACGCGCCCACCCGCATCCCCCTGTCGGCCTCCTCCCAGGACATCGACGCGACCATCCGCTGCCTGAACGCCATGGGCGCGGACATTTCGCTGGCGAACGGGGAGCTGCGCGTCACGCCCATCACCGATCCCCCCGCGCACTGCGAGGCCGACTGCGGCGAGAGCGGCAGCACGCTGCGCTTCCTGCTCCCCGTGGCGGGCGCGCTGGGCATTGAGGTGGACTTCCGCATGCACGGGCGGCTGCCGGAGCGCCCCATCGCGCCGCTGGATCGGGAGCTGGTTCGCGGCGGCTGCAAACTGACCCGGCCCGAACGGGATGTGCTGCGCATCTCAGGCAAACTTCAACCCGGCTCGTACAGTCTGCCCGGCGACGTGTCCTCCCAGTACATCACCGGCATGCTGCTGGCGCTGACGCTGCTGGATGGCGAGAGCAGCCTCAGCATCACCGGAAGGCTGGAGTCCGCCAGCTACATCGGCATCACCCGCCGCTGCATGGCCTCCTTCGGTGCGAATCCGTTTCCCACGGACGGTGGCTACCGCATTCCGGGAATGGGACGCTATGTATCCCCCGGACGGATGCAGATCGGCGGCGACTGGTCGAACGCGGCCTTCTGGCTGTGCGTAAGCGAACTTCCGGGCTGCAAGGTGGAGGTCACCGGGCTCGATCCCGACTCCGCACAGGGCGATAAGCGGATCGTCTCCGCCCTCGCGGAGCTGCGCACCTCCGAGGGGGAGTGCGTGCTGGACGCGGGGGACATCCCCGATCTGGTGCCCACCATCGCGGCCTGCGCCTGTGCAGCGGGACGTGCGCTGCGCGTGACCCACGCCGAGCGACTGCGCATCAAGGAATCCGACCGCATCGCCACCGTCCGTCAGGCGCTGAACGCGCTGGGCGGCAACGTTTCCGAGACCCCCGATGGGCTGATCGTGCGCAGACGCAAGCCCACCGGCGGAACGGTGGACGCGGCGGGCGACCACCGCATCGCCATGATGGCCGCCGTGGCCTCGGCAGGCTGCACGCGGGAGGTCGTCATACGCGGCGCGGAGGCGGTCAACAAATCCTACCCCGGCTTCTGGCGGGACTTCGCGTCCCTGGGCGGTCGGGTGGAACTCACGGAGGGCTGATATGGGCAGCACATACTGCGGAAATCTGAAAATCTCGATCTTCGGCCAGTCCCACTCCGGCGGCATCGGCGTGGTGATCGACGGCCTGCCCGCCGGGGAGAGGATCGACATGGACGCGCTTCAGGCCTTCCTGTCCCGGCGCGCGCCCGGCGGCAAGGCCTGGTCCACCCCCCGCAAGGAGGTTGACCTGCCCCAGTTCCTCGGCGGACTGGTGAACGATACGACCTGCGGCGCGCCCCTGGCTGCGCTGATCGCCAACACGAACACCCGCTCCGGCGATTACGACAACCTGCGGGACGTGCCCCGTCCGGGCCATGCCGACTACACCGCGCAGGTGAAGTACGGTGGCTTTCAGGACGTGTCGGGCGGCGGACACTTCTCCGGGCGGCTCACCGCGCCGCTGTGCATCGCCGGGGGCATCTGCATGCAGATCCTCGCGCGGCGGGGCATTGAAATCGGCGCGCACATCCTGCGCATCGGCAGCATCAGCGAAGCGGGCTATGATCCGGTGAATCTCACGCCGGATGTGCTGCACCGCAGCGCACAGCGGGACTTCCCCGTGCTGGACGAGGCCTGCGGCGCAAGGATGCAGGAAGAGATTCAACGCGCCCGGTATGAGCTGGATTCCGTGGGCGGCGTGATCGAATGCGCCGCCATCGGCCTGCCGGTTGGCCTGGGCGATCCCATGTTCGACGGCATGGAGAACCGCATCGCCCGCATCGCCTTCGCCATCCCCGCCGTCAAGGGAATCGAGTTCGGCGCGGGTTTCGAGGTCGCAGGCATGCGGGGCAGTGAAAACAACGATCCCTTCTACATGGACGGCGACACCGTTCGCACCCGCACGAACCACGCGGGCGGCATCCTGGGCGGCATCACCAGCGGCATGCCGCTGATCTTCCGCGCGGCCGTCAAGCCCACACCCTCCATCGCCCGGGAGCAGGACAGCGTGTCCCTCTCCCGCAGGGAGGACGCAAGGCTTGCCGTCCGGGGCCGTCATGACCCCTGCATCGTGCCCCGTGCGGTGCCCTGCATGGAGGCCGCGCTGGCCATCGCCATTACCGACGCACTTCTTGAAAAGGATAAGGTGAATTGATATGGAGCTTCAGGAACTTCGCAGCAAAATTGATGAGATCGACGCGCAGCTGACCAAGCTGTTCGAGGCCCGCATGGACGTCGCCGCCGAGATCGGCGCATGGAAGCGGGAGAACCACATGCCGGTGCTGGACGCTGCCCGGGAGCGCGACAAGCTCAACGCCATCGCCGCCGAGAGCCGCGAGGACATGCAGACCTACACCCAGATGCTCTATTCCATGATCTTTGAGCTGAGCCGCAGCCACCAGAGCGACCTGACCCGCACGCCCAGCAGTCTGCGCCAGGAGGTGGAGCGCGCCATCGAGGAAACGCCTCGCCTCTTTCCCACCTCGCCCATCATCGCCTGCCAGGGCACCGAGGGCGCGTACTCCCAGATCGCCGGCACGCGCATGTTCAAGAGCCCGAAGATCATGTACTTCAAGAGCTTCGACAGCGTGTTCTCCGCCATCGAAAGCGGCTTCTGCCAGTACGGCATCCTGCCCATCGAAAACAGCAGCGCCGGTTCCGTGAAGAAGGTCTACGATCTGATGCTCCGCCACAAATTCTACGTGGTGCGCTCCTGCCGCCTGAAGATCGACCACAACCTGCTGGCCGCACCCGGCGTGAAGAAGGAGGACATCCGCGAAATCTTCTCCCACCAGCAGGCGCTGGATCAGTGCGCGGGCTATCTGGAGCAGTTCGGCCCGGACGTGAAGATCACACGCTGCGAGAACACCGCCATGGCCGCCGAGGCCGTGGCCAAGTCCGAAAGGCGGGACATTGCCGCCATCGCCTCCTACGACTGCGCCTCCCTCTACGGCCTGAAGTGCCTGGAGAGCGACATTCAGGATCGCGGCAACAACTACACCCGCTTCATCTGCATCTCCAAGAAGCTGGAGATCTACCCCGGCGCGAACCGCACCACCGTGATGATGACCCTGCCCCACCGCCCCGGCGCCCTGTGCCGCGCGCTGAGCCGCTTCTACTCCCTGGGCATCAACATCACCAAGCTGGAGAGCCGCCCGCTTCCCGAGCGCGACTTCCAGTTCATGTTCTACTTCGATCTGGAGACCAGCGTCTACTCCGGCGAATTCGGCCGCATGATCGACGATCTGGACTCCATCAGCGAGGAATTCCGCTACCTGGGCAGCTACAGCGAGGTGATCTGAATGCGCGCAGGACTTCTGGGCCGCAAGCTGGGCCACAGCTTTTCGCCGCAGATTCACGCCCGGCTGGGTTCTTACAGCTACGAGCTGTTCGAGGTGGAGCCGGACGCGCTGGATAACTTCATGCGCGGCGACCACTTCGACGCGATGAACGTGACCATCCCCTACAAGAAGGACATGATTCCCTACTGCGCGGAGCTGAGCGACGCGGCGCGGGCCATCGGCAGCGTGAACACCATCGTGAGACGGGCGGACGGCACGCTCTTCGGCGACAACACCGACGCGGCGGGCTTCACCGCCATGCTGAAGCGCCTGAAGTTCGATCCTGCGGGCAAG
Source organism: Aristaeellaceae bacterium (assembly GCA_051878085.1). GTDB lineage: Bacteria > Bacillota > Clostridia > Christensenellales > Aristaeellaceae > SFTH01. The sequence continues at coordinate 8,183 of JBJEJN010000045.1, read as the reverse complement.
AAGGCGCTGGTGCTGGGCAGCGGCGGCGCTTCGCTGACGGTGCGACACGTCTTAAAGGAGCTGGGCGCGGAGGTCATCGTGATCTCCCGCAGCGGAGAAAACAACTATGAGAATCTCGACCGCCACGCCGACGCGCGCATTCTGGTGAACACCACCCCCGTGGGCATGTACCCGAACAACGGCGCTGCGGCGCTCTCCCTTGCACACTTCCCCCGTCTGGAGGGCGTGCTGGATCTCATTTACAATCCCGCCCGCACCGCATTGATTCTGGACGCGATGGAGCGCGGCATCCCGGCACTGGGAGGCCTCACCATGCTGGTGGAGCAGGCCCGTGCGGCAGCGGAGCGCTTCACTGGGCGTGAAATCGACCCCGCATGCAGCGAGGAAATCCGCCGCAGCTTACAGGGCGAGACGGAAAACATCATCCTGATCGGCATGCCGGGCAGCGGCAAGACCACCCTCGGCCAGCTGATCGCGGAGCAGACCGGACGGCGCTTCGCCGATTCCGACGATCTGATCGTGGAGCGCGCGGGCATGTCCATTCCGGAATACTTCGCGGGACATACCGAGGATGAATTCCGCGCGCTGGAGACGGCGTGCATCGCGGAGCTGGGCAAGGAGTCCTCTCTGGTGATCGCCACTGGCGGCGGCTGCGTGACGAAACCTGAGAACCTGAACCTGCTCAAGCAGAACGGCAGAATTTTCTTCATTCAGCGCGATCTCGACAAGCTGCCCACCGACGGACGGCCGCTATCCCAGGCCAATCCGCTGGAAGCCCTGTATGAAAAGCGCCTGCCGCTGTACCGCAGCTTTGCAGACGCAGAGATCGACAACAACGGCGCGCCGGAGTCCACCGCCGCGCGGATACTGGAGGTGTACCATGAAACTGTTGGTCGTTAACGGGCCGAACCTGAACCTGCTGGGCGTGCGGGAGCCGGGCATCTACGGCGACCAGAGCTACGCAGCGCTGGTGAAGCTGATCGAGGACACCTGCGCCGCCGAAAACATCGATGTGGACGTGTTCCAGTCCAACCACGAGGGCGCGATCGTCGACCGCATCCAGGCGGCCATGGGCGACGCGGACGGCATCGTCATCAACCCCGCCGCCTACACCCACACCAGCGTGGCGATCCTGGACGCGCTCAAGGCCGTGCGCATCCCTGCGGTGGAGGTGCACATCTCCGACGTGTCCAAGCGCGAGGACTTCCGCCAGATCTCCTACGCAAGGCTGGCCTGCGTCAGGACCATCATGGGCCAGGGCCTCGACGGCTACCGCCAGGCGATCCTGTTTTTGAAGGACTATCTGAAAGGTGCAGACAAATAAGCAAACGCTCCGAGCCATTGCGGTTCGGAGCATTTCAGACTGCCGAGAAACTCAGGAGAGCGCGAGAGGACCGCAGCCCTTTCGCGCTTTCAATCGTCCCCGGCGGCAGTTCCAACAAATCTGCCTCCCTTGTGTAAAGGGAGGTGGCGCGTCAGCGCCGGAGGGATTGTCATTCTGATCACAGCGCAGCGCTGCCTGTAAACGGTTATTTTGACAAAGGAACGCTCCGAACCGCAACGGCCCGGAGCGTTCCTTTATTATATGTATGCTTACTTCTGGCCGTAGTAGGCGTTTGCGCCGTGCTTGCGGAAGAAGTGCTTGTCGCGGATGGTGTCGGGTGCGGGCGTGACGCGGGGGTTGATCTGCTCGGTCTTGGTGGCCATCTTGGCGACCTCCTCCAGCACGACCGCGTTGTGCACCGCCTCGGCGGCGTCCTTGCCCCAGGTGAAGGGGCCGTGGTTGCAGCACAGCACGCCGGGGGTGTAGACCGGGTTGATGCCGTTCTCCTCGAAGGTCTCGATGATCACCAGGCCGGTGTTCCTCTCATACTCGCCCTCGATCTCCTCCTTCGTCAGGCTGCGGGCGCAGGGAATCGGGCCGTAGAAGTAGTCGGCGTGGGTGGTGCCGTACAGCGGAATGCTGCGACCGGCCTGTGCCCAGGAGGTTGCCTCCGGGGAGTGGGTGTGCACGATGCCGCCGATCTCGGGGTACTTCTTGTACAGCTCGATGTGGGTGGGGGTGTCGGAGGAGGGACGGTACTTGCCCTCGATGACCTTGCCAGTAAGATCCACGACCACCATGTCGTCGGCGGTCAGCTTGTCGTAATCCACGCCGCTGGGCTTGATGACAAAGTAGCCGGTCTCAGCGTCGCGTCCGCTGACGTTGCCCCAGGTGTAGGTGATCAGGCCGCGGCGCGGCAGCTCCATATTCGCCTCATAGACGTCTTTCTTCAGTTGTTCAAGCATGGTTTTTTCTCGATCCTTTCCATGTGGATTGTCATTATTATAACACATCTACCACAAAATTGCACACATTCCACAGCGCATTTGTGGAATTTTACACAGATTCAACTCAAAACGCGCGAACTTCCAATGCACTGTTCGGCATAACATCCGAAGGTGCGCTTGTATAATTGGATGAAAAATGTTATAATTAGGCTGGTAATTTGGAGGATTATGCACATTGGAGGTGTGAAAATGAAACATATCTGGCTGCGCATCCTTGCGGCGGCAACCTGTGCGGCGATGCTGATGACCGGCATGCCCGCAATTGCAACCGAGGAAGCCACCGGGGGCGCAGAGATAGCGGAAATCGCAGCATCTTCCGAGGCTGTTACAGATAACGCGACCCCCGAACCGGAGGCGACGGCGGAACCCACCACCGAACCCACCCCGGAACCCAGCACTGACCCCAGCGCCGACCCCAGCGAGGAAGCCACCCCCGCACCCACCGACGAAGCCTCGCCGGAACCTGCGGCGACGGCCTCCCCCGCCGAGATCCGCGCGGAGGAGCTGGGCGTATCGCTGGAGGCGCTTGCCGAAGCGCTGAACATCAGCGTGGATGCGCTCCGCGCGATGACTGCGGAGGAGATCGACGCGGCGCTGCTGGCGCTCCAGTCGGCGCTTGAGCTGGAAGAAGAATTTGTCATTGAATCCGGCGTGCTCGTGGCCTACAACGGCGCTGGCAGCGACGTGACCGTTCCCGACGGCGTGACCGCCATCGGCGAGGGCGCGTTCAAGGGCTGCACGGCGCTGACCTCCCTGATCCTGCCGCGCGGCGTGGTGGAGATCGGCAAGAGCGCCTTCGAGGGCTGTACGTCCCTCGCGCGCGTCTCCCTCTGCGACGAGCTGCGCAGCATCGGCCCCCGCGCCTTCAAGGATTGCGAGGCGCTGAAGGCCATCGACCTGCCTGAAAAGCTGGAGCTCATCGGCGAATTCGCCTTCGAGGGCTGCAGGAAGCTGGAGGAAATCGTCCTCCCCGAGAAGCTGCGCCAGCTGGGCGGCGTGATCGAGCGCGGCGACCAGCACATCTTCAAGGACTGCGTCGCGCTGAAAAAGGCGGTTCTGCCGGAGGGCATGACCGTCCTCGGCGCATCCATGTTCGCTGGCTGCACCGCGCTGGAGGAGCTTCAGCTGCCCTCCACGCTGACGAGCATCGAATCCGGCGCGCTCTCCGGCTGCACCGCGCTGGAAAGCCTGACCCTTCCCTCGGGTGTGACGCAGATCGCGGGCGACGCGTTTGCGAACTGCCCGAAGCTGACGGTGGTTCTGTCCTACGGCAGCGCCGCCGAGGCCGCCTGCAAGGCCGCCAAGATCGCCTATACATACAAGGACGCGCCCACCGGCGTGACGCTGACCGCCGCGCGCACCACCATCGGCCTGAACGAGAAGCTTGCGCTCACCGCGCAGGTTGAACCTGCGGGCATGACCGGCACGCTGAGCTTCTCCTCCTCGAATACGAAATACGTGACCGTGGATGCAAACGGCGTAGTCACCGGCAAGCGCGCCGGAAGCGCCACCATCACCGTCTCCACCTACAACGGCAAGAAGGCCACCCTCAAAATCACCGTCAAGAAGGCTCCCTCGAGCGTGAGCCTCAAGACCACCCGCACCATACTCGGCGTGGGCGAGACCGCGCAGCTCACCGCGACCCTGTCCTCCGGCTCCGCCGGTGGCTACAGCTTCTCCTCCTCCGACGAGACGAAGCTGGTCGTGGATGAGACTGGCCTGGTCACTGCGCTGCAGCCCGGCGAGGTCAGCGTCACCGTCAAGACCTACAACGGCAAGACCAAGTCCGGCACAATCACTGTGAAGTCCGCGCCGGAGCAGATCA
>JBJEJN010000045.1:0-3927 GCA_051878085.1 Aristaeellaceae bacterium | reverse complement strand
AACGGCAAGACCAAGTCCGGCACAATCACTGTGAAGTCCGCGCCGGAGCAGATCACTCTCGCTGAAACGGCCCTGAGGATCGGCGCGGAGGACAGCGCAAAGCTGACCTACACGCTGAACGAGGGCTCCGCAGGCGCGGTGTCCTTCACCTCCTCGGACGAGACCGTCGCCACCGTGGACGCGGACGGCACGATCCACGCCCTGAAGGAGGGCAGCGCCACAATCACCGCCACCAGCTACAACGGCGTGTCTACGGACTGTGCGCTCAGCGTCTCCCCCGCGCCCAGCGCCGTGACGCTGACTGCGGAGCGCACCACCATCGGCCTGAACGAGAAGCTGCAGCTCAGCGCGCAGCTCGAGCCCGCCGACACGGTCGGCACGCTGACGTTCTCCTCCTCGAACACGAGATACGTGACCGTTGATGCAAACGGCGTGATCACCGGCAAGCGCGCCGGAAGCGCCACCATCACCGTCTCCACCTACAACGGCAAGAAGGCCACCCTCAAAATCACCGTCAAGAAGGCTCCCTCGAGCGTGAGCCTCAAGACCACCCGCACCATACTCGGCGTGGGCGAGACCGCGCAGCTCACCGCGACCCTGTCCTCCGGCTCCGCCGGTGGCTACAGCTTCTCCTCCTCCGACGAGACGAAGCTGGTCGTGGATGAGACTGGCCTGGTCACTGCGCTGCAGCCCGGCGAGGTCAGCGTCACCGTCAAGACCTACAACGGCAAGACCAAGTCCGGCACAATCACTGTGAAGTCCGCGCCGGAGCAGATCATTCTCACCGACACCTCCCTGAAGATCGGCGCGGAGGACAGCGCAAAGCTGACCTACACGCTGAACGAGGGCTCCGCGGGCGCGGTGTCCTTCACCTCCTCCGACGAGAGCATCGCCACCGTAGATGCGGACGGCACGATTCACGCCCTGAAGGCGGGCAGCGCCACAATCACTGTAAAGACCTACAACGGCGTGACTGCGGACTGTGCGCTCAGCATCTCCCCCGCGCCCAGCGCCGTGACGCTGACCGCCGCGCGCACCACCATCGGCCTGAACGAGAAGCTTGCGCTCACCGCACAGCTCGAGCCCGCCGACACGGTCGGCACGCTGACCTTCTCCTCGTCCAACACACGCTATGTAACCGTGGATGCAAACGGCGTGATCACCGGCAAGAAGGCCGGAAGCGCAACCATCACCGTCAAGACCTACAACGGCAAGAAGGCCACCCTCAAAATCACCGTCAAGAAGGCTCCCTCGAGCGTGAGCCTCAAGACCACCCGCACCATACTCGGCGTGGGCGAGACCGCGCAGCTCACCGCGACCCTGTCCTCCGGCTCCGCCGGTGGCTACAGCTTCTCCTCCTCCGACGAGACGAAGCTGGTCGTGGATGAGACTGGCCTGGTCACTGCGCTGCAGCCCGGCGAGGTCAGCGTCACCGTCAAGACCTACAACGGCAAGACCAAGTCCGGCACAATCACTGTGAAGTCCGCGCCGGAGCAGATCACTCTCGCTGAAACGGCCCTGAGGATCGGCGCGGAGGACAGCGCAAAGCTGACCTACACGCTGAACGAGGGCTCCGCAGGCGCGGTGTCCTTCACCTCCTCGGACGAGACCGTCGCCACCGTGGACGCGGACGGCACGATTCGCGCCCTGAAGGAGGGCAACGCCACCATCACCGCCGCCACCTACAACGGCAAGCTCGCCTTCTGCGAGATCGCGGTGCTGCCCGCGCCCAGCTACATCGTGCTTCCCTACGCGACGCTGAACCTGGGCCTGGGCGACACGATTCAGCTGGAGCCCGAGGTGGATCCCGGCTGCATCTCCAGCTTCCGCTACAGCAGCAGCAATACGAAGTACGCAACGGTGAGCGAAGCGGGCCTGGTCACCGCCAAGAAGGTGGGCAGCGTCACCATCACCGTCAAGACCTACAACGGCCAGAGCTTCAAGCTGAAGCTGAACGTGAAGAAGGCTCCCTCGTCGCTGAAGCTCAGTCCGTCCTCGATGACCCTGGGCGTTGGCGAGAGCACGCAGCTGGGCTACAGCATCACCAGCGGCACCGCCACCACCCTGCGCTACGCCTCCGGCGACGAGAGCATCGCCGCCGTGAACGAGAGCGGCATGGTCACCGGCACAACTGTGGGCGAGACCCGCATCACCGCAACCACCCACAACGGCAAGACCGCAAGCTGCGCCGTGACCGTGGTTCCCGCGCCGGAATCCATCGCGCTGACCGCCGCCGAGCTGATGGGCGTTGGCCAGACGATGCAGCTCAGCCCCACGCTGCTGCCCGAGGGCTGCCACACCACGCTGCGCTACGAGGTCGTCTCCGGCGATGCAGTCACCGTGGACGATAGCGGTCTGGTGAAGGCGGTGCAGCCCGGCAGCGCCACCCTGCGCGTCTCCACCCATGTGGAGGGCGTGTACACCGACCACACCATCCTGGTCAAGCCCTCGCCCACATCCATCTCCTTCGATGCGGAGAGCTACACGGTCAACATCGACGAGACGCTTCAGCTGTCCCCGATCCTGAAGCCCGACGACTGCTACGCCGAGCTGCGCTACTCCATCGCCCGCGCGGGCTTCTTCACCGTCGACGAAACCGGCCTGGTGACGCCCATCATGCGCGGCTCTACCACGGTGACCGTCACGACCCACAACGGCCTGAAAGCCACCGTCGAGATCCGGGTGGTGGATCCCTACTTCCCGGAGGAGATCGCCTTCAAGTCGGCCCCGCCCGGCTATCTGGAGCTGGGCATGACCTATCAGCCCCAAATTGAGGTCTATCCGGAGACCGCCGTCGCAGCCCTGAAGTGGACCTCCAGCGACCCGAAGATCGTCTCCGTGGATGCGGAGACCGGCCTGGCTACGGCCCTGTCCTACGGCACTGCGACCATCACGGCCACCTCCGCACGCAACCCGGCGCTGACGCTGGTCTACAAGCTGGTCGTACTCAGCCCTGAGCGCTGCCTGAAGATGCCCAACCGGCGCGTGACCAGCACCTCCTCCATCTCCACCACGCTCTCGCAGATCAAGAATGTGCGCGCATCGGCCTATGATGAGCTGGAGTCCCTCTACGCACGGGGCATCATCTCCGCATCGGATTACAGCAAGCGCAGATCCATCGTAGAGCGCGCCTTCGAGATGTACCTCTTCCCCTGGATGACCGAAAACCTGGAGCTCTACTGGAAGGCGGCGAACTCTGAAAACGGCCTCAAGGACTTCAAGCCCGGAACCGTGTACTTCGGCATGCCCTACACCCAGTCCAGGCGCACCTACAATGTGGACAAGGTGCTGAGCGAGGGATTGTATACCGACTCCAAAAAGGGCTACTACCTGATGAACGGCTCGAAGTTTGACAGCCGCATGTACCCCGGCAACGACTGCTCGTCCTTCGTCTCCATGGCGATCTGGGGCATGGGCACCAGTCACTCTGCGGACAGCACGCGCGGCATCGGCTCCACCACTGCCTACCGCACGCTCACCGACACCAAGGATCTGCGCCCCGGCGACATCCTGAACAAGTCCGGCTCCCACGTCGTCATGTTCCTGTACTACGCCGACGCGGAGCGGACGCAGATGGTCATCATCGAGCAGGGCGGCGGTGAGATCGACACCAACACCACCTCCTGTTCCATCCGCGACATCGCGTCCTACATCGACAAGGGCTACAAGATTCGCCGCCTGGCCACGCTGGGCTGAGCGATTTACCCTGACAGACGGGCGACGGAGCGCATCTGCGCTCCGTCGCCCGAAATTTATGCCGCGCCTTCCAGCATGTCCCCGATATAGATGCCGTAGCCCCGGCTGGGGTCGTTCACCAGCACGTGGGTCACCGCGCCGACGAAGCGGCCGTCCTGGAGGATCGGGCTGCCGCTCACGAGTGATTGTCATTAGGGACAACATTTATTCAATCCGGGAAACGCAACAAGA
>JBJEJN010000044.1:0-3569 GCA_051878085.1 Aristaeellaceae bacterium | reverse complement strand
AGACCGCGTCCACCTCGTAGTTGTTCTTCCGCAGTATGGTCGTCAGCAGCTTCAGCAGGAACTCCTCGTCCTCCGCAATCAGTACGCGCATGCCTACGCCTCCCATTCTATCCGTATATCTGCATTGTAGCAGCCCAAGCTTATGTTAACTTAAAAATGTTGCGTTCGGCGGCGCGTTCACGCTTTGTTTTCAGAATGGTTCAACCGCGTTCAAATCTGCTTCACGGCTTTTTTGACTTGAATTGAGCCTGCGGTGCTAGAATGAGGACATTCCAGATGGAGGAGGTGAGGCCACGCAGCACATGCCGGGCCCGTCCGGGGGACTCAGGCCCGGGAATGACGACAATCGACGAAGGGAGGTTGTGAACTACGTTGATCCGAAAGAGAGAAAAGGGTATCCTGCTCGTGCTGATCGCCCTGATGAGCTGCCTGTCGCTGGGCGCGCTGGCCGAGGAGGTGCTTCTGACCATTCAGGCCATGCACCGCGCCAGCGCGTTTTCCTCCGAAGATGTTGTGCGCGAGGATCTGGAGGTCATCCTCAAATCCGGCGTGAGCACCGCCGTGCAACTGGAGAATCAGCCCTGGACGCTGGTCGCCATCACGGATGCGGAGCTGCTTGCACAGATCGGTGAGGAATCGCAGCAGGATATGGACATGCTTAAGAGTGGAACGGAGCAGGCCTCCGGCGGAGATGCAATGCAGGAGACCCTGACGGAGATTTCCGGGGAGCCCGGGATCGCTGACGCACCGGCAGCCATCGTCATCTATGCGGACGGGGCCGCCGCCAACGCGGATTTTGACTGCGGCGCGGCCTGCCAGAACATGATTCACGCGGCGAACAGCCTTGGCTACAGCACAGCCGTGGTGACGGAGCCGCTGGGCGCACTCAACGGTAAGCGCCACGACGAATACTGCGCGCAGTTCGACGTGGACGAGGACAAGACCGCCGTGGCGGTGCTGCTCATCGGCCATGCGGACGCAGAGGACGCGCCGGAGGCCTTCGACGCGGATGCGGCGATGGCGGAAAAGGTGCGGTACATGGAATAAAAAGACCGATCGTAACATCGGGTGCCCCACAGACAATCCAAAACAAACCCGCCGCCGGAGGAAAACAGCCTCCGGCGGCATTCTGATGCAGATTCTGCTTGGGATCAGGGTGCGGGCGCATCGTTCACAGCTTCAGGAATGTCCGAAATTGCGCCGGACAGAAGGTTCTGGCCGGGCGTTGACAGCAGGCCCGGCAGCGACGGCAGCACCTCCGTCAGATCCGAAAGGTTTGGGGTCGGCAGGTTTGGAGTGGGAAAATTCGGAGTGGGTACATTTGGCGTGGGCAGGCTTGAAGCGGGCTGCGTGCCGCCAAGGGTCGTTCCCGGATCGGGCGTTTCGCTGATGCCAGGCGCCGTGCTGATGCCAGGCGTTTCACTGTTGTCCGGTGCAGTGCTGACTTCGGGCGTTTCGCTGGCTTCCGGAGTTTCAACAGGCTCGGGCGTTTCGCTGGGCGCGGGGGTGGGGGACATGTAGCCCATGTCGATCAGCGCCTGACGGATGCACTCGTCCTCGTTTTCGCAGCCGGACAGTCCCAGACACAGCGCGGCCAGCAGCGCCAGAAGCAGCGCCGTACGCATTGCTTTTCTCATCTTCAGCCCTCCCTTCTCAGCGGAAGAGGTCGAGGAACTTCTCTCCCGGGCCCTTCTCCGGCTCCTCCTCGACGATGATCTCCGGCTCCTCGGCCTCGCTGATGCCGGGGATGCGGATTACGAACTGCACGGATTCCACCTGGTTGCGGGGGTCGGCGTAGGAGATGGGCTCGAAGTCGCCGCCGGTGATGGAGGAGATCGCGTCGTCCACGCCCTCCTGCACCTGTTCGTCCATGTCGCTGGTGCCCTCGCTGAGCTCATCCACGCCGCCCTTGAGGCTGTTCGCGCCGGAGGAGAGGGAGTTTGCGCCGTCCAGCAGTGTGTCCGCGCCGCTGGCAAGGGAATCCACGCCCGCGTCCACGCTGGAGATGCCCGCGCTGAGCAGGGCAAAGTTCGTCTGCAATTCGCCGATACCCGCGTCCAGCGCCTGAATGCCCGCATCCATTTCGCGGATCATGGCGAACAGCGAGGTCAGCACGCCGTCGCTGGAGCTGGCGCCGTTTGCCTCCATCGCATCCAGCATGGACAGCGTTGCCTGCAGCGAAGATTTGACATTCGCCAGCTCTGTGAGTGCGGCATCAATCTGACCGTCCAGCTTTTTCAGCGGCTCGGACAGGGAGACGGCCAGCCTGTGGTTCTCCTCCGCGCACTTGCGCAGCTCGTCCAGGCAGCCGTTGATCTCCTCGGCCTTGTTCAGAATCCTGCGCAGCGCGGCGATCTCCGAGGAGAGGCAGGAGCTCACGTCGGAATTTCCGGAGCCCCGGCTCAGCAGCGTGCGCAGCAGGGAGATGTCGGATGTGGAGAAGCCGGATTCGGGGATCAGACCGCAGATTTCCTTCGCCTTGCCCTCCAGCGACTCCGCCAGGGAGATCAGATTGGAGATCTTTCCGCGCAGGTCGGTCAGCGCGCGCTCCTGCTGCGTCACTGCATCCAGCAGCGCGTTGCACAGCGTGCGCATCTCCTTGATGGACATCTGCGGAGCGCCTTGGGTCTTGCCGTCGAGGTCGTTGACGGCGGTGACGATCTGCGTGGACGCGGCGGCGATCTCTGCGGAGCCGGCCTTGGCCTCGTCCAGACCGGCGGAGAACTGCGCCGCGCCGCTGACCAGGCTGTCCGTGCCCTGCGCCAGCGTCATGGTTCCGCCCTGAAGCTCCGCCGCGCCGCCCTTCAGGCTGGACGCGCCGCTGGCAAGCTGGGAGGAGCCGCTGCTGAGCTGGGACACGCCGTCCTGCAATTCACTTACCTTGTCGTCGATTTCGCTGGTGTCGACGTCCACGTCCATGCCCAGCGGCACGCCGTTGATGCTGATGTCCACCATGGCGAAGTCCGTCACATTGGCGGTGATGGTGTAGGTCACGTCCGGGCTGGGCAGCACCACGTAGGTCAGCAGGCGATCGGTGCCGGAGTTGGCGATGGTTGCGCTCTCGGCGGTGATGCCGCTGCACCTCTCGCCGTCCAGCGTCACGGTCATGTTCAGCGCGTAGTGCTCGTAGAAGTCGGTCAGGCTCTCGCTGCCCTTGCCGATGGTGATCTGCATCTCCAGCGCGCCGCTTTTGCCGCTGAGCTCCTCCGGGCGGATGGGCACGCCGTCCAGCGCGTAGCAGACCTGGATGCTCCAGGGGAGCGATGCGGAGACGGGGTCGCCCTGGTAGAACAGCGTGCCCTCCGGCACCGTCAGGCGCACGGAATCGGAATTCTGCTCCAGGGGCGTGGTGTCGCTCAGGTTGGCGACCTTGTAGTAGCTGCCATAGTCCACAATCGTCTCAGAGCTTGCGGCCTCGAAGCGGTTCACGATGTAGACCGCGTCCAGCTCGCCGCCGGAGCGCAGGTTGACGTACACGATTTCATTCTTCTCCGCAGCCAGGGCGGAGGACATCAGGCAGAGCGCCGTCAGACAGAGCGCCAGCAGGCTTGCAATCCACTTTTTCATCA
>JBJEJN010000043.1:0-18364 GCA_051878085.1 Aristaeellaceae bacterium | reverse complement strand
AGAAGCCTTGGCACTTGAAGAAAGTGGTAAGTATCAAGATGCAATAAATATGTTTAAAGAAATCGAGGACTATAAAGACAGCAAAGCACATATTGATGCATGTTATTGTAAAATGGCTAAACTCGATTCAATCGTCTATACTTGGTATGATGGAGATAAAATAACAACGACGGTAACAGAACTGTACTCATATGACAATCAAGGATTTGTCAGTAAAGTAGAACGCATAGGTAATGATGGCGAAATAGTATGGATAAAGGAGTATACCGTTGATGATAATGGACATATCATCAACAGCATAACCACAGGTGACAGAAGCAGTAGTATAACCACCGTCACATATGAATCAACAACAGAATATGACGAACATGGTAATCCCGTTGATGAAACTACTGTATACAAGGCAAGTAATAATGAATCATATTACAAAGACGGTCAGATTGAAACTGAAAAATGGAACTACACATACGACAAAAACGGTAATATTATAGTTTCGGAAGTGTATTATAATGGAGCATCCCAGCCAACCGTTTATAAATATGAGTATACTTATGATAATAACGGGGTTGTTTTAACGACTGTTCGGACTACTGATAGAGGTACACCAAAGTATTATTCATATTCGTATGATAGTCATGGATTATTGATGGAGGTAAAAGAAGAAACACGTTTAGATAACCAGTACAATATTGCTTCGTATACATACTCCGATATGGACAACTAACTATTTCAAGCCCGTCGCCCATCACGGACGGCGGGGAAGTTTCTTTGCGGCGGAGGTTGGATTGACAAAATGTGCTGTCAATGCTACAATCAAAGCACGCGATTCAGGGTAAACAAAATTGCGCCGAAGGGTAAACATTTTGCTTGCGCGAATCGCAGAATACCGACATTCAGGGTGTAATTGCCTGTAATATGGTGCTGGTGGCTAGCTTGGAGCAGGGCGGGACGCAGTCCCGACCAATGGGGTTCAAGAGGCCGGAAGTTCGAATCTTCTCACCCAGACCACTTACAAGTCCTGAAATCACAATGGTTTCAGGGCTTTTGCTTTGTCAAAATGGAATTTGACCACGCTTGGAATGCATGTGGCCACAGATCTCATTCCAGAGCATTGACAGAATGTGAAACTGCAAAACCCGTCCGGATACCGAGAGAGCCAGCGCCGTTTGGCGCTGGCTCCCCGTTCTTTTCATCTCCGGGCATGCCGTCCGTCATGCGTGCGGCATGCCCTTTGTTCTGCGCGTCGCTTCACGCTCACGCGCGCCGGTACCACAGTGTCACGTCCTCCTCCAGCGGCAGGGACAGCATGCCGTTTTCATGCAGTGTGCAGCGCAGCAGCTCCTTCGCATAGGGATCCTCCATCACCAATTGGCCGCTCTTGATGCGATAATCCAGCTCCATGCGCTGCCCGTCGAGGAGCATCTCCAGCTTTATATCGCCGACGGTGATCGCACCGCCCTGAAGGTCAAACATCTCCGGCGGGAGGGTCATTCCGTCGGTGCATATGCCCGTCAGCTCCCAGCTGCCGAGGTAATCCGGCCGCTGGGCGTCCGTGCGCGCAGGCGAGATGATCTCCGGCTCGATGGGCGGATCCTTTTCCACCGCCTTGAAGGTCTTTTTCACGCTCTTTCCGTTATAGCTCTTCACCGTCACGCTGAAGCTGCCCGCCTTTACCGGCATCAGGTAGACGCTGCCCGCATTCTCCAGGATCACCGCGCAGTCATTGCTGACCTTTGCGGAATCGAAGCTCAGCCACGGATCGGTTTCCGGCGAGGTGCGGAAGTGGTTCGGGAGGTTGTAGAGGTAGCCCACGTTCAGCGTGCCCGGCAGATCGAGATAGCACTTGCTGGGCGCGGCGGCGACGGTGACATAGAGGCTCGCCCCGCATCCGTTGTAGCTCTCCACATAGATCTCCGCACGGCCCTTCTTCTTTGCAACGATTCTTCCATAGGAATCCATGTATGCGACCGACGGGCTGGTGGACATGACCTTGAAGCTGCTGCAAACGCCGCCGTTGACCTGCAGCTGCGGATCGAGCTTCATGCCGACATACATCTCGAGGCGATCCACCGGGAAGCTGATGGAGCTCGGCTCGCGTCCGAGGTTCACGGTGCAGCTCGCCGTCAGGCCGTTGTAGGTGCTGGCGGTGATGACCACGGTGCCCTCGTGACCGTTTGCATGAATCCATCCCGTCTCATCCACGAAGGCCTGGTTGGAATTGGAGGTCTCATAGCGAATCACGCCGCCGCAGCCGCTGGGCGCGAGCGTCGCACGAAGCTGGAAGCCCTCGTTCTTGCCCAGAGTCAGCTCGGTCGCGTTGAGCTTCAGCGAGGTGGGCGCCTTCTTCACGGTGACCTTGCAGCTGGCCTTCAGGCCATTGAAGCTCGTGGCCGTGATGGTGGCGCTGCCAGTCTTGACCGCAGTGATGATGCCGTTTTCGTCCACCCTTGCGACCTTGGTATTGCTGGACTTGTAGCTGAAGCCCGGCTCGCACTCCTGGCCATACGGGGCCTCGCGGCGAATCCGCATCCTGTAATCCTCCCCCACGCCCAGCGTGAGCTTCGTATCCACGGCCTTGACGTAATCCGGCGCGACGTACACCTTCGCGTGGCGGGTCTCGGACACGCCGTTGTAGGCCGTGACCGTGAGATCGCATTCGCCCATGGAGTGAACCGCGTATGCACCGGTCTTTTCATCGATGCTGATCACGCCCGGATTGCTGCTGGCGAAGGTCACGCTGCCGAAGTTCGAGGGGTACAGCACGGCGTTGAGCTTGCCCTTCATGCCGATGGCGAAGCGCATGGGATCACCGTTCTTCGTAAACGCCACGCGCTCCGGCTCGGGATGCACGGTGACGGTGGCGGTGGCTGATTTTCCGTTGTAGGTGCGCACGCGCACCTTCACCGTTCCGGGAGCCTTCGCAACCGCCGCGCCATCGTCCGCCACCTCCAGCACCGCAGGATCGCTGCTCTCGAAGCGCACGCGACCTGCGGAGCCGCTGCTCAGCGTCCATTTGAAGCGCGCGGTATCGCCTACCGACAGATCTCCCTTCTCCGGCGAGAGCTTCACCGAGCTGGGCGCGCGCTTGACCGTCACGGCGCACACCGTCTTCATGCCGTCCGCATTGGTGACGGTGATGCTTGCGGAGCCCGCGCGCACAGCGGTGACGACGCCGTCTGCGCTGACGGTCACATACTTGCTGTTGCTGCTCTTACAGCTGAACGGCGGGTTGTAATCCGGCTCGTCGGCCACATAGCCCACGTTGAGATCAAATTTCTCGTTCACGCCGAGGGTGATTTTCTCCGCAGCCAGCACAATCTTCGGCGGCGGCGCGATGACCGTCACGCGGCAGACCGCCTTCAGGCCGGGCGTCACCGGAATCGTGACGCTGATCTCCGCCGTGCCCTGATTTACGCCCTGGAGCCGGCCGTTTTCATCCACCGTGACGATCTCCGGGTCGCTGCTGGCAAATCTGTAGCTGCGGCAGAAGCTCTCCGGGTTCACGCTGGGCACGAGCACGTCGCTGCAGGTCTGGCGCAGCGTGATCTCCGTCCGATCGAGGTAGACCGCCGTCGGCTCCGGCAGCGCGGTGATGGTGCAGGTCGCGGATTTGCCGTTGTGGGTCGTGACCCTGAGCATGGTGGTCTCCGGGTCGATCATGCGGAAAGTTCCGTCGTCGTGGATTTCGAGGACGCTGTGGGTGTTTTCCTCCTTGAAGCTGACGCTGGCGGCGGTGTTGGCGGGCAGCACGTACTCCACGCGGAACTCCTCGCCCACCGCGACAGTGATGTTCTTCTCCTTGAAGGAGATGCTCTTGGGCGCGGCCTTCACGGCGACCTTGTAGCTGGCCTTTGCGCCGCTTGCAGCCTTGGCCGTGATGGTGACCGTGCCGGTCTTCTTGGCGGTGAGCGCGCCGGTGGTCTTGTTCACCGTCACGCGGGAAGTGGAGGAGGATGAGAAGGTCACATCCCCCAGCATCGCCATGCTGTCGATGCGGATCTCCGGGGTGTACTTCTGGCCCACGCCCAGCACAACGTCGCCCTCCGGGAAGGAGATGCTGGCCGTATCCGCGTCCAGCGCCTTGAAGGGCACGCCCGCGTCCACGCAGTACTTCTGAATCGTCGTGCCCTTCTTGCCGTACACGACCACATTCGGGCAGTTCTGGAACACGGGACCGCTGGTATAGGGATACTCCGTGTAGAGGATTTCCTTCACGCTTGCGGGCACATAGACCTCCTTCAGAGAGGTGCAGTCCTTGAAGCTGCCGCCGCTGATGCTCTGTATGCCATCGGACAGCGTGACGCTGGTGAGGCCGGTGCAGCCCTCGAAGGTGTCGGATTCAATATCCCTGACCGTGCCGGGAACCTTCATGCTCCTGAGTCCCGTGCAGCCCTCAAACGCGCCGAAGGAGAGCCACTTCAGGTTCGCGGGCAGCACGATTTCGGTCAGCCCCGTGCAACCCTGGAAGCATCTGGAGCCGATGTTCGTCACGCCGGTGGGAATCTGGATCTCGGTCAGCGAGGTGCAGCCCGCAAAGCTGCTGTCGCTGAGCGTCTCCAGCGTGGAGGGCAGCTTCACCTGCTTCAGGTTCACGCAGCCCTCGAAGCCGCCGCAGACCTCGACGCCCTCGCCGATCACGGCGCTCTCCAGGCCGGTGCAGTTTTTGAATACGCTCGAAAAGCGCGTCATGCTGCCGGGAATCTCCACATGCGTGAGCCCAGTGCAGCCCTGGAAGGCATACATATCCACCCATTCCAGTCCGGAGGGCAGGTTCAGCTCCGTCAGGCCCGTGCAGTTCAGGAAGGCGTACTGTCCCAGCTTCTTGATTCCGGCGGGCAGATTCAGTTTCGTCAGGCCCGTGCAGCCCCTGAACGCAGAATCTCCGATCTCGGTGAGTCCATTCCCGAACTCCAGCCCGGTCAGGCCCGTGCAATTGGCGAACGCGGAGCTGCCGATTTTGGTGACGCCGTCGTGAAACACCACCGCGCTCACATCCGTCTGGTTGGCGAATGCATAGTTGCCCACGGTCGTGACCTCCTCCGGAATCACGACGCGTCCGCCCTCGCCGGTGTATTCCACAAGGGTGTTTCCCTCGATGATGAACGCATCCGGAAGGTAGGGGTAGTATTGGACGCTCGTATTGGCAAAGTAATCCGCAAGATACCCCTCGGCCGGGCCGTAGACCGACGCTTTTTTGAGACTCGCCGCCATACCGTCGGCCAGCTGCGTCAGACTGGCGGGCAGGATGACCCTGCGCAGCGACTGACCGCTGAAAAAGCTCGCATTTTCGATGGCAGCAACGCCCTCGCTGATCGTAAGGATCTCCAGGGCTTCCGGCAGGAAAGTGGTGGTGATCCTGCCCAGGCTTCCGGGCAGCGTGAGCTTCACGACGCCTGTGCCGTAGAAGGCCCTGTCGCCGATGAAGCTCACATTCTGCAGATCGAAACTGGTCAAGCGCTTGCAGTTGTAAAATGCCGATTTACCGATCGTCTTCAGGCTCGACGGCAGGTTGACGGAGGACAGCATGTAGCAGTCCATGAACGCGCACTCGCCGATCTCCTCCAGCGACGCGGACAGGCGAACGCTCTCCAGATTGTGGCAGGAATAGAAGCAGTATGCGCCGATGTACGTCACGTTGTCGGACATGTAGACGCGCTTCAGGTTGGGATTTTCAAACGCGCTTGCCTCGATGCGCCGCACGCTGTCGGGCAGCTTGACCTCGTACAGATCCACCGCATTGTTGAACGCCCCTTCACCGATGGCGGTGACGCCATCCGGCACGCTGACATAGTGCGCCGCACCCTTGTATTTCGTCAGAACTCCATCGGAAATCTCAAAATACTCCGAACCCTCGGCCTCGACGACCACCGGAATGCTGGCACTCAGGCCGTTGTGCGTGGTCACGGTCAGCTGGGTGGTGCCCGGACGAATGCCGTGCACCTGTCCGTAGGAGGCCACCGACGCGATTTCAGGATCCGCAATGCTGAAGCTCAGATCCCGGGTCGCGTAATCCGGCAACACATTCATCTCCGGCGTGATATAGCGACCCTCAAGAATGCGAATCTCCTCGGGCAGCACAAGCTCCGTGGGATCGACGGGCTTCACGATGACCCTGCATCTCGCGATGCACCCGTTCTCCGAGCTCACATACACATTCGCTTCGCCGCCCGACACGCCGTACAGCATGCCGTCTTCATCCACGGTCACATATTTCGTATTGTCAGACTGGTAGCTCAGCTTTCCCTGCGCGCCCTCGGGCAGCAGCCAGAAAATCATCCGGAAGCGCTCGCCTGCCTCCAATTCAATCGTATCCGGCACGCGGATCTCCTTGATTTCGATGATCTCCGCCGACTCGCCATCGCCTTCGTCCGGAGTGGGTTCACCCGCACCCGGGGTTGTTTCACCCGGCGTCGCCTCCGTCGTGGGCGACGGCGTGGGGATCGGCGTAGGAACCGGCGTGACCTCCGTCTCCAGCGCGCTCTCCTCCGTCGCGCCGTCCGCGCTTTCCTCCGCTGCGGTTTTGGCAACAGCGTCAATTGTGCTTTCCTCTGTCGCGGTCTCCATGGCCGCAGCCGTCTCCACCGCCGGGGCACCCTCCGCCGCGACCGCAGGAACCGTCTCCGCAATGGAGCAGCTGCCCAGCAGCATCAGCGCCGAGAGCAGCAATGCCAGCAGCCTCCGCATCATATGACTGTTCATTATTTCCCTCCTGAAGCTTAGTATTTTCTAGATTATACCATTAGACGAATATCATGGCAAGCTTGTTCCCTTTTCCCGCATTTCCTGTAGGATTTCATGCCCTTTTCACCAAATTCCAATCCCATTCCAATCAAACTGCCGCTTCCGTGCCTTGAACCAATGCGCGCAAGCGGTTATAATGACAGCATACAGTGAGGTGAATTTGTATGAAGCGCATACTGATCGTCGACGACGACGCGCACATCGGCGACATGCTGGAGGAGACGCTGCTGCGGGAGGGCTACGCTGTGACGCGGGCCTATTCCGGCACCGAGGCACTGCTTCTATTGAACCAGTCCCGGCCGGATCTGGTGCTGCTGGACCTGATGCTGCCGGGCCTCAGCGGTGAGGAGGTTCTCCCGAAAATTGAGGGCGTGCCGGTGATCGTGGTGAGCGCGAAGCTGGACGTGCAGGACAAGGTGAAGCTCCTGCTGGGCGGCGCTGCGGACTATCTGACCAAGCCCTTCGACGTGCAGGAGCTGCTTGCGCGCATCGCGGTGCAGCTGCGGAAGAGCAGCGCATCCTCCGGCAATGCACTCCTGACCTTCGGGGAGCTTTCGCTGGATCCCGCGTCGCTGTGTGCCACCGTCAGCGGACGCACGGTGAAGCTGACCCGCACCGAATGCGCCATTCTGAAGCTGCTGATGGTCAATCCCCGGCAGGTGATCACCCGCAGCGTGCTGCTGGACCGCATCAGCCTGGACACGCCGGACTGCACCGAGCGCTCCCTGAAGCAGCATGTGAGCAACCTGCGCAGGAAGCTCATGGACGCAGGCGGCCCGGACTGCATCGAAACGGTGTGGGGCATCGGCTTTCGGCTGCGGGACGCGGAATCTTGACCCTTTCCTGACGCTTTTCTTGACCGCTTTCTTGACCACCGCCTCCTATACTGGTCTCATCAAAAGGAGGTACACACTATGGAATACGTACTCACAACCCGGGGCCTGTGCAAGAATTACCGCAACTGTAAAGCCCTGAACGGCCTGAGCATGCACGTGCCGCGCGGCTCGATCTACGGCTTTGTCGGCAGGAACGGCGCGGGCAAGACCACGCTGATCCGCCTCATCTGCGGCCTGCAGGCCCCCTCCCACGGCAGCTACACCCTCTACGGCATCCGCAACACCATGCCGGGCATCTACCGTGCCCGCAGGCGCATGGGTTCGGTGGTGGAGACGCCGTCCATCTATCTGGACATGAGCGCCGAGGACAACATCAAGCAGCAGTACCGCGTGCTGGGCATCCCCAGCTTCGACGGCGTGGACGAGCTCTTGCAGCTGGTGGGCCTTGCCAATACGGGCAAAAAGACCGCGCGCCACTTCTCGCTGGGCATGCGGCAGCGCCTGGGCATCGCGGTGGCGCTGGCGGGCGACCCGGACTTTCTGGTTCTGGACGAGCCGGCCAACGGCCTGGATCCCCAGGGCATCATCGAGATGCGCGAACTGATCCTGCGGCTGAACCGGGAGCGCCAGATCACCGTGCTGATCTCCAGCCACATCCTGGACGAGCTCTCGCGCCTGGCCACCCACTACGGCTTCATCGACAACGGCCGCATGCTGCGTGAGATCAGCGCAGAGCAGCTGGAGGAGGCCTGCCGCAAGTGCCTGCGCGTGGAGGTCTCGGACACGAGCCTGCTGGCCCGGGCGCTGGACGGCATGCATCTGGAATACAAGATCCTCTCGGACACCACGGCGGATATCTTCGCCAAGCCCAGCATCTCCGAGCTGAACCGCGCGCTCGAGGCCCAGGGCTGCGAGCTGATCTCCCTGCAGGAGAAAAGCGAGAGTCTGGAGAGCTACTACGTAAATCTGGTGGGAGGTGCGAACCATGGCTAAGCTGCTGCGCGCAAACTTCTCGCGGCTGTGGAAGTCGCGCATCTTCTATGTGGGACTGGCCTTCATGGTGCTGCTCAACGTCTTTCTCGTGATCGACGGCTGGAATTCCGGGCGGCAGGGCTACCCCGAACCGCTGGAGGACATGCTGTTTCAGAACTGCATCATCATCGGCTTCGTCAGCGCGGTGGTCGTGGGCATGTTCCTGGGCACGGAGTACAGCGACGGCACGATCCGCAACAAGATCGCCGTGGGTCACACCCGGGCAAGCATCTACCTCGCCAACCTGATCGTCTGCGCGGCGGCCTCGGCGTTGCTGCTGCTGATCTCGCTGGCGCTCGGCTTCGGCCTGGGCTCCTTCCTGTTGGATCCGCTGGGGCTTCCCATGAACGTGCTGCTGCTCTACAGCTGCATCGGCCTGCTGACAACGGTCTCCTTCGCGTCCATCTACACGCTGGTGGCCATGCTCTCCCCCAGCAAGGCCTCGGGCGCGGTGCTCTGCCTGGTGCTGGCGCTGGTTCTGCTGTTCGCCACCTCCGCCGTCGAGGGCACGCTGAGCGAGCCGGAGATGGTGCAGGATTATGCGCTCAACGAGGAGGGTCAGGTGGTCTTCACCGATCCCCACCCCAACCCGCGCTACGTCACGGGCACCAGGCGGGCGGTGCTGGAGGTCATCTACGATATCCTGCCCACCGGCCAGGCCTTCCAGATCAGCAACAACGAGTGCGCCCATCCGGCGCGGCTCCCCGCGTTCTCGCTGCTGGTGGCGCTGGTCACGTCCGCTGCGGGCGCGCTGCTGTTCCGCCGGAGGGATTTGAAGTAAACGCGCGCCACCGAAGGCACGCAAGCGTATGACATCCGATCTGTGTCTTTCTTTCATGGGAGGTTGAAGCCATGCTGCCGTGGGCCCTGTGCGCCGTGCTGGCGCTGATTGTGATCGCGCTCTGCATCCGTCTCCATCTGATTCACAAAAGCCTGAAGGAGATCGACGCGCGGCTCACGGAGATCCTCTCCGAGGACACCAACGTGCTCATCGACCTGTCCTCCGGCGATCAGCAGCTGCGCTCCTTTGCGGCAGCGCTGAACCGCCAGCTGCGCTCCCTGCGCGAGTCCCGCCAGCGCTACCGCTGCGGTGACCGGGAGCTGAAGGAGGCCGTGACGAACATCTCCCACGACCTGCGCACGCCCCTGACCGCCATCTGCGGCTATCTGGAGCTGCTGCGCCGCGAGGAGACGAACGAAAACGTCAAGCGCTACCTTGGCCTGATCGACAACCGCGCCCGGGCCATGAAGCAGCTGACGGAGGAGCTGTTCCGCTACTCCATGCTGCTGGCCGAGCCGGAGGAGCTGCCCAGCGAACCGGTGAACCTCAACGCCGCGCTGGAGGAGAGCGTCGCGGCCTTCTACGACATCCTGGTACAGCGCGGCATCCAGCCGGAGATCTCCATGCCGGAGGCCCCGGTCGTGCGCACGCTCAACGCCGCCGCGCTCTCCCGCATCCTCAGCAACATCCTGAACAACGCCGTGAAGTACTCCGACGGCGACCTGAGCATCGAGCTGGACGAGGGCGGCGCACTCCGCTTCTCCAACAGTGCGCGGAACCTGACCCCGGTACAGGCGGAGAAGCTGTTCGACCGCTTCTACACCGTGGAGAGCGCCCGCAACTCCACCGGACTGGGCCTGTCCATCGCGCGGCTGCTGACCGAGCGCATGGGCGGCGAGATCCATCTGACCTGCGAGGGCGGCCGCCTGTGCATTGCTCTGCACTTCCCGGAGCTTCCCCCGGAATAAAATGAATTATGAAAAACATCTACATTCTTCTGACCCGATCCCGGACCATCCTGTCCCGGCTGATTCACCTTGCGACGAACGATACCTACACCCACGCCTCCATCGCCTGGGACGATGAGCTGACCACGCTGTGCAGCTTCGCCCGCAGGCACACTTCCCTCCCCCTGCCCGCCGGACTGGTGCGCGAGGAGCTGTGCGGCGGCTACTACGACCTGCACCGCTACATGCCCTGCGCGCTGCTGCGGCTGTCCGTGGAGGACGAAACCCACCGCCGCATCCGCAAAGAGATCGAGGAAATGTTCTCGGATGCGGCGCGCTACCGCTACTCCGTCGCCGGACTGCTGTGCTGTCGCGCGGGTCGGGAGCTGGAGCGCGACGGGCGCTGCTTCTGCTCCCAGTTCGTCGCCGGGATGCTGGAGAACTGCGGCGCGGTGGTTCTGCCCAAGGCCCCGTCGCTGATGCGGCCGGAGGATCTGCTCCACCTGCCCGGCATTCAGCTCGTGCACAGCGGGCGGCTGTGCGACCTGACGCATCCCTCCCTGCCAAGCCTTTGCACCGGAAATCTGTCCCTCACACCCGCATTGGGAATCCAGTAGGGCGGGATGCCCTCATCCCGCCGAAACCAAATCCCTCACAGACAAGCAGCGCGTCTCATCCAGCAGGATGCCGCGCAGTCGCTTGTACTTTTCATACTTTTCCTTATAGATCGCCACATGCGCCGGGTTCGGCTGCACCGCTTCGCCGATGCGCACGAACTTCTCCGCCACCTTGCACCTGTCCTTCTCGCCCGTGACCGCCGCGAAGCCCAGAATCGCGCTGCCCAGCGCGCCGGTCTCCGGGGTCTCCACCGGCAGGATCTCCCGGTTCCAGATATCCGCCTTGATCTGCAGCCACACCTTCGAGCGCGCGCCGCCGCCGCAGGCGTAGAGCCGCTTGGGCGCGACGCCGTAGTGCTCCAGGCGCTCCAGATTGTAGGCCATCTCGAAGGTCAGTCCCTCCAGAATCGCCCGATACAGCTCCGGAAGCCCGGTGTTCATGGACACGCCCCAGAACACGCCCCTTGCTGCCGTCTCGATGTCCGGCGTGCCGCCCATGCCCTGCAGGTACGGCAGCACGATCAGCTCGGTGGGCTCCTCCGGGCACACGCGGTTGAGGATGTCGTAGATGCTCACGCCCTCGTCCTTCGCCTGCTGGCGCAGGTGCTTGGCCAGCTGGTCGCGATACCACTTCACCACCATGCCGCCAGAGGTGTTGTAGGCGTAGGTCACATAGCCGCGCCCGTCCACGTAGGGCACGCAGGCGTAGTTTTCCCGGGTGTAGCCCGCATCCTCCGGGATGGACGCGTACAGCGGCTCGATGCACTCGGTGGTGCCGGTGCCGTCCATCGCATCTCCGGGCTTGTGCACGCCGCAGGCCAGGGCGTTGACGATCTGGTCGTGTGCGCCGATGACCACGCGCACCTTCTCCGAAAGGCCCAGGCGCTGCGCAACGTCCGGCAGCAGCGGCCCCAGATCGGAGCCGGTCTCATAGACCTCGGGCATCTGATCGATGCGCAGCCCCGCCGCGTCCAGCAGCTCCTGCGACCAGCAGCGCTTCTCCACATCATAGAGCAGCGTGCGGCAGGCCAGCGACACGTCCGTCGCGGGCACGCCGCTCAGGCGGTAGCAGATGTAGCCCGCGATCAGCAGGAACTTCCATACCGGGCGCTCGGCCACCTGAAGGGTGTAGAGCATCTTCGCCAGCGAGTAGGACGCGTCCGGCATGATGCGCGCGGTCTGCATGAACCTCTCCGCACCCACCTTCTCCACCAGCGCGTCGAACTCCTTCGACGAGGAATCCGCAAAGTACATGATGATGTCGGTCAGCGCCCGACCCTGATCGTCCACCGGCACGAAGGATTCGCCGAAGGAGGACACCGTGATCGCCGCGACTTCATCCTTGTCCGGCAGCGCGTCCACGCATTCGCGGATGACCTGCACCACCGACGCGGACAGCACCTCCGCCTCCAGATTCACCTTTCCGGGCGGGTTGGGGTACTCCACGTAGCTCAGCGCCAGCTGTTCGCCGTCGTCCCGAAAGGCCACGCATTTTGCACCGGTTCCGCCGATATCGACACCCAGACTGATCATAATTTACCTCCCGCACGTCTCAATGCTTTCTTATTATATACAGGCGCGGTTCGCAGAAATGACAGATGCATTTACCGCGAACCGGACACAAAGTTATGATTCTATTATATCGCAAACGGTTGCGAAAGGCAAGGCTTCCCGGCGACAATTTGCTTCTCTCAGCCGAAGAATTCGTGGTAGAGCGCGCGGATGGCGGGATTCAGATCCTCCGCGTCGATGCCGATGATCAGGTTCAGCTCGTCGGAGCCCTGGTCGATCATGTTGACGTTGATGCCCGCGTGGCCCAGCGCGCTGAACACGCGGCCCGCAGCGCCGAGCTGGTTCTTCATGCCCTGGCCCACCACCGTCAGCAGCGCCATGTTGTCGTTGATCTTGATGGAATCGGCCCGGGTCTCGGCCCACAGCTCCGCCATCACCTCGTCGCGCCGGGGCGCAAGCTGGTCGCTGGGCACGATGACGGACATGATGTCGATGCCGGTGGGAATGTGCTCCACGATGATGTTGTGGCGCGCCAGCACCTGCAGCACCCGCATGGCGAAGCCGACCTCCTCGTTCATCTGATCCTTCTCGATCATGATGCTGGTGTAGCAGCCGCGCCCCGCGATGCCGGTGATGGTGCGTCCATGGCGCTCCTTGGGGTTGGTCTGGATCATGGTGCCGGGCGCGTCGGGGTCGTTGGTGTTGCGGATGTTGACGGGAATGCCCGCCGCCTTCACCGGGAAGATGGCGGATTCGTGCAGCACGGACGCGCCCATGTACGCAAGCTCGCGCAGCTCGGCGTAGGAGATCACGTCGATGGGCGCGGGGTTGTCCACGATGCGCGGGTCGCAGCTGAGCAGGCCGGAAACGTCCGTCCAGTTCTCGTAGAGGTCGGATGCGGACGCGCGCGCCACGATTGCGCCGGAGATGTCCGAGCCGCCGCGGCTGAAGGTGTGCACCCGGCCGTCCGGCAGTCCGCCGTAGAAGCCGGGGAACACCGCGCAGGGCGTGTCCTGAAGGATGAAGGACAGCTTCTCCTGGGTGGCCTCCGCGTCGAAGCTGCCGTCCTCGCGGAAGAGGATGTAGTCCTCGGAGTCGATCAGCGGCCAGTCCAGGTATGCGGCCATCACCATGGCGCTGAGGTACTCGCCCCGGCTCCCGGCGTAGTCCCGGTCGGCCTTGCCCCGCAGCTTGTTCTCGATGTGGTCAAGCTTGGCGGTCAGGTCGAGCTCCAGTCCCAGCTCGCGCACGATCCCGCAGTAGCGCTCCCGCACCAGGCGAAAGCTGTCGGAGAAGTCCAGATCCTTATGCGCCGCGTCGCAGCAGCGGTACAGGAGGTCGGTGATCTTGATGTCGTTCCAGTGGCGCTTGCCCGGCGCGGACACCACCACGTAGCGGCGCGCCGGATCGCTGCGGATGATCGCCGCACACTTTTTAAACTGCGCCGCGTCCGCCAGCGAGCTGCCGCCGAATTTTACCGTCTTGAGCATCTCTGTGCCCTCCGTCAGATCATTGATTTCATGTCGTAGAAGCCCGCGCCCTGATGAATCAGGAACTCCGCCGCGCATATCGCGCCCTCGGCGAACAGCGCGCGGCTGTGGGCCTCGTGCTTCAGGGTGATGGTCTGGGTCGCGGTGCAGATGTGCACCTCGTGGATGCCGACCACCTCGCCCATGCGCAGGGAGTGCACGCCCACCTCATTCGGCGTGCGGGGCTGCATGCCACTGCGACCGCAGACCATCTCTGCCTCGGGGCGAACCTCCTTCACCGCATTGAAGAGCATCTTTGCGGTGCCGCTGGGCGCGTCCGCCTTGTGCTTGTGGTGGGTCTCCACGATCTCGATATCCGCCTCGGGGAACAGGCGCGCGGTCTCCCGGGCCATGCGGCACAGCTGGGCCACGCCCACGGACATGTTGCCGCTGTAAAAGACCGGAATGCGCTCCGCAGCGGCGTGGATGCGATCCAGCTCCGCCGCGTCGTGGCCGGTGGTGGCGATGACCACCGGGCAGCTCCGCGCCTCAGCCGCGTCCAGCAGTGCGCCCACCGCGCTGTGGTGGGAGAAGTCGATGATCGCGTCGGCCTCGGGCGCGTTCGCCAAATCGGTCAGCACCTCCACGCCGTCGCCCTTCGCGTCCACCGCAGCGGCAAGCTCCAGCCGGGGATCCTCCCCGATCAGCCGGATCAGCTCCCGGCCCATGCGCCCGCAGGCGCCGTTTACAATGATTTTCATCCGATCAGACCCTCCCTGCGCATGCAAGCAAGCAGGCGCTCGCGGTTGGCGCTCTCCATGGGGGTCAGCGGCAGGCGCAGCACGTCCTCGCAGTAACCCATCGCCGCCATGGCCGCCTTCGCCGGAATCGGGTTGACCTCGCAGAACAGCGCCTGAATCAGCGGCACGTAGCGCATCTGCAGCTCGGCGGCTCCGGCCACGTCGCCGGCAAAGTAGCGGCGGGTGATTTCGCAGGTCTCCTTCGGCAGCAGGTTGGACAGCACGGAGATGCAGCCCAGACCGCCCATGGACAAGATCGGCACGATCTGGTCGTCATTGCCGGAGTAGAGATCCAGCTTGCCGTGCACCAGGGACATGGTCTCCACGATGGCGGAGATGTTGCCGTTGGCCTCCTTGATCGCCTGAATGTTCTCGTGCCCGGAGAGGCGCAGGTATGTGGCGGGCTGGATGTTGCAGCCGGTGCGGGAGGGCACGTTGTACAGGATCAGCGGCTTGGTGCTCGCGTCGGCAATGGTCATGAAGGATCGGTACAGGCCCTCCTGGGTGGCCTTGTTGTAGTAGGGAGTGACCACCAGCATCGCGTCCGCGCCGACCTCGCTTGCGAACTTCGTCAGCTCCACGGCGTAGGCGGTGTCGTTGCTGCCGGTGCCCGCGATCACCGGGACGCGGCCATTGGCGCGCTCCACGGCGTAGCGCACGACCTCCTTGTGCTCCGCGTCGCTCAGGGTCGGGCCCTCGCCGGAGGTGCCGCAGCTGACGATTGCGTCGATGCCGCTCTCGATCTGCCAGTCGATAAGGCGGCCGTATGCGTCGTAATCCACCTCGCCGCTTGCGGTGAAGGGGGTGATGAGTGCGGTGGCGATGCCCTTGAAGATGCTCTGGTTCATGGTGATTTCCTCCTATTGTATATCAGTTCAGTTGCAATGCGATTTTCTCCAGGAAGTCCGCGCCCGCATCCAGCACGGACTCATCGAAGTTGAAGTTGTCGGAATGCAGCGCGGGCGAGGGGCCCGTGCCCAGGAAGAAGAACATGCCGGGAAGGCTTTTCTGGTACCAGGAGAAGTCCTCGGTAATCATCACCGGCCTTGCAAGCTCCCGGTAATCGATGCCGCTGTCGCGCACCCGCCTGCACAGCTCCGGCGGATTCATCACCGCAGGATAGCCCTCGCTGGTGATGAAGCGGAAGGAGCAGCCGGTCTCCTCGGCTACGTCCTGTGCGGCGGCGCGGATGCGATCCAGCATGGCGTAGAACACCTCGTCCTGAAAGGCCCGCAGCGTGCCCTCCAGCCGGGTGAAGCCGCTGACGGCGTTGCGCACGCTGCCGCTCTCCATCCTGCCGAAGCGCGCAAGGCGGTGGATTCCCTCCGGCCAGTCGGCTTCGATGGCGCGCACCCGCTGCACGAACTCCACGCCCGCCTGCAGCGCGTCGATGCCCTGCTCCGCCTTGGCAATGTGGCTGGACTTGCCGGTGAACTCCGCCGTGATCTCGCAGGAGCGGCTCATCATCTCGTTCTCCCGGCTGGCGATTTCGCCCGCAGGGAGGTCGGGCCAGAGATGCATGCCGAAGATGGCCTCCACGCCGTACCTTTCAAATATCCCGCTCTCGCACACGTCCCGCGCGCCGCCGGTGGTCTCCTCCGCAGGCTGGAACACCAGCAGGAAGTTGTGCTTCGCGCTTGGCATGCGGTCGATCCTGCGGGCCAGCTCCAGCAGCATGGCCATGTGGCCGTCGTGGCCGCAGGCGTGCATCCTGCCGGGGTGCTCCGAGGCGAAGTCCAGCCCTGTCTGCTCCCGCACCGGAAGCGCGTCCGCGTCGCTGCGGAAGGCGATGGCGCGCGATGCGCCCTTGTCAAACCAGGCGCACACGCTGCCGGGGATGGGCGAAAACACCTCGCAGGACAGCTGCGCGAGCGCCGCGCGCAGGTAGTCCTCCGTGCGCTTCAAGCTCCGATCGAGCTCCGGAATCCGGTGCAGCGCGCGCCGATCGGCGACGATCTGTTTCATCCTGAACCTCCCCTCTCCGGCAACGCCGGAAGCAAAAATTACCCGAAAGTGATTGCAATGTGCGCGCCCGGATGTTATCATATACGGCAAAACCAGGATCTGGAGGCGAACATCATGAACGCGCAGGAAATCATTGAACTCATCCGCAGCTCCAAGAAGCAGACCCCCGTCCGCGTCTACCTTCGGGAGAGGAACCCCATTCCCTTTGAGAACGTGAAGGCCTTCCCCATGGGCAACGGCACCAGCATCGTCTTCGGCGACTGGAACGTCATCTCCCCCGTCCTGACCGCCCACGCGGAGGACATTGAGGAGCTGGTCGTGGAGAACGACTGCCGCAACTCAGCCATTCCGCTGCTGGACAAGAAGAACATCAACGCCCGCATCGAGCCCGGCGCGATCATCCGCGATCAGGTGGAGATCGGCGACAACGCCGTGATCATGATGGGTGCGATCATCAACATCGGCGCAGTGATCGGCGAGGGCAGCATGATCGACATGGGCGCGGTGCTTGGCGGTCGCGCGACGGTGGGCAGGCACTGCCACATCGGCGCGGGCGCGGTGCTCGCAGGCGTGATCGAGCCCGCCAGCGCCACCCCGGTGATCGTCGAGGACGACGTGCTCATCGGCGCAAACGCCGTGGTGATCGAGGGCGTGCGCATCGGCAGGGGCGCGGTGGTTGCCGCAGGCGCGGTGGTCATCAGCGACGTGGAGCCGGACACCGTGGTGGCCGGAATTCCCGCTCGCGTCATCAAGCGCAAGGACGAGAAGGCTGCGTCCAAGACCGCGCTGATCGACGCGCTGCGCGAGCTGTGAGCGAAGAAAAAAGATGGCTGATCGAATCAGCCATCTTTTTTATGCAGCGCCATTGCCCATGGGCATGGGAACCAACAAAATCCAGATAGCTCTCCGCAGTTCCAGCTCATCGCAGTCCTGCGACAGTTGCATGCGTATTTCCCATGCAACCAGGCCGACCGTTGCCAGCGGTCGCCTTCGGCATCATTCCCTTTCGCGGTCGCCCATGCCTGGCAGCATGTCGGGAAACCGTTACTGATGTTTGATGCGCCTCTATCGACAAGGCTATATTAAATCCCAATTCCGATTCTGTCAATGCCCTGCGCGCCAATTTATTGAAAGTTTTACATTGTTGTTTGGGTATATCCGAAACTTATCTCCCCTGAAAATGCGCGCTTTTCACACGCCGCCGCAAACTTTTCGGCAATCCTGCGCACATCCGCGCCGAAAAATCATGCAGCATTCTTAAAAATTGCGCCGCTGCGCTTGGGGCTTTGCGACATGCATCTGCATCCGCAAAGCCCCCTGCGCACCGGCGCGTTTTGTACATATTTCTACCTCAGCTCTTGCCCAGATAGGCCGAGCGCACCGCCGGATCGCTCAGCAGCTCCCTGCCGCTGCCCTCCAGGGTGATCCTGCCGGTCTCCAGCACGTAGCCCCGGTCGGCGATCTTCAGTGCCGCGTTGGCGTTCTGCTCGATCAGCAGCACCGTCACGCCGGAGTCGCGGATCGTGCGGATGATGGAGAAGATGTCCTTCACCACCAGCGGCGCAAGGCCCAGCGACGGCTCGTCCATCATCAATAGCTTCGGCTTGCTCATCAGCGCCCGGCCCACGGCCAGCATCTGCTGCTCGCCGCCGGACAGCGTGCCC
>JBJEJN010000042.1:0-18403 GCA_051878085.1 Aristaeellaceae bacterium | reverse complement strand
CCATGATGATGCCCATCAGGTTGTGGGGCTGCGCCTCATGGGGCGCGTCGGCCATGGCCTTCGCCGCCGCAGCCTCCGCCTCGCACATGTGATTTTCCTGCACCAGCGCGCGCACCTGCGCCGTCAGCGCATCCATCTGCTTCTGATCGTACATAATCCGTACCTCCGGTTTCTCTCATCCCTCTGGAACAGTTTATATACTATCACCTTTCCTGTGAGGATGGTGTAAGAAGTATGACGCTGCGCATAAGGATTCTGTGAGTATCATCCTGTACATCCCAGGATCATTTGTTGATGCGCAGAAAACTGAACACGGTTACGGAAAAAAGCTTCAGAAACCGCTGCGTCTCTGAAGCCCTCATTCCGCATGTATTCTCGTATGCTTGTCAAGTATGCCATACTTGCTGTTTCCCGCATACTCAATTGCTCTTGGTGCATTCTCTTAATCACTTCCTGCTTGGATTCTCCTGTGTATCTCTTGTTCGGCATCGCTTCTGGCATAGTTTTACCCCCATCCGTCCGCTTTAAGTTTATCACACTTGTCGAACGAATGGGGGAACAGTTCACTCGCGTGGGATATTCGGAACACAACAAACACAGCGACCGCCAATACAGGCAATCGCTGCGCAATACATCTGTCTCAGGGTTCATTCGCCCATTCAGCCAATTCCTACCCTATAGCTCAACTGCCTCGGCTTTGCCCTCCATGCGCGCAAAGCCGAGGCTCAGATCTTCGGCAAATTCCAAGGATGTCATAGGGCGCGTCTATCTTGCATGTGCACGCTTGAACAGGCGGCTGAAGAAGCTCTCGCGCTTCAGGCCGCTCATTTTGTAACTGGAGTACATGTCGATGGCAACAGCAGTAATGATGATCAGGCCCTTGATCAGATCGTGATACACCGAAGCCACGCCCAATAGCTGCAAGCCATTGGTCAGGATACCAATCAGCAGCGTACCGAACATCGCGCCCTGGATTGTACCAGAACCACCGCGCAGCGACACGCCACCCAGCACGATGGCCGCCAGCACGTCATTTTCATATCCCTTTGCCTGACCGGCGGAGGCCTGCAGGTTCATGCTGGAGAGCACAAGGCCCGACAGTGCGCCCATGAAGCCGGAGATGACGTAGGCGATGATAATAACCTTTTTCACCTTAATGCCAGAAAGCTTGGCCGCTTCACGGTTGCCGCCGACACAGTAGAGATGACGGCCGTAGACGGTCTTGTTCAGCATAATATAGGTGAACAGGAAGCAGACCGCAAGGATGTATACCGGCATCGGCACACCCAGCGGACGTGCACCGCCGATCCACTTGAAGGCATCGGCCTTCATAACGTTGATCAGCTGGTTGCCGGTGACCGTCTGTACGAGTCCATACAGGATCTCGGAGGTTGCCAACGTCAGCAGGAAGGCAGGAATGTCGAACCGGCTCAGTACCAGGCCGTGGAAAAGGCCGCTCACCATGCCGATCAACAGTCCCAGCAGCACGCCCAGCAGCACGCTCGACGCGGAGAAGCCTCCCCTGACGATTGTGGTGCAGCACATTGCGCCTGCCAGCGCAGCCGTACCGGATACCGTGCGGTCGATGCCCGCCAACAGCACCGGAAAGGTTGCGCCGCAGATCATGATGCCCTGCAGCGAGATGGCATAAAAGATGTTCACGAAGTTGCCCGGCGCCAGGAACTTTCCGGGAAGCGCGATGGTAAAGACGAGGCACATCACCACAAGGATGATCAGCTGCCTGAACTTATACAGCTGCTTGCCCAGGCTCTTTTTTGCATTCATGGACTATGCCTCCTTTCCCTGTGTCACGATGCCGGATGAGGTCAGCAGGATGTCCTCCTGCGTCGCGACGCCGTTGTTGAATTCGTGAATGATGCGGCCTTCCTTCATGACGATGATGCGGTGCGCCACGCGCAGCACCTCCGACACGTCCGAGCTGACCAGCAACACAGCGACGCCCTTGGACGCCAGCTCCTCGATGAAGTTGTAGATTTCATCCTTTGCGCCGATGTCGATGCCCACAGTGGGCTCGTCCACCAGGATCACCTTCAGGTCGCGCGTCAGCCACTTTGCGAGCACGGCTTTCTGCTGGTTGCCACCGGACAAGTTGCCCACGGGCACCAGGGGATTCGCCGGACGCATATCGACCAATTCCACCGCGCGCCGCCCCAGGCTCTTCTCCTTTTTGCGCTGCACGAAGCCATAGCTGTTCATCGTATCATAGTTGGTACTGGCGACATTCTTCTCCACAGACAGAAGGGGAATAAAGCCCTGTGTGCGTCGATCCTCCGGGATGAGGCCGAAGCCCATTTGAATGGTCTTGCCGGTCGAGTTCGGAAGCTTCTTGCCGTCAAACAGGATCTCGCCGGAGTCATATTTATCTGCGCCGAATATCGCGCGCAGGATCTCCGTGCGGCCGGATCCTACCAGGCCCGTGAGCACCAGCACTTCGCCGGCCTTGACCTCGAAAGACACGTCTTCAAACTTGCCCATGGAGCACAGGTTTTTGACCTCAAGTACCGTGCGGTTGTTGGAGACGCACAGCTCGCGCGATGCGGTGGCGTCGCTCAACTCCTTGCCGATCATCATGCGAACCACCTTGTCCGGCACAATGTCGTCATGCTCCACCACGCCCACCAGACTTCCGTCGCGCAGAACGGTGATGCGGTCAGAGAGGGCGAATACCTCCTCCAGGCGGTGAGAGATGTAAATGATGGAAACCTCACGCTCGCGCAGCTGGTGAATGATCTTGTAGAGCATCTCGCTCTCTTTCGCGGAGAGGGATGCCGTGGGCTCGTCCATGATGATCAGGCGCGCATTCGTGGACAGCGCTTTCAGAATTTCAACCATCTGCTTTTGCGCCACGGACAATGTTTCGATGATGTCGTCGGGATTCAGCGGAAAATCGAAGCGCTTGATCAGCTCGTCGACTTCCTTGCGCATGGCCTTTTTCTGCAGAATCCCGAACTTGTTCTTTTCCTTATTCAGCAGGATGTTTTGCGTCACTGACAGGGTCGGGATCAGGGAGAACTCCTGGAAAATGCACGCGATGCCCAGCTTGCTGGCATCCTCCCGGGATTCGATGTCAACCGGCTTGCCGTCGAATACAATCTCGCCGCCATCCTTCGGATAGACGCCCGTCAGAATCTTGATCAGCGTGGATTTTCCGGCGCCATTCTCGCCCAGCAGCGCGTGGACCTCGCCCTTACGAACGCTGAAATCAACTTCCTTCAACGCGCGGACATGGGAGAATACCTTGACGATTCCCTTCATTTCGACGATGTTTGTCTTTTCACTCATTTTACCACCGCCATTTCACGCTTCATAGCGCCGCGTCTGCGCGTGCGCTCGGTCATGAATTCGTTGTAGAAGGCATCAAACACCAGCATGATGACGATGACCACGCCGGACAGCAATTGCTGTGTCTCCGTGGGGAAGCCGAACTTCAGTATGCCATTCTCCAGAACGCGCATGAACAGCACGCCGATGACTGTACCCACGATATCGCCGCGCCCGCCGGAGAAGGCGCAGCCGCCGATGACCGTGGCGGATATGGCCTTGAATTCATAGCCCACGCCACCGCCGGGCTCTGCGGACCGGTTCTTGCCCAGGAAGAACAGGCTTGCCACGAACGCGCAGAACGCCGTGATCAGGAATGCAACCACCTTGGTCTTGATGAAGCTGATGCCCGTGACTTCGGCAGAATTGCGGTTCGCGCCGATGGCATAGAGGTTCGTGCCCTGTTTGGTATTCTTGAGGACGAACTGAACGATGATGGCCATCACGATAAATGCAATGGTGCAGTAGTACATGCCATCCAGCGGTCCGGAGCTGATCTTGCCGCCCAGCCACTTGACGAACGGATGCTTGATGGAAACAGTCGTCAGTCCACCGTACTTATCGTGTATGGCGAACAGATACTGTGCGCCGACGAACACGAAGCGCGTAGACAGCGTAGCGATGAAGTCCGGGATGCGCAGCACCGCCACCACGAAGCCATTGAACAAGCCGCACACCAGAGAGAGCGCCAGCGTGATCACAAGGATCACAGGCATGGACAGCTCCGTATAATATAGTAGGTTGGCGATCAGCATGCAGTTCAGTCCCATGAGCGCACCGCACGACAGATCGTTGCCGCCGGTGATGATTACCAGTGTGACGCCGATGGCAAGCAGGCCCACCAGCGAACACTCCCTGAGCATGTTGTAGATATTCGTGGCCGTGAAGAACCTGTCAGACGTCAGGCCGAATATCAGCAGAAGCGCCAGCAGAAGGCCAAAGGAGATCATCCGGCGCAGGGTCTCTTGTCTCACTGTATTCCCTCCCCCAGAGGCCAGCCGACCGGCTGGGCCGTCCTGTTTAAGTGAAATGAAGATTGGGTGACGGCAGCGCCGCCACCCAATTCATGGCTTGTATGGAATTACCAGCGCATGTCGTCGGTGATCGTGGCGACGTTCTCCGCGGTAACGGTGATCGGGGGCATCTTAATGACCGGAGTCGCCTCCCAGTCGGAGATGTCGATATCGGAGCCGATGTACATCATCAGCAGGCGGAGCGCCGTCGCGCCCTGATCGTACACGTTGGTGTACACGGTGCCGGTGATGATGCCTTCCTCGATGTACTCGAGAGCCTTGGTCTCGCCGTTGGCGCCCCAGATCTGGATGCCCTCAACGCCCGCGGCCTGGCAGGCCATGCCCGCGCCCTCGGCCATCTGGTCGTTGTGTGCGAAGACAGCGTCAATCTGATCCGGATAGGCCGTCAGGAAGTTTGCCATGGTGGTGTTGGCCTTCTCCATGTTCCAGTCGGCAGCCTGCTCCTCGAGGATGGTGATGTTGGGATAGTTTGCCAGGGTATCCTGGAAACCGGCCTCCAGGTTGATGCCGCGAGCGGCGCCCGGAGTGGCCTGGATGACGACAACGTTGCCCTCGCCATTCAGAGCCTCGGCGATGTTCTTCGCGATAACCGCGCCGGCCTCATAGTCGGTCATGGAAACCAGACCGTGGCAGACTGCATCGGAGTCCATGTTGATGCAGACAACCGGAATTCCGGCAGCCTCGGCATCCTCGATGGCGGGGGTCAGCGTCGCCTTGTTGTAGGTCTGGATGATGATTCCATCATACTCCTGTGCAATGCAGTCGTTCATCAGGGTAACCTGCTTGTCTGCGCTCTTCTCGCCGTCGTAGATGTCGACGGTGATATTGCCCCAGTAGGCGGCCTCATTCTTGATGCCGTTGCCCCAGCCGGTGCAGTTTGCTTCGGTCGCTGCGGTGGCAATCCATGCGATGCGCAGCTCGTCGGTGTAGGGATCCTTCTCAGCGGCGAATGCTACAGTTCCCAGCGCCAACATCAGTATCAGAACCAGTGCCAAGATCTTCTTCATACCCGTATACCTCTTTCTTTTCATTTGGAAGACCGCCCTGAAGCCTGTCGCCAGTCACGGCTCCACTTGGCCTTGCAGTGCGACTTCATTTAACTTATACTAACAACATTGGGCTCAGCCGTCAATATTCTTAGGCACAATTGCACATTTTCCCATTTTTGCTTTACTTTCAATGAATAAATACAGGGTTGTATGCATTCACCGCCGGGGATATGGGAGAGGCTGCCGTTTGGTGAAACAGCAGCCCCCGAAGCTGTAATTGTCTTGTCTCAGATTACTGACTCAGATTACGGCTGGAACATTTCCACTTGTGTTCCTTAGCCGATAGCTGATCAGCTGCGATCGCGCTTTTGTTTTACACCATGCCAACACTCTGCGTCAATACATTTGATACGATCTGAAATTTTATGCAACTTACTGAGAATATGTTCATTAAATCAAGAATCCATCACCTTCCGGTTCCAGCCTGACACGTCCGTCGCGGCTCCGGCATAATTCAATATTCATTTCAACTTTTCGTGAGAATCTGTGCAATATCACAAGTACACATTGCAAAATGACAAATTTCCATGATATCATCTAATAAAGTGAAGGAGAAGGTGTGCCTATGAATATACTGGTCATCGATATCGGAACCACCAGCACCCGCGGCATCCTCTATGCCGACGGCGGCCGGGAACTCGCCATGCACAGCGTTCAAACGCCCTTGGTGATCGATTCCTCCACCGGCTTTATGGAGCAGTCGCCCGCAGTCTATCAGCAATGCACGGTTCAGATCGTTCGCGCCATCGCCGAGCAGCACCCCATAGACCTGATCTCTGTTACAGCATTCCGCTCCGCGCCTGCCCTGGTGGATCGTGAGGGCAACGCCCTGTGCAATTTCATTATGTGGCAGGACACCCGAAACAGCGAGATCTGCAAGCGGCTGCAGCCAGAGAGCAATCTGATCTACAAAAAGAGCGGCGCGCGGCTGAACACCGTGTTCACTGCCTCCAAGCTCACCTGGCTTCGGGAAAACGCCCCCGATCTGTGGAAGAAAACATACAAGACCATGATCGTTCCGGATTATGTCATTTGCTTCATGACCGGCGAATTTGCCACGGATTATACTTACGGCAGCCGCACGCACGTGATGGATATCCATACGCTGAAATGGGACGAGAGCATGTGTCGCCTGTTCAAGCTGGATCGGGACAAGCTGTGCCAGTTGCGGCCCCAGGGCTCCGTCATCGGGAAGGTCCGTCCGGAATTTGCCGCCCTGACCGGCCTGCGCTCCGGTACGCCTGTGATCAGCGCGGGCGGCGATCAACAGTGCGGCGCGCTCGGTCTGGGCGTGCTGGATTCCTCCACCATCGAAGTCAACTCCGGAACGGGTTCCTTCGTGATCTCCCTGGTGGACAGGCCCGTGCTCGAAAATGAATCCGTGATCTGCAACGTCGCGGCGGTACCTCACATGTATACGCAGGAGATGAACATCATTTCCAGTGCATCCGCTGTCAACTGGCTCATCCGGGAATTCTTCCCGGAGCACTGGGGCGATGCGCCGGACTTCGAGGCCATCAACGCCCTCGCCGCGCAGACTCCTGCAGGCGCGCACGGACTGTTCGTCGTGCCCCACTTCCAGGGCTGCGGCTCCCGCGACTGGAATCCGCTCAGTCGCGCGACATTCTCCGGTTTTTCGCTGGGCACGAAGCGCGCGGATCTCATCCGCGCACTGTACGAGGGAATCGCCGCGGAGATTGCCAAGAGCATCGATGTGCTGGCGAAGCACTCTTGCGGATCGGAATCCCTTGCCGTCGCGGGAGGGCTGTCCAGATCCGACATCTACAACCGCATACTTTGCGACATGACGGATCGTTCGCTGCGGCGCAGTCACAACGCCCAGGCAACTGCCAGGGGCGCCTATCTCTCCGCAGCGGTGACCTCCGGCTTGTACGAAAGCTATGCCGAGGGATATGCAGCGATCACCTCCGGCGACGACGTCGACCACTACGTTCCCAACCCTGAAACTGCGCGCTTCTATAAGGACTACAAGACGAAGACGGAAGCTCTCTACCGCGCCGGGCTTGCATAGAAGGCAGCGCGTTGCTCTACTGTCAGCGAAAAGGAGGTGCCACGAATGGAAAAGGAGCAAAAAGAACAGGAATTCATGAGCATCATCGCTTACCTGTACTACTATTCAGACATGAGTCAATCCGAGATCGCAGACAGATTGTTTCTGTCCCGCTCGACAGTATCGCGGCTGATCAAAAAGGCGCGTCAAAACGGCGTCGTAGAGCTGAAGATCAACGAACCCTGGGAGCGCGATCTGTCCATTGAAGACGAACTGAAGACCATGTTCCCCATCGCCGGCGTGCGCGTGCTGAAGGTGCCCGAAGGCATGGACAGCGAGGGCGTATTGACCTTGCTTGGTCAAATGACGGCGTTCTACATTTCCTGCAACGTAAAGAACCACTCGGTGGTCGGCATATCCTGGGGCAACACAATCTCTCATGTATGCGCCACCATGATCACCACACAGAATATCCCCATGACTGTGGTACCCATCATGGGCACGATGACCTATCCGGACACAAACCCGGAGAGCGTTAAACTGAGCCAACGCTTCGCACGGGTGTATGGCGGGCGCTTCTTTCCGCTGGACGCCCCTCTGTACGCTTCCAGCAAAGAGGAGCTCAACCGCCTGAACCAGGATCCCGATATCACGGAAGCCATCACCATTTCCCGCAGAGCAGATCTGATCGTCACCAGCGTCGGCTCCATCGAAAACCACTCCTGGGACCGCATCCTGGGGCCCGACAAGTTGATGAAGCTGAAGGAGATCGGTTGCGTAGGCCATATCGGCGGCCACTTCTACGACATTGGCGGATATGAGATTGAGGGACTCTACAAGGACCTGCATGTGGGTCTGACGCTGGAGGAAATCACCGCCAATAACAATGTCATCTGCGTCGCCGGAACTCCCAAAAAGGCCGAAGCTGTTTTCGGTGCGCTGCGCGGGCGCATGATCAACACGCTGATTACCACGATGCCGCTGGCCCAAAGACTTATCGAGACCGCGCGCATGAGAAGTCTGTAAATGCGCACGCTTACCGATTTGTTGCAGGTTATTCTGCCTGTATTCACAGCCATCGCCCTGGGACGGCTATGCCGCGTGCGGGGCATTCTGACGGCCGACATAGTGGCCGGGCTTCGCTACACAGCGGTCAACCTGACGCTGCCTGCCGTTTCGCTGATTACTTTCGCACAGGCGGATTATTCGCCCAGACACCTGCTGGTGACGGCCTGGATCTTTTTGGCCTGCGTCATCGCCCTTGGTCTGGGAAAGGTCGCGCAGCGAATGCTGAAGATCCCGGGCGAGCTGATGCCGTTCCTCTGTACCGCGTTCGAGGGCGGCATGCTGGGCTATTCCCTCTATCCACTGATCTATGGTGACCTCTCCCCGCTGGCGGTGCTGTCGCTGGGACAGATACTGTTTATCTACACCGTATACAAGGCGCGTCTCTCAGGCGCGCGCAGCGCACGCGAGGTATTGGGTGAGATGGTGCGCACACCGGCGCTGTGGACGTTGACGATAGGTTTGACATTGGGCGTTTCCGGCCTGTACCGAAGCATGGAATCTTCCGGTCTGCAAGTCGTATTTGACAAGACCGTGTCATTTGTATCCGCGCCGACGTCGTTCATGATACTGTTGAGCATCGGCTACGATCTGGATCTTAAACAGATCGAGTGGAGCAAGGTCGGCAGCACAATCCTGGCGCGGCTAACGATCATGGCCCTCCTTCTGGGAGCGACGCTGGCGCTCAATCATCTGGTCTTCGGAGGAATCATTGAAACCAGCGCGGCGCTGATGCTGTTCACCTTGCCTGCACCGATGTTGGTAACCGCGTTCACCCGCGACCGCTCCGAATCCGGATATGCCGCGTCCGCACTGTCCATCATGACGCTGATCACCGGTGTGGTATTCGTCATGATGGCCATCTTCAAACCATGATAAAAGTGAGAATAAGTGCATTTTTGCGACAGATCGTTGACATTGTCTCCCCTTCCCCTATACAATGTCTGTGATGACGACCATACTTTTCAGCGAAACCAGGAGTACCTGATGACCAGAAGGAAATAACCCCTACTATATTCAGATTAAGGAGCTGCATTATGAGCAAGATTTCAGAGATGACGCGCGAAAGCTGGATCATGAGCACCTTCCCCGAATGGGGCACTTGGTTGAACGAGGACATTGAAAGCGCCGAGGTACCGGAGGGCAACGTATCCATGTGGTGGCTCGGTTGCACAGGTATCTGGATGAAGACCCCCGGCAACACCAATATCACCATCGATTTCTGGAACGGAAACGGCAAGCGCACCCACGGCGACAACAAGATGAAGGTCGGCCACCAGATGGCCAACATGTGCGGTGGCCGCCTGATGCAGCCCAACCTGCGCAACATCCCCTTCGTATGTGATCCCTTCGCCTTCAAGCATGTGGACGCCGTGCTGGCGACGCACTACCACCAGGACCACATGTCCGCGGAATGGGCGGCGCACGTCATTCAGAGCGGCATGACCACCATCGATGAAAACGGCAAGGAGATCCCCGTACCGTTCATCGGACCGTTGCGGAGCGTGGAAACCTGGATGAAGTGGGGCGTTCCCGAGGACCGCTGCCGCGTCGTCAGGCCCGGCGATGTCATCCGCATCGGCGAGATTGAAATTGTGGTGCTGGATTCCTTTGACCGAACCTGCATCGTCACGACCGATTCCACCGGCCCGGATCGCGAGGAGCTGACCGGCAAGTGCCCCACCGACATGGACGACAAGGCCGTCAACTACCTGCTGAAGACCCCCGGCGGCAATATCTACCACTCCGGCGATTCCCACTTTTCCATCTATTTTGCCAAGCACGGCAAAGACTACGATGTAGACGTCGCCTTTGCATCCTTCGGTGAGAATCCGATCGGCATGCAGGACAAGATGACTTCAACCGACGTGCTGCGCATGGCGGAAAACCTGCGCTGCAAGGTGGTCATTCCGATCCACTGGGACGTCTGGACCAACTTTGCGCCGGATTGCGAGGAGATTCGCCTGCTTTACGACTTCAAGAAGGATCGCAACGAATACACCTTCCATCCGTTCTTCTGGCAGGTCGGCGGCAAGTATACCTATCCGATGGATGAGAACAAGAAGTACTTCCACCATCGCAGAGGCTTTGAGGACTGCTTCGAGCAGCCCCAGAACATCCCCTTCCGCAGTTGCCTGTAATCAAACTCGGTGGCGGTCCCGTTTACGGAACCGTCGCCGTTTTTCACATGATTTTAGAAATGAGGAATATCGATGAAAGCTACCAAGACTGTAATCGGGAGTTTGGAAAAATGCTACGCGCTGGGCATTTTTCACTACGACGGCATAGACCATATCGCTGTTGCTGCAGAGAAGCAAAACTCCTGCTACACCTTCGATGCATGCGGCAAGCGAATCGACACCCTGTGGGAAGGCCCCGGAGGCGTTATGACACTGACGCAGGTTCCCGGCAAGCCGATTCTGCTTGCCACCCGAAAGTTTTATTCCCCCAACGATTCCGCCGAGGCCAGCATTGTCTATTGTCGCAAGGTCGATGGAGAATGGACCGTCGAGACGCTGTGCAGGCTTCCCTTCGTGCACCGCTTCGGCATACTGACCAGAGGCAACCGCCACTATCTGATCGCGTGCACACTCAAGAGCGCCCACGCCTTCAAAAATGACTGGACGTGCCCCGGCCGCATCTGGGTCGCACCGCTGCCGGAGGACGTGACTGAATACAATGAAGGCAACCAGCTGGATATGAAGCCGCTGGTAAGCGGGCTCACCAAGAACCACGGCTTCACGATCTGCCGCGAGGGCAATGATACCTTTGCGATGGTGGCCTCCGAAAACGGCGTATGCAAAGTTTGCCCACCGGAAACCGACGACGGCGAATGGACCGTGGAACAGCTGTTGAGCATCCCCGCCAGCGATATCCTGTATCTCGACTTCGACGGCGACGGCGAGCGCGAGCTGCTGGTACTCTCCCCCTTCCATGGCGATACCCTCACCATCCACAAGCAGATCAACGGCGAAATGAAGGAAGTATACCGGCACGAAAAAGCCATGCCCTTCCTGCATGCCATCTGGGGCGAGGCCATCGAAGGCCGCGTATATGCCTTCATCGGTTGCCGCCAGGCAGATCGCGACCTGATCGCTCTTTATTACGACGCCGAAAAGCAAGATTATGTCTACGATACGCTGGATCAAGGCGCAGGCGCTGCAAACGTGCTGTACTATCGCGCGGAAAACCGCCATCTGCTGTTTGCTGCCAACCGCGAGACAGACGAGATCGCGATGTATGAATTGAACGCGAAGGCGTAGAACTGCTCAACACACAAAATGAGGCCGCCTGCTTCGGTGGTCTCATTTTGTGATTGCTGAATTTCCACAGAGGATTGAATCCCTGATGCAAAGCAAAGACGTAGAACGCCTTGCCCTATGCTTTCAAACTGTTCTTCAATATTATAGGAAACGTCGCTTGCTCCTCTCTGGCTTATTGGAATCCGCTCACATTGCCGTTGCAATCAAATACAACTTCCGCAGGCTCTCCTATGATGCTTACATCAGGGATTTTTGTAACTTGATCTAGCAACGATTCAGAAACCCAGAAATCATCCACTTCGAGCGTATTGTGCAACCATACAACACGAGCAATCTCACGTTCATCAGAAAACTCTGTCACACAAAATAACCTTGTGACAGATGGCAAGCGTGCCCTGCTCAAAATCCATAGTATCCCACTGCAGACCGATTGCCGCATCGCAGTGCAGGCTGCAGAAAGCGCCAGGCAGAAGCGGAAGCTCAAGTTTTATTCAACAGAAGCGCTGCTGTGCCGGATGTTTCCTTTAATCGATGAAGTCGCCGCCGCTTCCGCTGTCGCTGCCGCCGCCGAAATCGGAGAAGCCGCCGCCACCGCCGCTGCTGTCGCTCCAGTTGTCGAAGCTGCTGCTATCGAAGCTGCTGCTGTCGGAGCTGGACGACGGGGCGCTGGGCAGTCTGGCATCGGCAACCTCCCGGCCAATGGAAT
Organism: Aristaeellaceae bacterium; assembly: GCA_051878085.1. GTDB lineage: Bacteria > Bacillota > Clostridia > Christensenellales > Aristaeellaceae > SFTH01. The sequence goes on along the minus strand of JBJEJN010000042.1, from coordinate 5,933 downwards.
TCATCGCATTGTGGAGCTCCAGCTCCCGCAGCAGGCGGTACAGCTCTTCGTCCATGCTGGGCCCTGCTATGGAATGGGATTCGGGATACTTCAGGGTCAACGCCTTGGCCAGCTTTTGAATGCGGCCCATCGCGATGGCGTAGACCATGTACTCCCGCCACACGGAGAATTCCGGGAGCTCCCCCTCCCCGAAGGTCGTGAAATCATCCAGGAAGCGTCCAAAGGCCTGCCACATGGCCAGGTCGTCCTCCGACCGCTGATCCAGAATCACGCAGCGGCCCAGCCCAAGCTTTCTTCCAAGGCAGAATAGGATGAGCACGAGCATCGCCACCGCAAGGGCAATCGCACCTCCCCAGACGGACTCGTACACATCGACGCCGGCATACAGGCTGTGGCCCATGCAGACCAGCATCGCAAGGAGCCCTGCGATCACGGGCAGAAGCAACACAAGCTTGCTCCTTCCAAAGAACGGGTGCTTTACGACCTCCGTTTTGATCCTCTCTCCATGTTCCCTCGCCACTGCGCCCTCAAAGCTGCTGCGGAAACTCCAGGCCGTCTTCTGATTGTCATGGATGTACTGCTGGAGCTCCTTCATGGAAATCCGATCGCCTCCGTCGGCCGCGTTCAGCAGAAATCCCCACAGAATCTCCTGATAGCCCGGATTCGGGTTCTGCGCCTCGCTCTCCTGCTGCGCAGCGGAGGGGAACAGCTCCTCGCCCAGCTGAAGATTCAGCGCAAGCTCGACGTCCCCGTCAACCGTCTCAAACTGCACCAGCTCCTTCAGATTCAGCTCCAGAAGCGCCGCAGAAATCTGCCTGGAGACGTCGGACTTGCCGTCGTAGTAGTGCAGCAGCCGGTCCACAGCAGGGGCCGAACGGTCATCCGGCAGCTCCCGGCAATGCTGGGGCGACTGGGCGGGGGTGTGCCTGAACCCCTTCAGATTGCGCCGGAGCCTGCCCAGGAATGCGGCGAACACAAAGGCGCAGGCGCAGAGGACGGCGACGAACTTCGAGGGATCATAGGCGAGTTCGAAGTAGAACTCATCGTAGATCGAATCGCAGAAATCCTCGATGGAATTCTGGATGGGGTGCTCCTCGGCCCATGCTTCCCGCTCGGCAATGAGGGCCTCCCAATAGGCATCTGCCTCCGCACGGGCACGCTCCTCTTCCTCCTGCGCGCGCAGCTCCTCCTCGCGCTTGGCGTTCGCGCTGTCGGACAGCTCCTTTTCGTAGGCCAGGATTTCTTCGAGCCCCTCGCCCTGCTGCTCCCAGCCGCCGGTGAAGCAGTACGCGGGCAGGGTGCAGCGTATGTCGACGATCGTCCCCAGCGGAACGTTCTCGATCTCCAGGGCCGCAGAGCCGTCAGGCTGCTTATCAAAATTGCCGTTCAGCGGCCCGTGCGCCCAGATGTTCAAATCCTCTGCCGGGCAGTCCGCAGGCACGTTCAAGGTGGCGGTGAGGCTGCCAATGTCGGAAATTCCGGTCTCTCCGGTCAGGTTCCAGAAGAACTCGCCCACATCGGAATAGAGCTTCACGGCATTTTCCAGACGGTAGCTGATCCGGAAGATGCGGGTGCCGCTGCCCTGCTGTCGGAAATAGATTTGGACGGTGTTTTCCCCATCGCCATCCTCCACCGCGAAGCTGTTCTCAGGGCGGTTTTCATTGTCCGGCGCATCGAGCCGGGTCAGAGGCGTCCCGTCAATCGAAGCCTGCCATTCGGTAAACGTCCGGGGGCCGGTGAAAAAATTGTTCACCCCATAGCGGGTAAACAAACGATCACCTTCAAACACAACTGTCCTCGTCTCGGTGATCAGCGCGCTGCCATCCTCCTGCAATGCAATATCAAAATGCAGAGAATCCAGCGCAGCGCTGCCATCCTCGGCCAATGCGGTCAGCGAGCATAGGGGAATCACCAGCACAAACAGGATAAAGCATCGTATTCTGTGTAAAGAACGGCTCATAGAGCAGTCTCCTTTCATCGAAAATATGGATCAGAACCTGATCGTAAGCTCTCTTCTTCGATTTGCGTTTGCTCTTTTTCCTTTTACAGAAAATAATCCACCATACAAACATTGTACGGTGGATTTCAAGAAACCAAAGCTTCGGTCTTCTTGCGGGAACAGCCCGACAATCCGCACGTCATGCGCTACAGGAAACCTCCGGACCGGCAAGGTCTTCCGCTGTCAATGCATCGGCACGGTTTCCCACATCACCCAGGACAGAATCACCGCTTAAAAATCGGCATCCTGCGCCTCATAGGCGACGGATTCGGATTCCCGGTCAAAGATCGTATCCCCATAGAAGTCCGCATAGCCCTCAACCACGGGCGTGAGCACCAGCTCACCAAATTCATTCATGCTCACATCCGCCACATGGGTTCCATCGGCAGAGTACAGCTGCAGGCCAATCGTTCCGATGGTCTCAAACGTACCCTCGTCAAAGACGTATCCGCCGGTGCCGTCCGCTTCGATCGCATTGTAGAAGATCCAGGTGCCGTCGCCATAGATATAGATGCTCTCCGCATTCAGATCTCCGCACAGGTACCAGCCGTCAAAGAAGGTGATCAGGTCCTCCAGGCTCACTGGCTCGGCGCTGGGATCGTCCTCCACATAACCCGTGTAACCGGTGCACTCGGATTCGCGGACGAAAATGGTGACTCCATCGAAGCTTCCATAGCCCTCCAGTACAGGTGTGAGCGCCAGATCGCCGTATTCGTTCAGGCTCACATCTGCCACGTAGGTTCCATCGGCGGAGTACAGCATCAGCGCATCCGTTCCGAAGGTCTCAAACGTACCCTCATCAAAGAGGTAGCCGCCGGTGCCATCCTCTTCGATCGCATTGTAGTAAGCCCAGGTGCCGTCGCCATAGAGGCGGATGCTCTCCTGATTCAGATCCCCGTACAGGTGCCAGGTATCGAAATAGGCGATGAAGTCCTCCAGGCTCTCTCCCTCGGCGCTGGGATCGTAGTCCACTTCCCCGATCTCCTCATAGTAGTCGGAGAGGTCGATCAGTTCGAGGGTGTCCAGTGAATACCAGTATTCCCCTTCCATGTCCTCCGCAAAATCCGCATACATCTTGAATGCATACGCGTAGGTATAGGTATCCGTCTGGAAGAGGATCATCTTCCACACGCAGGTGTCCTCATTTCCGCCCGTCGTGAAGGAAAGATCATAGACCGGATAGCTGAACCTCTGCGTGAGGTACTGGTTCTGGCCGTCCTCATAATCCATGACCTCGCTTCCGCTCACCATTGCGGCGAACACTTCCCTGTATTCCGGGCTGGTCACGTATTCATCCGTTCCATTCGCCGCGCAGCAGTTCACGATCACCGTAATTCCATCCTCGGTCATGTCCGCATAGTAGTAGCCGCCATTCCAGGAGGAATCACTTTCCAGTGACACCATGCCCGTGTACTGCACACCGACCGTCAGAACACAGCTGGGACCCTGCTCCTCCGCACAAGCCGCGCCTGCGGACATTCCTACCACACAGAATACGAGCGCCAGAATCAGCGCCAATGCTTTTTTCTTCATTTCAACGCTTCCCTTCCATACAATATTTTTCTGTTTCAGGTGAGTCTACCATAGCTTTATTGTACGGGGAATCCTAAGCAGCGACTATTAACCAAAGGTTATTTTTTACCTATCCGAAGCAGCTCCAGAAGCCGCTTCCGCTTCGTCCGGGTATCTCCCTCAATCTGGAGCTTGGAATAGATGCGGTTCACGTACTGCTTGACGCTGCCCTCCGCGAGGAACAACCTCTCCGCGATCTCACGATTGGAGAGCCGCTGCGCCATCAGGCGAACGATCTCAACTTCCCGCTGCGTCAGCGCGTCGAAGGCGACCGGGCGGGCCTTTTCCGCCCTTCGCGAGCTGGTCGCTTCGCCCAGCTCGGTGATCCTTGCGATCAGCTCACTCGCGCCTTCCCGCGCCAGGATCGACTTCACAGCGTCATAGTTCTCCACGAACGGCATCACAAAGCCGTCCGGCGCCGCATCGGAGAGCGCTCTCGCAAGCCACGCCTGCGCCTCCCCGGGCTTTCCCAGCTTCTCATAGGCCGCTGCGGTCTGAATGCGGATGTGCAGCGCAACCAGCGCATAGTGCATCCCCTCGCACAGCGCCAGCAGCCCCTCGCTGCGCCCGATCAGCTTGGCGTACGCGCCCTGGGCCAGGTAAACCTGGTTCTCGATCATCTCGATCATGGGCCTTCCCGGAGCGAGCAGGTTGACGGAATCGAGCCTGTGCGCGCCGAAGAGCTCCGGGATCTCTTCCGTCTCACCCAGCAGGGCGTGGTAGTAGGCGCTGATCGCAGACCAGATGTTGATCCATGCGGCGTTGTGATGGCGCAGCAGCGCCGCATAGCGCTCCTCAAAGCTGTATCTCTGTTCCACCTCCGCGCACAGGGACAGCCGCCACGCCAGGAAATCGCAGCAGAGCGCCATGTTTTCCTGCCCATTGCCCGCAATCTGCGCATAGGCGCCCTCCAGCGCAATCCGCGCGTCCGTGTAGCGGCCCTGCATGAACGCCGCCTCCGCCCGCATGATCTTCTCCGCGCCCTGCCCGTGGCCGTCAGTGATCCTGTAATAGTGGGGCATGGACTCGTCCATCTCGTTTAGCTCACTCTCCAGCTCGCCCGGAGCGCGGTAGAACATCATCAGCACCGACGGAGAGCCAAACGTCCAGCCGCCGCTCTTGTGGATGCTGATGGCCGAGCGGGACATCTGCGCGCTGGCGCTGCGGTGCAGGCGGCTCATGGCACTGATGTCGTTGTAGCAGAGGAAGCTCATGATGAGATCGCATTCGCCCAGAAGGTCGCCGCGTTCGGTGGCGGGCATCTCCGGCCGTTCCTCGATGGAGTTCAGAAGCAGCGACTTCAGCTCCATCATTTTCGGGATCCTCCGCCAGTTGAACATGCAGCGCATCAGCACCAGGATCGCCAGCGGATGCGCCTTCAGCGTGGGCACCGGGCACTCGCCAATCATCTCCAGCACCGATTCCGGGTTCAGCGACGAGAGCAAAATGCCGCTGTCCTTCTGAATCACGCGCAGCAGCGCGTCGTAATCCTCGCTCTGCCGGTAGGCCGCGATGGCATGAAGATACTGCCGCTGCGCCTCGTACCATGCGCCGTACTTCTCGCGATAGGCCCGCTGCCTTTCCCTGTCCAGCGTCCGGAACGTGCGCTCCGCGCATTCCTTCATCATGTGATGGAAGCGAAAGCTCACGCCGTCCGGCAGGCACTTTACAAATGCGTTCTGCGTGGTCAAACCAACGATCAGCCTCTCCGTATCCTCGTCCCCGGTGACGAAGCGCGCCATCTCCACGGTAAACTCATCGGCAAGCCCCATGACTGCAAGGAAAACCCGCTGTTTTTCGGAGAGCGGGTCGATCATGGCTGCGGTGAACATGGTGTAAATGTCAGAATTCCGGTCAGGCAAGGCCCCGCGCTCCGAGAGCGTCCGCAGGTTCAGATAGATCGCGGAAAACCATCCGTCGCTGGAATGGAGCAGGGCCTCGATCTGTTCCTCGGATAGCTCCACGCCGCACCTGTGGGCGTAGACGGCAAGCTCCGTGCGGTTCAGCCGCAGCTGCTCCGTACCGATCTGATGGATCCGGCTCCCCAGCCGGACAAGCTCCCCGGCGGGCAGGAACTGATCCCGGCTGGCGACAATGAGGTGCACGTTGCCGGGCATCCGGTTGGCAAGCGTACAGAGGAAGGCGGGAATGCGCGGATCCTTCAGCAGGTGGAAATCGTCAATGAAGATATAGAAGGATTCCTTCCCCGCCAGCGCATGGCAGAGATCATCCGTCAGCATGCTGCCGCTCGCCGCATCGCCGGGACAGGGATAGTCCCGCAGGAAATCCAGTCCCGCATGCGCAAAGGCGTCCTGCACGCTCTTCCAGAAGATTGCGAGGTTGTCGGCATATACGCTGATGC
>JBJEJN010000041.1:16551-18445 GCA_051878085.1 Aristaeellaceae bacterium | reverse complement strand
TCCAGCGTGGCGAAGTAGTCCTTCGGCTTCTCCGCGCGGCGGATCATGGAGAAGCTGCCGTCGCTGTGGAGCAGAATCTCGGCGGACTTGAGCTTGCCGTTGTAGTTGTAGCCCATGGAGTAGCCGTGCGCGCCGGTGTCGTGAATCACCAGCACGTCGCCCATGTCGATCCTGGGAAGCGCGCGCTGCACGGCGAACTTGTCGTTGTTCTCGCACAGGGAGCCGACCACGTCGTAGATCTGATCCTTGGGCGCGTCCAGCTTGCCCATGACGCTGATGTGGTGGTACGCGCCGTACATGGCCGGGCGCATCAGATCCACGGCGCAGGCGTCCACGCCGATGTACTCCCGGTAGATGTGCTTCTCATGGATGGCGGTGGTCACCAGACAGCCGTGGGGGCCGGTGATATAGCGGCCCAGCTCGGAGGCCACGTGCACATTCGGCAGGCCCGCCGCAACCAGAATGCGCTCGAACTCGGTGCGCACGTCCGCGCCCACCTGGGCGATGTCCGGGGTCTCCTCCTCGGGCAGGTAGGCGATGCCCACGCCGCCGGACAGGTTCACCATGAAGATGTCCACGCCCAGGGTCGCATGCATCTCCGCCGCCAGGGAGAACAGGATCGCCGCGTTTTCGGGGTAGTAGTGGCGCTCGGTGGCGTTGCTGGCCAGCAGCGCGTGCACGCCGAAGGACTTCACGCCGCGCTCGGACAGGATGCGCGCTGCCTCCAGAATCTGCGGGCGGGTCATGCCGTACTTGGATTCCTCGGGATGGCCCATGCAGGTCTCGCCGATGTTCAGGTCTCCGCCCGGATTGAAGCGCAGACAGATCTTCTCCGGCAAGCCACCGTGGGCGGCGAGGAAGTCGATGTGGGTGATGTCATCCAGATTGATGATGGCGTTCAGCTTGCGGGCGTATTCATACTCTTCTGCCCTGGTCTCGTTGGAGGAGAACATGATCTCGTCGCCTGTAAAGCCCACCGCGTGCGCCAGCATCAGCTCCGGGATGGACGCGCAGTCCACGCCGCAGCCCTCCTCCTTCAGGAGCTTGAGGATGTAGGGATTGGGGCAGGCCTTGACCGCGAAGTACTCGCGGAAGCCGGGATTCCAGGCGAAGGCATGGTTCACGGCCTTCGCGGTTGCGCGGATGCCCGCCTCGTCGTAGAGGTGGAAGGGCGTGGGGTATTCCGAAATGATTTCGTTGAGCTTGTCCAGATTCACGAAGGGCTTCTTTTGCATATTTGTCACCAATTCTGTATTTTTATGCGAAGTTACTGAAATATTATAGTCCGATGCAAGCCATGCGTCAAGAGCGATTCAGAAGATTTTTCGGGAATCGTATTCTTTAACATTTGCACGTTGAAGAATTTGTGATTTCGTGATAAAGTTAATCGGATAGATATGAGCATGAGGAGGACGACTGTGAATCTTTCCGATCGCATTGAAGCGCTGATGCAGAAGGTGCAGAAGCCTGTACGATACATGGGCGGCGAGTACGGCGCCGTGATGAAGGACCCGGAGAAGGTGGACGTGAGGTACGCCTTCCTGTTCCCGGACACCTATGAAGTGGGCATGTCCCATCTGGGCATGCGCCTTTTGTACCACATCATCAACCGCCGGGAGGACACCTGGTGCGAGCGCGTGTTCACGCCCTGGGTGGACATGTCCGCCGAGATGCGCGCAGCGGGCGTTCCGCTGTTTTCGCTGGAGAGCCGCACGCCGGTGAAGGACTTCGACATTCTGGGCGTGACCCTGCAGTACGAGATGAGCTTCACCAACGTGCTGGAGGCGCTGGATCTTGCGGGCATACCGCTGCGCCGGGAGGACCGCACGGAGGCGGACCCCTTCGTGATCTGCGGCGGCCCCTGCGCCTTCAACCCGGAGCCGCTTGCGCCCTT
>JBJEJN010000041.1:11499-16451 GCA_051878085.1 Aristaeellaceae bacterium | reverse complement strand
GCCGCCGACTACCCGGACAAGCTGATCGTGCCCTACGGCGAGATCGTGCACAACCGCATCATGCTGGAGATCTTCCGGGGCTGCACCCGCGGCTGCCGCTTCTGTCAGGCGGGCATGATCTACCGCCCGGTGCGCGAGCGCAAGATGGACCGGCTGATGGCGCTGGCGGAGAAGCTGGTGGCCAACACCGGCTACGACGAGATCTCGCTGATGAGCCTGTCCAGCGGCGACTACTCCTGCCTGCCGGAGCTGGCGCACCAGATGGTCGAAAAGTTTGCAAAGAAGCGGGTGAAGATTTCGCTGCCCTCCCAGCGCATCGACGCGATCCTCACCGACACGCTGAAGGAGACCCAAAAGGTGCGCAAAACCGCGCTGACACTGGCTCCCGAGGCGGGCACCCAGCGGCTGCGCGACGTGATCAACAAGGGCGTGACCGAGGAGGATCTGATCCGCTCGGTCAGCGACGCCTTTGAGCAGGGCTGGTCTGCGGTGAAGCTCTACTTCATGATCGGCCTGCCCACCGAGACCGACGAGGACGTGCTGGGCATCGCAGACCTCGCCCGCAAGGTGCGCGCCTGCTACTTCGCCGTGCCCAAGGAGAAGCGCGCGCCGGGCCTGCGCATCACGGTCAGCGCCTCGGTGTTCGTGCCGAAGAACTTCACGCCCTTCCAGTGGTGCGGCCAGCTGGACAGCGAGACGGTGATCCGCCGCCAGCTGCTGCTGCGGGACGAGCTGCGCAAGATCAAGGGCGTGGACTTCAAATATCACGCGCCCGATCTGAGCTACATCGAGGCCGTGTTCGCCCGTGGCGACCGCCGCATGGCGGACGCGCTGGAGCGCGGCTGGCAGCTGGGCTGCCGCTTCGACGGCTGGTCGGACCAGTACCGCCACGACCTGTGGCTGCGCGCCTTCGAGGAGACGGGCATCGATCCCGACTTCTACGCCCTGCGGGAGCGCCCGCTTGACGAGCTGCTGCCCTGGGATCACCTGGACGCGGGCGTGACCAAGGCGTTTCTGCGCCGGGAGTGGGAGAAGGCGCAGCGCGCCGAGCGCACCCAGGACTGCCGCAAGGGCTGCGTGGGCTGCGGAATGAATCGCTATGAGGGGGCTTGCGACAAATGAGAATGCTGGTACGCTTCGGCAAGAATGCCCGGCTGCGCTTCATCTCCCATCTGGATTTGCAGCGCTTTCTGCACATGGCCCTGAACCGCACGGGCCTGCCCATCCAGTACTCCCAGGGCTTCAACCCCCACCCGGTGATGGCCTTCGGCTCGGCGCTGGCGCTGGGCTGGACGAGCGAGTATGAGATTCTGGACGTGAAGCTCAGCGCACCCATGGGCCGCCGCCGCTGCGAGGAGGCCATGCGCTTCGCGCTGCCGGAGGAGCTTCCGGTGCTGGAGGTGAAGCTGGTGGACGACCGCCGGCCCTCGATCATGTCCCAGGTCTACGCCTCGGACTATGTCGTCCGGATGGACGGTGAAAATTCGGACGCGGTGCTTTCTGCCATCGACGGCTTCCTTGCAGAGGAGCGCGTGACGGCCATGAAGAAGAGCAAGTCCGGCGAGAAGGAGATCGACATCCGGCCGCTGGTGCTGTCGCTCGGGCGCTGCGAGGGCGGCTTTGAGGCGCGGCTGATGCTGACGGAAAAGGACGCGCTGAAGCCCGACCTGCTGGCGCGGACGCTGGCGGCGCGCGCGGGCGTGGAGGCGCCGGAAATGCGCATCCATCGCGTGAACCTGCTGGGCAGGAACGACGCGGGCGAGCTGGTTCCGCTGATGGAGCTGTGACATGAATCCGCAGATCAATCGGGAAATCCTGCTGGAGCGCGTGCAGAACCAGACCCGGCTTGCGGTGCTGGAGAAGGGCAGGCTGTGCGAGATCTACTACGAGCGCGGCAGCCAGACGAAGCTCGCGGGCAACATCTACGCCGCGCGGGTGCAGAACGTGCTGCCGGGCATGAACGCCGCCTTCGTGGATATCGGTCTGCGCAGGAACGGCTTCCTCTACGCCGGGGACATCTGCTTCGACACCCGCGACCAGCAGGAGCTGAAGGACCGCCTGGAGTCCGCGCGGATCGAAAGGATGCTGCGCCCCGGCCAGAGCATCGTCGTTCAGGTGGTGAAGGAGCCCGGCGGCAGCAAGGGCCCGCGGGTGTCCGGGAGCATCACGCTTCCGGGGCGGCTTGCGGTGCTGCTGCCCACGATCCGCTACGCCGGGGTCTCCAAGAAGATTACCGACCCCGACGAGCGCGACCGGCTGTTCGCCATCGCCCAGCGCCTGTCGGACACCCACGGCGCGGGGGTCATCGTCCGCACGGCGGGCGAGGGCGCGCCGGAAGCGCAGATTGAAGCTGACTACCTGCGCCTTTTGCGCATGTGGGCGGACGTGGAGAAGCGCGCGAAGCACAGCGCCCAGCCGCGGCTGATTCAGGCGGACGGCGACCTTGCGCTGCGCGCGGTGCGGGACATGCTGGACGGCAGCGTCACCTCCGTCCGCACGGACGACGCCCAGCTCCATGAGGCCCTGCGCACCTGGGCGCAGACGCTCACGCCGGAGTATGCGGACAGGATTGCGCTGCACAGCGGAGACACGCCGCTGTTCGACCTGATGCGGGTGGACCACCAGCTGGAGCAGGCGTTTTCCCGGCAGGTGCACCTCAAGAGCGGCGGCAACCTCGTGATCGACGAGACCGAGGCCATGACGGTGATCGACGTCAACACCGCCCGCTTCACCGGAAAGAAGTCGCTCTCGGAGACGGTGTTCCATCTCAACTGCGAGGCCGCGGAGGAGATCGCCCGGCAGCTCCGGCTGCGGGACATCGGCGGCATCGTGCTCATCGACTTCATCGACATGGATGCGCCGCAGGAGCGCGAGGCGCTGCTGGAGCATCTGCGCGAGGCGCTGAAAAGCGACCGCAACCGCACGAACGTGCTGGGCATGACGGCGCTGGGGCTGGTGGAGATGACCCGCAAGAAGACACGCCAGCCGCTGAGCAGGCTGCTGATGCGGGACTGCAGCGCGTGCCTTGCCAGCGGCCGGGAGTGGACGCACGAGAGCGTGGCCTATCAGGCGGTGCGGGAGCTCTGGCGCAGGCGGCGCATGGGCGACACCACGGCCTATACCATCCGCACCGGCGAGAAGGTCGCCGGCTGGATCGGCACCATCGGGCTTCCGGAGGGCGGGCGCACGCTCGTCAGCCCCGGCGGAAGCGATTCAAGCTACGAACTATTGCCCTGCGGCGGCGAAGGCCCGGTCGCGGGAAGTGAGGAAGAAGTATGAAAGAACGTCCCCTCGTGAGTCAGGAGGAGATCCTGAAGCAGCGCGAATACATGCGCCTGGTGCGCGAAATCGACCGCCGCCCGCAGAGCTACCACATCGTGTCCATGGGCTGCCAGATGAACGCCCGGGATTCGGAGACCATCGCCGGCATGCTGGAGGAGATGGGCATGGTGCGTCAGCCGGTGCGGGAGCAGGCCGACCTGATCCTGTACAACACCTGCTGCGTGCGCGAAAACGCCGAGAACAAGGCGCTGGGCAACGTGATCTGGCTGAAGGAGCTGAAGCGCGTGAGGCCCGATCTGATGATCTGCGTGGGCGGCTGCATGACTCAGGAGAAGGGCATGGCGGCGACCATGAAGCAGCGCTATCCCTTCATCGACCTGATCTACGGCACCCACAACCTCTACCGCCTGCCGGAGTACATCTACCGCTTCCTGCAGGGCCGCGAGCCCGTGGTGGAGGTGCTGGACACCGACGGCGAGGTGGTGGAGGGCCTGCCGGAGAAGCGCGAGAGCGTGCACACCTCCTTCGTCAACATCATGTACGGCTGCAACAACTTCTGCTCCTACTGCATCGTGCCCTACGTGCGCGGGCGGGAGCGCAGCCGCGACCCCGAGGACATCGAGCGCGAGGTCGTCCAATTGCTGGACAGGGGCGCGCAGGAGATCATGCTGCTGGGCCAGAACGTCAACTCCTATCGCGGCGGCGGCGCAGAGTTTGCAAACCTGCTGCGTCGGCTGGATAAGCTGGGGGTTCCGCGCATCCGCTTCATGACCTCCCACCCGAAGGACCTCTCCGACGAGCTGATCGCGGCCTACGGCGAGCTTGAGCACCTGATGCCCAGCCTCCACCTGCCGGTACAGGCGGGCAACGACGAGATTCTGCGCCAGATGAACCGCCGCTACACCCGCGAGCGCTATCTGGATCTGGTGCGCAGGCTGCGCGCGGTGCGACCGGAGATCGGCCTGACCAGCGACATCATCGTGGGCTTCCCGGGAGAGACCGAGGATCAGTTCGAGGATACCATGTCGCTGGTGCGCGAGGTGCGCTTCGACGCGGCCTACACCTTCATCTACTCCCCCCGCAAGGGCACGAGGGCGGCGGAGATGCCCGATCCCGTGACCGCGGAGGAGAAGAGCGCGCGCATCCAGAGGCTGATCGACCTTCAGCAGGCCATCGCCTACGAGGCGCTGTGCGCGCAGGTTGGGAAGCGTGAGATCGTGCTGGTGGACAGCGTGTCCACCCGAGACGTAAGTCAGGTCGGCGGCAAGACGCCCCGGGGACACATGGTCAACTTCCCCGGAAGCGCGGAGCTGATCGGCAAATTTGTGGAAGTGGAAATCACGTCGGCGGGGAAGAATACCCTGCGCGGCAGACTTGTATAAGGAGGACAATCAAACATGGATCAGATTTTTGCAAAGACCCGCGAGCTGGGCGAGGCCCTGCTGAACAGCGAAGCCTATCAGAAGATGAAGGCGGCCGAGGAGAAGGCCATGCAGAACGTGGAGGCCGCCGAGATGATGGCCCATTATCTGGAGAAGCGCGGCCAGATTCAGGAGATGATGGAGCAGGAGAACCCCGATCCCGCCGCCATGCAGCGCCTGTCCAACGAGATGGACGAGATTCAGGAGCGCCTGCAGATGATCGACGACATCGCCGCGCTCACCGACGCG
>JBJEJN010000041.1:8547-11399 GCA_051878085.1 Aristaeellaceae bacterium | reverse complement strand
CAACGAAAGAAAAGCTTGAGGTGAAACCAATGCCCGTGACGCCAATGATGCAGCAGTATCTCGATGTGAAGGAGCAGAATCCGGACGCCATCCTGTTCTTCCGCCTGGGCGACTTCTACGAGATGTTCTTCGACGACGCAAAGCTGGCGTCCCGGGAGCTGGAGCTGACCCTCACGGGCAAGGACTGCGGCCTGTCCGAGCGCGCGCCCATGTGCGGCGTGCCCTACCACGCGGTGGACGTGTACGTGCAGAAGCTGATCGAGAAGGGCTACAAGGTCGCCATCTGCGAGCAGATGACCGATCCGGCGCTGTCCAAGGGCCTGGTGGAGCGGGCCGTCACCCGCATCATCACCCCGGGCACGGTGTTCGAGAGCAACATGCTCGAGGAGAAGAAGCAGAATTACATCGCCTCGGTCTGCCTGCGCAAGAATCAGGCGGGCGTGGCCTTCTGCGACATCTCCACCGGCGAATTCAACCTCTTTCAGATCGCCGACGCGCGGGTGAGCCTTGCGGACGAGCTGGCGCGCATATCCCCCAGCGAGCTGATCGTCAGCAGTCGCGAGGACTTTGCCCAGCTCGATCCCGAGCGCGCACAGTCTTCCTCCACGCCCGATCCCGAGGCTTTCACCTACGCCATTGCGGCCAAGTGCATGACGGCCCACTTCGGCGGTAGCATCAAGGAGCTGGGCTTCGACGACCAGCGCCTCGCGGTGTGCGCGGGCGGCGCGCTGATCCGCTACCTCACCGACACCCAGAAGAACGCCCTGTCCCACATCCTGAAGGCCACGCGGTACGAAAGCTCCCGCTACATGGCGCTGGACAAGGTTGCCCTGCGCAACCTGGAGCTGACCGAAACCAGCCGCACCAAGAGCCGCAGAGGATCGCTGCTGTGGATTCTGGACGAGACGCAGACCTCCATGGGAAGCCGCCTGCTGCGCAGCTGGATCGAGCGCCCGCTGTACGACAGGGGCGAGATCGAGCGTCGTCTGGACGCGGTGCAGGAGCTGATGTCCGATCCCATGAGCTCCGCGCAGCTGCGGGAGATTTTGAGCGGGGTGTACGACGTGGAGCGCCTGCTCAGCCGCATCGCCTACGACGCGGTCAACGCCCGGGACTGCCTGGCGCTGAAGAACTCGCTGGACGCGGTGCCCCAGCTCCGGAGCTGCGGCGCAGACTTCAGCGCCCCGCTGATCCGGGAGACGCTGGACGCGCTGGACCCCATGGAGGAACTGGTGGACGTGCTGCGCAGGGCCATCGATCCCAACGCGCCCATCTCCGTCAAGGACGGCGGCATGATCCAGCAGGGGTACAGCGCCGAGCTGGACGAGCTGCGCGACGTGTCCGAGAATGGCAGGGAGTACCTTGCGCAGATGGAGCAGAAGGAGCGCGAGGAGACCGGCATCAAGAACCTGAAGATCGGCTACAACCGTGTCTTTGGCTATTACATCGAGGTCACCAAGTCCTTTTACGATCAGGTGCCCTACCGCTACACCCGCAAGCAGACGCTGGCCAACGCCGAGCGCTTCATCACCGAGGAGCTCAAGGAGCTGGAAAACAAGATTCTGGGCGCGCAGGAGAGCGCAACCCGGCTGGAGTACGAGCTGTTCTGTGAGATTCGCGCAACGCTGAAGGAGCTACTGCCCCGGCTTCAGCAGACCGCCCAGGCCATGAAGACGCTGGACGCGCTTCTGTCCCTCGCCAAGGTCGCCTCGGACTACAATTACGTCCGCCCCGCGATCAACGACGAGGGCCGCTACGAGATCACTGGCGGCCGGCATCCGGTGGTGGAGGACTCCATCGGCCGGGAGAAGTTCGTGCCGAATGACACCAGTCTGGACGCGGAGCACCGGGTCATGATCATCACCGGCCCGAACATGGCGGGCAAGTCCACCTACATGCGTCAGGTGGCGCTGATCGTGCTGATGGCCCACATCGGCTCCTTCGTACCCGCCGAGCGCGCGGACGTGGCGCTGACCGACCGCATCTTCACCCGCATCGGCGCGTCCGACGACCTCTACGGCGGCCAGTCCACCTTCATGGTGGAGATGAGCGAGATGGCGACCATCCTGAAGTTCGCCACGCCGAAGAGCCTGCTGATTCTGGATGAGGTGGGCCGTGGCACCTCCACCTTCGACGGCCTGTCCATCGCCTGGGCGGCGGTGGAGTACATTGCCGGGGAGAAGTGCGGCGCGCGCACGCTCTTCGCCACCCACTACCACGAGCTCTCCGAGCTGGAGGGGCAGCTTGGCGGCGTGGTCAACTACCGCATCACTGCCAAGGAGATGGGCGAGGACGTGATCTTCCTGCGCAAAATCGTGCCCGGCGGCGCGGATCGCAGCTACGGCGTGGCGGTGGCGAAGCTGGCGGGCCTGCCCAAGTCGCTGATCGCCCGGGCGCGGCAGATCATGGCGCGGCTGGAGGTGGACGATCAGCTCAACGGCTCCATCGGCCAGAGCATCCTTGAAAAGAAGAAGGCCCCCGACCGCCAGCTGGGCATTCTGGACTTCAAGCCCATGGAGCTTGTGCAGGAGATCGCGGAGCTGGACGTGGTGAGCATGACGCCCATCGAGGCACTGAACAAGCTGTTCGAGATCAACGAGAAGGCAAAGAGGATCTAAGCTTGTGGGACAGATTGGATTTTTGAAGAACGACTGACGGGAGGACAACATGCCGATTCGCATACTGGACGCGGCCACGGTGGGCCGAATCGCCGCCGGCGAGGTGGTGGAGCGCCCCAGTTCGGTGGTCAAGGAGCTGATCGAGAACGCGCTGGACGCGGGCGCGACCTCCATCACGGTGGAGGTGAAAGGCGGCGGCATCGACTACCTGCGCGTCACGGACAACGGCTGCGG
>JBJEJN010000041.1:0-8447 GCA_051878085.1 Aristaeellaceae bacterium | reverse complement strand
ATGCGGGAGCTGTTCTTCAACGTGCCGGTGAGAAGGGCGTTTCTGAAGAAGCCCTCCTATGAAGGCGGACTGGTCAGCGACGCGGTCTCGCGCATGCTGCTGGGCAATCCGGGGGTCTCCATGCGCTTCATCAGCGGCGGAAACACGCTCTACCACAGCTTCGGCGACGGCAAGCTGCGCCACGCGGTGTTCGCGGTCTACGGACGCGAGGCGGCGGAGAAGATGGTGGAGGTGGACGCAAGCGAGGGCGGCGCACGCATCCACGGCCTGATCGGCGTGGGTGAGTTTGCCAAGGCCACGCGGGCCCACCAGCTGTTCTTCATCAACGGGCGCTCGGTGCGCTGTCCCATGCTCACGAGGGTGCTGGAGCAGGTCTGCCGCAGCCGCGTGACCATCGGCATGTACCCCATGTGCGTGCTGAATCTGGTGATCCCGGCGGGCGCGGTGGACGTGAACGTGCACCCCAACAAGCTGGAGGTGCGCTTCCGGGACGAGGAAATGATGCGCGGAGCCTGCGAGCGGCTGCTGAGCACTGCCTTCGCCGGGGAGCGCGTGCTTCAGATGGAGCGAGAAACCGCCCCTCAGCGGAGTGTGGAGCGCCGCGCAGAGCTGCGCGAGCTTCCACTGGCCGATGCATCGAAGGCAGTCGAAGCACCTAAGCCTGAACCCGAAGTGCCGAAGCCAACAGCGACCCCACAGCCGCAGGAGCCTTCACCGAAGCCCCCCAAGCCCGAGCAGACCCGTATGGAGCTGCATGCGTCTGCGCGCCCCGGCGTGCTCCGGGAGCAGCCGAACGTGCTGGACGAGCGGGAGATCAAAACGGTGACGCTGCCGGAGCACCCGCTGTCCATGGAGCTAGCTCCCGTAAAGCGCGAACAAGCGCCGCAGCCCGCACCTCAAAAACTGTCCGCAAATGACGTACAGGCTGCCGCACCGCAGATCGAGCCTGCAAGGCCCGTGAAGGCTGCCGCGCCCGCGCCGGTGGAGGAGATCCCCTTCCGCATCATCGGCGTGGCGTTCAAGACCTACATCCTGGTGGAGTGCGGGGAAACGCTGCTGCTGATCGACCAGCACGCGGCCCACGAGCGCCTGCAGTACGAAAAGCTCATGGCCCGGGCCAGCGAGGGCACCGCATCCCAGCAGCTGCTTGCGCCCATCGTGATCCACCTCTCCGCCCGGGAGATGGCGGTGATCACCGACAACCTTTCGCTGCTTGCGGAGGCGGGCTACGAGGTGGAGCCCTTCGGCGAGCAGGACATCCGCGTGCGGGCGGTGCCCTTCGTGATGGGGAAGGCGGAGGTTCGCCCGCTGTTCCTGGAGATGATCCAGTCGCTGAACCAGCTCAAGGCGGCCACGGTGGACGCACGCCGCAGCGAGATCATGCAGATGGCATGCAAGAGCGCGGTAAAGGCGGGGGACAGCCTGTCCGATTCGGAGATTTCTGCGCTGATTGCGGACATGCAGAGCACCGGCGCACCGCCCACCTGTCCCCACGGACGGCCCGTGGTCAAGGCGCTCACGAAGCGGGACCTGGAAAAGATGTTCAAGCGCATCCAGTAGGGAGCCATATGAAGCCTGAATTGATTGTGATCGCCGGGCCCACCGCGTCCGGCAAGACGGCCTGTGCGGTGGAGCTGTGCGGGCGCATCGGCGGGGAGGTCATCTCCGCTGATTCCATGCAGATCTACCGCGGCATGGACGTGCTCAGCGCCAAGCCCACGGCGGCGGAGATGCGGGGAATTCCCCACCACATGATTGGAATCGCCGACCCTGCGGAGAAGTTCTCCGCACCGCGCTACCGCGACCTGGCGAAGCGCGCCATCGCGGATGTTCACGCGCGGGGGAAGCGGGCGGTGCTCTGCGGGGGAACGGGGCTGTACATCAACGCCGTGACCCGTCCGATGGAGTTTTCTGAGAAATGCGACGAGGCGCTGCGGAGGGAACTTTTGGCCATCGCCGACGCACCCGGCGGGCGGCGCAGGCTGCACGACATGCTGCGTGAAATCGACCCCGAGGCGGCGGAGAAGCTGCACGAGAACGACGTGCGGCGGGTGAGTCGGGCCATCGAGGTCTACCGCCTGACCGGGCGCACCCAGAGCGAACAGGCGCGCTTGGACGCGCAGCGGGAGGGCGACTACGACGAGACGCTGTTCGTGCTGCGCTGGCCCCGCGAGGAGCTCTACCGGCGCATCGACGCGCGGGTGGACGATATGCTGCGCGCAGGTCTTGTGGAGGAGGTGCGCACGCTGCATGCGGACGAGCATCAGCATCCCACGGCGTTGCAGGCCATCGGCTACAAGGAGATCGTGGCGGCGCTGGACGGGAAGCTGACGATGGACGAGGCGGTGGCGCTGGTAAAGCAGCTCTCCCGCAACTATGCAAAGAAGCAAATGACCTGGTTCCAGCGGGACCCCCGCGCGGTGTGGATCGACGCACAGGGAAAGAGCGCGGGGCAGATCGCGGATGAGATCTGCGCGCATCTGGAATCGAAGAAAGTATAAATCCGGAGGATAAGACAATGTACAATGCACAGATGCCGGAGGTCACCCCGGCAGTGGACGAGCTGATTGCGCGCGCGGAGGCGGACTGCGCTGCGGCGTTTCACAGAATGGACGAAATCGAGGTGGCCAACACCCGCAAGGTGATCGCCGCGATGCAGAAGCACCGGGTCTCGGCGCGCCACTTCGCGCCCACCACGGGCTACGGCTACGACGACATCGGCCGCGACACCCTGGGCGAGCTCATCGCCGACGCGCTGGGCACGGAGTGCGCGCTGGTGCGCCCACAGATCGCCTCGGGTACCCACGCGCTGGCGCTGTGCCTCTACGGAATTCTTCGCCCCGGCGACGTGATGCTCTCCGGCGCGGGCAAGCCCTACGACACCATGGAGGAGGTCATCGGCATCGCGGGTGAACCCGGCTGCGGCAGCCTGAAGGACTTCGGCGTGTCGTATCAGCAGATCGAGCTGAAGAACGGCAGGGAGATCGACATCGACGGCATCGTCAGGGCGCTGAGCCCCGCGGTGAAGCTGGTGCTCCTGCAGCGCAGCCGTGGCTACGACTGGCGGCCCTCGCTGTCGGTCGCGGAGCTGAACGCCGCCATCGATGCGATTCACGCGGCCAAGCCGGACGTGTGCGTGATGGTGGACAACTGCTACGGCGAGTTCACCAACCCGGAGGAGCCCCACGCCGATCTGATGGCAGGTTCGCTGATCAAGAACCCCGGCGGCGGCATCGCGCCCACCGGCGGCTACATTGCGGGCAAGAAGCGCTTCGTGGAGCTGGTGTCCTACCGCCTGACCTCGCCGGGCATCGGCGCGGAGGTCGGCTCCTATGCGGGCAGCTACCAGCCCTTCTATCAGGGCCTGTTCCAGGCACCCCACACCGTGGCGCAGGCGGTCAAGAGCGCGATTCTGGCCTCCCGCGTGTTTGAGCTGCTGGGCTTCGACGTCAATCCCCGCTTCGACGATCCCCGCAACGACATCATCGAGGCCATCCGCTTCGGCGCGCCGGAGAAGCTGATTCGCTTCATCCAGTCGATCCAGTTCTGCTCCCCGGTGGATGCGGAGGCCGTGCCGGAGCCCTGGGCCATGCCGGGCTATCAGGATCCGGTCATCATGGCGGCGGGCACCTTCGTCTCGGGCGCATCCGTGGAGCTGAGCGCCGACGCGCCGGTGCGAGCGCCCTACATCGCCTACCTTCAGGGCGCGCTGACCTACGCCCACGGACGCATCGCCATCGCGGGCGCGGTGCAGCTGCTGGCCAACGAGGGATTGATTTCAATCGAATGAAAACGGTGCGGTAGGGCGGGATGCCTTCACCCCGCCGCATACAATTGTAAGACCGTCCCAAAACGATTGTGTCGTTTTGAGACGGTCTCGTTTGATTCTAGGGCTTGATCGCCCGTGTTGCGACGTAGGTCGGTACGTGGAACTCGTGCAGACGGCCCTCACCATTGGTGTCCTCGTAGAGCCCGGTCAGCACAAAGCCCGCCTCCAGCTGACCGCCGATCTGTTCGTCCAGCGTGTGGGAGAACTGCACGCCGCTGTCCGTGGCCTCCAGCTGGGCCATCTGCTCCGGGTTCGCAAGCGGATCGAAGGGCAGGGGATTGACCAGCATGCGATCGTCGTCGTCGAAGATGTAGTTCATGCCGTTGTCCAGCCCCGCCAGCAGCATCCCGCCGGAGCGCAGCACGCGGAAGCACTCCCGCCAGATGGGCCGAACCTCCCGCACGTAGCAGTTGGACACCGGGTGGAAGATCAGGTCAAATTCGCCGTCTTGAAAGGGCAGGGGCTGGCTCATGTCCGCGCGCACGATGCGGATATCGTAGTCCTCGCGCTGGGCAACCATGCGTTCGCTCTCCAGCTGTTTTTCAGAGTAGTCCAGCACCGTACAGTCCGCGCCCAGGGCCGTAAAGATGGGCATCTGCTGTCCGCCGCCGCTGGCAAGGCCCAGCACCCGCTTGCCGCGAAGCTCGCCGAACCAGGCGTGGGGAACGGTCTTCGTGGGGGTCAGCAGCACGTCCCACTGACCGCGCTGCGCAGCCTGATAAATTTCGTGGGAGATGGGCGTGCCCCACTCCCAGCCCGCCTCGATCCAGCGGTCGATGGTGTGGGCGTTGATATCCTGATAGTTCATATGTACACCTCTCAGAATTGCCGGAACAGCGCGACAACCTTGCCCAGAACCTGGGCGCTTTCGGCGTAGATCGGCTCCATGTAGCGGTTCTCCGGCTGCAGACGCACCCGGTTTTCCTCAAAGAAGATGCGCTTGACGGTGGCCTCGTCCTCGATCATCGCCACCACCACCTCGCCGTTCTCGGCATTGTCCTGCTGGCGCACCACGATGATGTCGCCGTCCAGAATGCCGATCTCGATCATACTCTCGCCCTGCACCCGCAGGCAGAACAGCTCATCGCGCCCGACCATGTTCATGGGCAGGGTCAGGTAGTCCTCGATGTTCTCGATGGCCAGAATCGGCAGGCCCGCCGTGACCTTGCCCACCAGCGGCACGCTGCGGCCACGGGAGACGCTGTTGTCCAGTACCTCCAGCGCGCGGGGCTTGGTGGAATCCCGGCGGATCAGGCCGCGCTTCTCCAGATTGTTCAGGTGGGCGTGCACCGTGGAGGTGGATTTCAGCCCCACCGCCGCGCAGATTTCCCGCACCGACGGGGGATAGCCCTTCTCCTCGATCTCCCTGCGTATGAAGTCCAGTATCTTCTGTTGGTTCTCCTCCGATGCGCGCATGCGCCTCACCTCCATCCTGTAATGCATCCAGTATACCACAATCCTGCCATGAATGCAAACGTTTGTTCGGCATTTGTTCGGAAATCTGAGCTTTTTTAACAACAAACTGTGACGGAGTTCTTAATTCGTATGAAAAGAGTGTCAAATATCGATTCAGAAACGGGAGCTTATGCTATACTGTTTTTGAAGCGCACATTGCAAATGTTTCAGAATGAAGCGGAAATTCGCCGCATAGATAGTCTGCGGAGCCTGCGCCGCCACTCCTGATGGCGGAAAGCCGGGGTTCCCGGAGGAGGTGCGGACGAATGCATGTGCGCGTTGACGGTGCGCGAAGGCAATGTGGAAACCGGCCATGGATCGCATTGACGGCAGTCGTGCTGTTTGCGGGGCTATTTTTGCAGATCACGATGCTCTCCCGGGTGTCCTCAGTCAGCAAGCACGCGTCGGCGCTGGAGCGTGAGACCGCCCGCCTGAACCGCGAGGCCGTCAATCTGGAATTGAGGGTCAACGAGTTTCACAATCTGGACAGGATCGCAGCGCGCGCGCAGGAAATGGGCATGGTCCAGCCCGACGAGAGCCAGATTCGCGCGGTGCGCGTGGAACAGACAAATGCAGATACGTCCACCCAGGCTGCCGGAGATTCCGGTGAAGAGAAGCTTCTGAACGAAGACTTTTCGGGCGGGGAGGGATGAGTATGGTTCTCACCGGGCCGGTCATCCGTCGCCGCCTTGCGCTGCTGATGGCGATCTTCCTTGTATTGTTTTTGCTGCTGGGCGGACGGCTGTTCCAATTGCAGATCCTGAAAGCGGAGGAATTGCAGCTGCGCGCCCAGTCCCAGTGGACCAGCGAGAGCACGATCCAGCCCACGCGGGGCCGGATCCTCGACCGCAACGGCGCGGTGCTCGCCCAGAGCGCCACGGCCTACACGCTCTCGGTCAGTCCCCGGCAGGTGCGGGACGCATCGGCGCTTGCGCAGCTGCTTTCGCCGATTCTGGACATGGACGCTGCGACCATCGAACAAAAGGCATCGGACACCAGCAAGGGCGGCGTGACGCTCAAGCGCCAGCTGGCAAGGGATGTGGCGCAGGAGATCAAGTCGCTGATGGCGCAGGATGCACAGGCCGACAATCCTGTGCTCACGGGCCTGTATCTGGAGGAGGAGAGCAAGAGATACTATCCCATGGGAGAGCTGGCCTGCCAGGTGCTGGGCCTGACCACCATCGACGGCGTGGGTCAGGCGGGGCTGGAGCAGTCGCTGGACAGCTACCTGTCCGGAAAGGCCGGGCGCGTGCTGGAGGAGATCGACGGCAAGGGCCGGGAGCTGGACTACTCCGCCAGCGAGTACATCGCGGCGGTGGAGGGCGGCAGCGTTATGCTGACTCTGGACGCATCCATCCAGAGCTTTGCGGAGAAGGCGGCGCGGGAGGCGCTGTCGGTCAACAACGCCAAGGCCGTGCGCGTGCTGGTGATGGATCCGCAGACCGGCGAGATCCTGGCCATGGTCAACAAGCCGGACTACGACCTGAACGATCCGCCCCGGGACGATGTGGAGACGCTCACCGATCTGATGCGCAACCGCTGCATTACCGACGCCTACGAGCCGGGCTCCACCTTCAAGATTCTCACGGCCTCCGCAGCGCTGGACAGCGGCGTGGTCACGCCGAATGAGGGCTTCTACTGCTCCGGATCGATCTACGTGGAGGGTGGGCGCATCAAGTGCTGGGGCAGACCCCACGAGGGCGAGACCTTCGCCCAGGCGCTGCAAAACTCCTGCAACCCGGTGTTTGTGGAGATGGGCCTGCGGCTGGGCGTGGAGCGCTTCTACGACTACATCGAGGCCTTCGGCCTGGGCAGTCCCACGGGCGTGGACCTGCGGGGCGAGGCAGGCGGCATCGTGATTCCGGAGAGCGCCTGCAAGCGCGTGGACATCGCCCGCATCGGCTTCGGCCAGTCCGTCGCCGTAACTCCGCTTCAGCTGCTGACGGCGGCCTGCGCGGCGGTCAACGGCGGGAAACTGCTCACGCCCTACATCGTCCGGGAGATCACCGACGGAAACGGCGAGGTGATCCAGCGGGGAGAGACCGTGGTTCGCGGAAATCCCATCTCCGAAGCAACCTCCGCGACCATGCGGGAGCTGCTGGAGGGCGTGGTGGCCGAGGGCGGCGGAAAGAACGCCGCGATCCCCGGCTACCGCATCGGCGGCAAGACGGGCACGGCTCAGGTCTACGTGGACGGCGTGGTGTCCAGCGACAAGCACATCGGCTCGTTTCTGGGCTTTGCGCCCATCGACGATCCGCAGATCGCCGTGCTGGTGATCGTGGAGGAGGCGGACGTGGCCATCGACTTCGGCAGCGTCACCGCCGCGCCCTACGCAAGGGATATTCTGGAGCAGACGCTTCTGTACCTGGGAATCGCACCCTCTACCGACGAGCCGGAGCCGGAGCAGGTGTGCGTGCCGGACGTGACCGGCATGAACCTCAGCGACGCCTCCGCGGCGGTGAAGGCCGCCGGACTGGACTGCGTGTTCGACGGAGAGGGCGGAACTGTGACAAATCAGCTGCCTGCGGCGGGCGCAAGCATGGCAAAGGGCGCGCTGATGATGCTGTATGTTGACAACTTAACAGATTTGCGCAATAATAGTAGGGTTCAGGTGCCGGATGTGACGGGCCTGTCCGTGCTGGAGGCCAACCGGATCCTGCGATCCTACGGACTCAGGATGCAAATCGAGGGCAGCGGGCTTGCGGTTGCGCAGGAGCCTGCCGCCGGGGACGAGGTCTTTCCGAGCGCATCGGTGACGGTCAGCTTTGAACCGCCGTGACGCGCCGGAGCGCCTGAAACTGATTACAGGGGGATGCCGAATGAGGCTGAATGAATTGACCGGGAGCGTTCCCGGCAAGGTTCGGATAATCGGAGATCAAGATATAGAGATACGCAACATCTGCGGAGATTCCCGCAAGGTGCAGCCGGGCGACCTGTTCATCTGCACGCCGGGCCTGACCATGGACGCGCACAAGTTTGCACCGCAGGCCGTGGAGCGCGGCGCGGTGGCGCTGCTGGTGGATCATCCGCTGGACATCGACGTGCCCCAGGCCGTGGTGGAGAACGTGCGGCTGGCCCAGTCCTACGTGGCGGCGCAGTTCCACGGAAATCCCGCCGAGAAGATGCACATGATCGGCATCACGGGCACCAAGGGCAAGACCAC
>JBJEJN010000040.1:0-18822 GCA_051878085.1 Aristaeellaceae bacterium | reverse complement strand
CGCCAGAACAGGAGGCCCCGGCTCATGACCTCCACGTTTTCCAGAATCGACGCGCCGGTGGTGGTGAAGCCGCTGACGGTTTCAAAGAAGGCGTCGATGTAGGAGGGAATCTCCCGGGAGATCCAGAAGGGAAGCGCGCCCACGGCGGAGACCGCCACCCAGGACAGCGCCACGGTGATGAAGCCCTCGCGGGCGTAGATGACCTGCGTCTTCGGCCTGCTCAGAAGCGTGAGCGCGAAGCCCGCCGCCAGGGAGATGGCCGCCGAAATCAGGATCGACCACAGGCAGGACTCGCCGTAGATCAGCGCCGCGATGGCCGGCAGCAGCAGAAGCGCCGCCTCCACCTTCAGCATCAGTCCCACCGTGTTGAGTATCATTCTGCGATTCATGAAAGAAGTACCAAACCTTTCCCCGTCGCGGTCTTACTGCTTCAGGATGTCCGACAGGTCGTGCATGCCGCTGGCCGCCGAGAGCACGATCACGCGGTCGCCGGGCAGGATCACGTCCACGCCGGAGGGGATGATGGTCTTGCGGTTGCGGATGATGCCCGCGATCAGGATGCCGCTTCTCAGGCGCATGTCCTTCAGCGGGACGTTGGTCATGGGGAAGTCGGTCTGCACGCGGAACTCCAGCGCCTCCGCCCTGCCGTCCATCAGCTTGTACAGGGTCTCCACGTTGCTGCCCAGCGAATTCTGAAGCGCGCGGGCGTAGCGGGAGAGCACGTTGGAGCTGACCGAGCGGGAGGAGATCAGGGTATCCAGACCCAGCTTCTCGGCGATGAAGTGCAGCTCGTCGCGGTTGACCTTGGAGATGACCTTCTTAACGCCCTGGGAGGAGGCGAAGAAGGAGATCAGGATGTTCTCCTCGTCCATGCCGGTGAGGGAGATGAAGGCGTCCATGGAGCAGATGCCCTCCTCCAACAGCAGCTCCTGCTGCGCGCCGTCGCCGCAGATCACCACCGCGCCGGGCAGCTTCTCGCTGATCTCCTGACAGCGCTGGTGATCCCGATCGATGATTTTTACGTTGGTTCCGCTGGCCAGCAGCATGCGCGCCAGATAGTAGCCCATGCGGCTCGCGCCCAGGATCATCACGTTCTTCGCCTGCTTCTGCAGGATGCCCATCATCTTCAGCAGCTTCTGCACCTCGCTGGGGGCGGCGGTCAGGCCGATGCGGTCGCCGGCCTGGAGCTGGAAGCTGCCGTCCGGGATGTAGACCTCCTCGCCGCGCTGCACCACGCAGATCAGGAACTTCGCCTCATATTTCTTGCGCAGCTCGCTCAGCCGCGCGCCGCACAGGGGCGAACCCTCCCTGAGCCGCAGCTCCAGCAGCTCAAAGTTGCGGTGGGAGAAGTATTCCACCTTCACCGCGCTGGGGAGCTTCAGCACCTGGAACAGCTCCTCCGCCGCCAGCAGATCGGGGTTGATGGAGGTGGACAGATCCAGCTGCTGGCGCAGAAAGCCCAGGCTCTTGTAGTTGTATTCGGGATTGCGGATGCGGGCGATGGTGTGCTTCGCGCCCATCTTCTTGGCGATGAAGCAGCTGAGCATGTTCAATTCGTCCGACCCGGTCACGGCCACGAACAGCTCGGTGTGCTCCACGCCGGCCTCGGTCAGCGTGTCGCAGTCCGTGCCGCTGCCGCAGACGTACATGCTGTCGTAGATGTTGGAGATCTCGGAGATCACGTCGGGATTGCAATCCACGGCGACGATGTCGTGGCCCTCCGCAAGCAGGCTGGACAGGATGGTGGTGCCGATCTTGCCGCAGCCAACGATGATGATGTTCATATTGTCCGTTCCTTTTCCGGTCGTTCAATGTCGAAGTGCATAAACACCCACACAAGCATTATATTACATCTATGCGAATATTTCCACCTCTTTTTTCAGAGATTTGGGCCGGAAGGGAGATTCTGCGCGAATTCTGTATGAAGGCGGCGGGATTTGCGGCTGCGGCGCGCCCGCGCGGCGGTTGAAGTCGGCCCCCGGCTGTGCTATAATCGTTGGAGGGGGAGCCCTATGCTCCTGCAATTTCATTTACAAAAGCGAGATGAACCATGAAGCGACTGAAATTCATCCAGAGGGCGCTGTGCCTTGCCGTGCTTCTGGCGCTCTGTCCCTGCGCGCTGGCCGCGTCGGAGCCCCGGATTGCCATCTCCTGTCCCTACGCGGCCTCCGGCTGGGTCGCAGCCGCCGCGTGGTCGGCGGAGACCACCGCGGAGGAGCTGGGCCTGAACTACATGCTGAAGATGGCCGACTCGGCGGAAGCGCAGGCCGAGGATCTGGAGCTGATGGCCGAGAAGGACTATAAGTACATCATCCTGTTTCCTGTGAGCGACGGGGTGGAGGAAGCCGCAAAGCGCGCGATGAAGGCGGGGGCGAACCTGCTGTGCTTCGGCAGCATTCCCGGCGAGCTCGTTCCGGATGAAAGCCTGACCTTCGACGATGGGCAGCTGGGCGCGCTGGGTGCAGCCTACCTCGGCGAGAAGCTCTCCGGTCAGGGCCGGGTGGCGCTCATCACGCTTGCGTCCGACGCGGCCAGTGAGCGTCGCGCCGCCGCCTGCCGGGATGCGCTGGCGGAGAACCATCCCGGCATCGAGATCATCGGCACATTTGCCGCCGACGAGGCCTCGGTGGAAGCAGGTCAAGCGCTGATGACCGATATTCTGGCAGAAAATCCCCAGCTCGACGGCGTTTACAGCTGCGATGAAGCGCTCTCCACCGGCATGCTCCGGGCCATCGAGGCACAGGGCCGCCTGGGCGAGGGCGGCGTGAAGGCGCTGACGGGCTTCGGAGGTTCCCGGGCGTACTTCGATCTCATGGATGAATACGCGGGCAGAATCGCCCTCTCCGTCCAGACCGCCTCGCCCTGCGCCCTGGGCGAGCTGCTGCGCGCCTGCGACGGCCTTGCCCAGGGCGAGGAGCTGGAGGACGCCACCCTCCCGGCGGAGACGCTGGAGTCCGCAGATGCCGCCGCGTGGCTGCTCCGAAGCGGTATCGCGGACGGGTCGCCGTACTGACAGTCGAAACCGGCGGCGTTGATGGTCAGGGACGCGGGTGGCAGAATTGGGCAAGTGCGAGGGAAAAAACCGCGCAGGAAGACAAGGAATGCGAGAACAGGAGGTTTGTCATGAAACGGAGGATATGGATTTGTATCATTGCCGCGCTCGTGCTGGCCGTCGGGCTTCCTGCGGGCGCTGTTGAGAAGCTGACGGATCATGCTGACATGCGCGGCTATATTGCGGACTGCGCGCAGTTTGGTCAATACGATGCGCTGGCCGAGGCCCTGCTCTGCGCGGCCAGCATCCCCTACGGCGTGTCCCCGGAGGATTGCGTGGCGGAGCTTCAGGGGAAGGGCTTTGATTTTGAATATGAAATCTACGCTGCGCTTCCCAACGATGTGCGGGAGCAGATCGGGACCTGGATCGATGGAGATGCCGGGCAGATTCCCATGATGCGGGAGGCGGCGCTGGTCTTTTCACCGACGGTGGCGCTGTACCTGCGGACGGAATCGACGATGATCGACCTTGCCCCTGCGGACGAGGAATTCGCCGCCTCCGGCGTGAGCGTGACGGAGGATATGGCGCTGTGGAAGCCTGCCGGAGAGCCGACGGAGGGTGGCATCATCGTGGCGCACCTCCAGTGCTTCGACGAGGCATCTCAGGAATGGATTACATGGACCTTCACGTCTGCGGACAGCTACAAGGCGAAATGAATGGAAAGGGAGCCGTCCCAATCGACCATGCATGGCCGTTGGGACGGCTCCCTTTTTGTTGTGTACCGGGCTTCAGTTCTGCACATTGAAGTGCTGGCCGCGAAGCAGGGGATAGGACACGGGCCTGTTCCCGTCCAGATCCTCGCGGTGCATGTCCACGGCGTTGATCTGACCGTTCTCATAGGTGGTGTAGTAGAACACCCCGGTGTCGGTGTTGACGCAGGAGGTGTAGAGGGTGTACTCGTACTTGCCCTCGCCCACGCAGGTGCAACCCCTCGGCTGTGCCACGGACTCCAGGATGTGGAAGAACTGGCTGACGCTTGAGGACTCGTCCTCGCCGGAGAAGGAGTTGAGCTTCGTAAACGCCGCGCGCACGAAGCGGGAGGGCGAGGACATGTCGCCCGGCAAGCCCATGCTGCCCATGCCCAGGCTGTGGCGCTCCAGCACATAGTCCGGGGCGAAGCGGCTGACGGGCACGTCGGCGGTGACGTTCAGGTAGTTGTTCAGGTTGTGCATGTGGTAGTCGAAGGGCGGGTTGTTGGTGAGGATGCCGATGGGGTTGTCGTAGACCTTCAGGCCGTCCTGCATCTGCTCCACGACGATGGCCTCGTCCCGGTCGGCGATGATCCAGTGCAGCGGAGCCAGGGGAAGCTGTTCACTGAAGGGCTCGGCGAGCAGGTTGATGCGATCCAGCAGCGGCCGCGCCTCCTTTACGCTTGCACACTTCCCCAGAATCCAGGGGATGAACTCGAAGGGCGCGACGTTGTCCTTCCCGTCAACCTCCGGCTTGTAGCAGGCGTTCTTGGGAAAGTTCAGTCCGGCCATGCTCAGGCCCTTTTCGTTGGTCGCGTCGAAGTAGAGCGGCACGTCGCCCGCCAGCGTAGCCATGCCGATCAGGGCGTAGTGATGGTCAAGCCGTCCCATTTTGCGAAACTCGAAGGGATGGTTGCGCGGGGTAACCACCACGCTTTCGCCGTAGGAGATGTGGTAGTCCAGGTTCCGGCCGAAGTAGTGGCACTTGGTCTTGTAGGTGGCTGCGGTGCACATAAATAACGCTCCTTTTTGCTTATCAATAACCCGTATGGCGCGATTCTATACCCTGAATGTGAACTCAGGATTGACTCAAGCGCAGAGAATCCCCGAAAAGCCGTAGGGCGGGGTGCCCTCACCCCGCCGCATAAGATTATGGAGCTGTCCTGAAACGAAAATCGTTTTAAGACAGCTCCTGAAAAGCGGATTTATCTGTGCTTGCCCAGGAAGAACAGCGCCAGCGTGCCGGGGCCGGAGTGCGCGCCGATGACGGTGCCCGTGTAGGTGATCAGCTTGACCTCCACGCCGTGCCTGTCGCGAACCATACCGGCAAGGCGCTGCGCGTCGTCCATGCAGTCGCCGTGGCAGATGAACACCGTGCCCGCGTCGGGAGTCAGCGCCAGCGCGTCGTACTGCTCGACGATGGCCTTCAGCGCAGCCTTGCGCCCGCGTGCCTGGGAGATCTTGATGAGGTGTCCCTCGTCGTCCATGTGCATCACGGGCTTGATGTTGAGCATGGTGCCGATGAGCGCCACCGTGGGGCTCACGCGTCCGCCGCGCTTCAGGAACATCAGATCGTCCACCGTGAACCAGTGGCACAGGTGGGGAACCAGCTCCCGGGCGTAGTCGGCGGCCTCCTCGATGCTTGCGCCCTCGTTTCGCTTCTGCACGGTCAGATAGACCAGCAGGCCCTGACCGGCGGAGGCGCACAGCGTGTCCACCACGAAGATCTTGCGCTCGGGATAGAGCTCGGCAAGCTCGTTTGCGGCCAGCTGGCCTGCGTTGCTGGTGTTGCTCAGGCCGGAGGAGAAGCCCAGGTACAGCACGTCGCGGCCCTCCTTCAGCTCGACCTCAAAGGCGGCCTTGAAGGTCTCCACGTTGATGGCCGCGGTCTTGGCCACCTGTCCGGCGCGCATGCGGGCGTAGAACTCCGCCGCGGGCATCTCGTTCTCGGCATATTCCCGATCCTCGCCCTCGAAGTGGAAGGTCAGGCACTGACTCTTCACGTTCCACTCCTTCAGAATCTCCGGTGCGATGTCGCAGGCAGAATCGGTATAGATGACGTATTCGCTCATGGGTGCATCCTCCTCGCAGGTTTTGCGTAAAGCGGCGATCCACGTCTGCGGAGCGCCGGAAATCTGTGAATCTGGTATTCAATACAATGATAACAAATATGGCGAACCATGTCAAGCAAAATGGCCGAATCTGTCTCAGGTTGCGCGCCTGCGGGGGGAGGTTTACTGGAAGAACACGCCGCCGCCCAGGCAATCCCTGCGCGCCACGTGGAAGCAGTCCTCCAGCATGTGCGCGTCCAGGCAGGCCTGCACGTCGCCGCAGAAGCGCATCTCGCCGTTTTCCAGGATCACCACGTCGTCCGCAAGTTCCACGGCCTCGTTGAGGTCGTGCAGCACCACCAGCAGCGTCTTTTTCTGCTTCCGCGCCAGCGTGCGGATCAGATCGCGCAGCTCCCGCCGCGCATCCACGTCCAGATAGGTGGTGGGCTCGTCCATCAGCAGGATGCGGGTGTTCTGGGCCAGCAGCATGGCCAGGAACGCCCGCTGCCGTTCGCCGCCGGACAGCTCCCGCAGAGAGCGGTCGGCGAAGTCCTCCATGCCAGCCGCGCGCAGAGCCTCGGTCACCATGCGCCTGTCCTCCGGGCTGAGCCGGCCCGCCGCGTCCACGTAGGGGTTGCGGCCCAGCGCCGTCAGCGCGCGCACCGTCAGCGCAGTCTCGGGCAAAATCTGCGGCAGGATGCCGATCTTGCGCGCGCGCTCCCGGGGTGGGGTCAGAGCAAGGCTCACGCCGTCCAGGCGAATCTCCCCGGTGTGGCGCTGCAGCCCGTTCACGCAGCGGATCAGCGTGCTCTTGCCGCTGCCGTTGCGGCCCAGCAGCACCGTGATGCGGTGGGGACGCAGCGAAAAGCTGACCTCATGGAGGATGGTTTTCCCCCGATGGTCGACGCTCACGCGGTCAAATTCAAGCATCCGGATGTTCCCTCCCCCGCAGCAGCAGTATAAAGAAGAACGGCGCGCCGATGAACGCCATCACGATGCCCACGGAGATCTCCGAGGGAGTAAACAGCGTGCGTCCGGCCAGATCGGAGAGCATCACCAGCACCGCACCGGCCAGGGGCGCGGCGATCAGCTGCTCCCGCAGGGAATCGCCCACCAGCTTGCGGGCGATGTGGGGAACCACCAGGCCCACGAAGCCCAGCAGCCCCGCGTAGCTCACCACCGCCGCGGCGCTCATGCTGGCGATCATCAGGCAGGCAGCGCGCATGGGCTGCACCCGCACGCCCAGCGACGCGGCCATGGAGTCGCCCAGAGTCAGCGCCTCGATGCGCCCGGACAGGCAGAGCGCGGCAACCAGACAGAGTCCAACGAGGATGGCCGGGAGAACCAGCCGATCCATCTGCACCCCGGCGAAGCCGCCGATGGAGAAGGCGCTGTAGGAGCTGAGCACGTCAGAATCCAGCGCGGCCAGAAAGGAGATCATGGCCTGGAACACCGTGGTGCACGCCACACCCGCCAGCACCACCGTGCTGCGGCTGCGCCCCGCGCTGCGGGCCAGGCCCAGGATCAGCAGGGCGGTGAGGAACGCGCCCAGAAACGCCGCAAAGGGCAGGAAGTGGATGGCCCCCGGCAGCAGACTCAGGCACAGCACCGTGGCGAGGCCCGCGCCCGCGTTCACGCCGATGATGTTCGGGCTGGCCAGCGGATTGCCCATCACCGATTGCAGAATCACGCCGGACAGCGCAAGCCCCACCCCGGCGATCAGTCCCGCCAGCATCCGCGGCAACCGCAGCGACAGCAGGATCACCCGCTCGGTCTCATAGCCCGCCTGTCCCAGCAGCCCCGCCTTCAGCGCAGACAGGCTGAGCCGTGCGCTGCCGCAGCCCAGCGACAGCAGCGCCGCGCCTACGAGCAGCAGCGCCAGCACCGGCGGAACCAGCTGCCTACGCCGCATCGCTGTGCGCTCCGTTCAGCGCGTCGATCAGGTAGGCGTAGGCCTCCGCCCAGCGCGCGTTGGGCTTGAAGTGGAACAGCTCCTTGGGCAGGATGTGCACGTTCCCCTCCTTCACGGCGCGCAGCTGCTGCCAGGCGGGCTGGGACAGCAGGTCATTGACGTTCGCCAGCGCCGCGTCCGCATCGCCCATCAGCGAGAAGAAGATCGCGTCCGGGTCCTCGGTCAGGATGTACTCCATGTTCAGGCTCTCGGAGAGCTGGCTGGATGCATCCGCGATGTTCTCGCAGCCCAGCTCCGTGAGCATGGCGCAGGCGAAGTGATCCGCGCTGGTCTTGGCCTTGGTGGAGGACGCGGTGGAGCCCGCGCGCACGAAGAGGATGCGCGTGCCCTCGGCGGCGGTGGCCTCCGGGGAGGAAAGCAGCGCGTCGATCTCCTCCGCCACGGATGCGCCGTACTGTTCGTAGGCCGCGTCGTTTCCGGTGATGGCGCACATCTGCCCGAACACGTCCAGATAGTCGGAGAAATCCTCTACCCGGAAGCGCGCCGCCGGGACGCCCGCCTGCTTCAGAATCCCGCAGGCCTCGGCCTGGGCCTCCAGATCCGCCGAGCAGATCACGAAGTCCGGCTTCAGGGAGAAAAGCAGCTCCAGGTTGACGCTCTTGCCCGCGCCGTCGTCCACCAGGGCAGCGTCCGCAGGTGCGAAGCCGCGCTCGATGGTCTCGCCCACGGTGACGGCCACCTCGCCGCCCGCCAGCGTCCACATCTCCGCAAAGGAGGAGAACAGCACGGCGACGTTTTCGGGCCGGGCGGCAAGCTCCACGGTCTCGCCCAGGGAGTCGGTGAAGGAGATCGCCTCCGCAGCGCACGCGGGCGCGATTGCAAGGGTCAGGCTCAGCAGAAGCAGCAAAAATCTGCGCATGGGTTCATTCCTCCGAATCATGATTCAAAAATGGGGCAGCTTCCGTACATAGAAGCTGCCCCGGACTGCATAGCAAAATGTTTAGATCAGGGGCGCTCCTTCAGCGGCGCAGCGAGGATCTCGTCCCTGCGGGCCAGCAGGTCGCCGGAGAACAGCGCCTCCTCGAGGGCCTCCACGCCGATGCGGTCGATGGTCACGCCGAAGCGCTCCTTCACGTAGCCGTTCTCGCGGTACCAGAGCATGGCGCTCTCCACGATGTCGCCGACCTCCTCCACGGGAACCATGCGCTTGAGGGGGGTGCCGATGCGGGTGGTCTTGCCCCAGGTGCCGCCCACGTAGATCTGGCAGAGGGTCTTGCCCTCGGCGGGAACCGCGCCGAAGGGGCACTTGCCCACGCACACGCCGCAGCTCAGGCACTTTTCGCCGATGATGGCCTTGCCGTCCGCCATGGTGACGCAGCGTACCGGGCAGTTGTTCATCACGGCGCACTTCTTGCAGCCGCGGCACTTCTCCGCGTCGAACTCAAAGACCTTGTGGCCCTCGATGCCCACGTCGTTCAGGCTGGGCTTCATGCAGCTGTTCGGGCAGCCGCCGATGCCGATCTTGAACTTGTGGGGGAGCTTGACGCTGCCCATGCCGATGTAGAAGCGATTGTGCATTTCCATCGCCAGCGCCTGGGTGTCGTAATTGCCGTAGACGCAGGTGGTTCCCTTGCAGGCGGTGATGGGGCGCACCTTCGCGCCGGTGCCGCCGAAGTACAGGTTCTCCTTTGCCAGGAAGGCCTCGGCCTCCTCGATCCTGTCAAAGGGGATGCCGGGAAGCTCCGCCGTCTGGCGGCTGGTAAAGGTGATCTTGCCGTTGCCGAACTTCTCCGCGCACTCGCCGATCATCTTCAGATCGTGGGCGGAGAACATGGTTCCGGCGGGAACCACGCGCCCCGAGAAGCACTCGGTGCCGCGATTGATCAGGAAGCCGCGCCCCTTGACGCGCACGATGTCCTCTTTTGAAATTGCCATCTGTTACCCCCCGTTTGTTCTGCTTGATTTAATCCTATCATGGGCTTGTTAAGTTCGTGCATGCCAGGCCCGTGTCAGATCATTCCAGATTTGCAACCGCCGCAGCGATGGCGGCCTCATCCACGCGCATGGCCTGGATGGTTCTCTCCAGCAGGGTATCCAGCTCCCAGCCCAGCATCTCCGCGCCCTGACGGATCACGTCGCGGGAGCAGCCTGCGGCGAATTTCTTGTCCTTGAACTTCTTTTTGAGGCTGCTAAGCTCCATGTCGGACACGCTCTTCGACGGCCGCATCCGCGCCGCCGCGCCGATCAGGCCGGTGAGCTCGTCGGCGGCGAAGAGCACCTTCTCCATCTCCAATTCGGGCTTCACGTCCGCGCACAGCCCGTAGCCGTGGCTGACGATGGCGCGGATCATCTCTTCAGACACGCCGCCCTCCCGCAGCAGCTCCGGGGCCTTCTGGCAGTGCTGCTCGGGGTAGAGCTCGAAGTCGATGTCGTGGAGCAGGCCGACGATGGCCCAGAAGTCGGCCTCGTCGCCGTGGCCCAGCTCGTTTGCGTACCAGCGCATCACGCCCTCGACGGTGAGCGCGTGCTGGATGTGAAAGGGTTCGTGGTTGTACCTGGTCAGCAGGTCGTAGGCCTGTTCTCTGGTGATGCTGCTTTTCAACATGGGTTTTTCTTGCCTCTCTTTTTATTTGTAGCTCAGGATCATCGCTTCGGGGAGCGACGCGAGGTTCTCCTTCGTGATCTCCACCTCCCGGGGCATGCGCACGGCGTGCATGTCGCGCTCGAAGTCCTCGCAGGTGGAGGTGTTGAAGTCGTAGTCCGGGGTGCGGAAGTGCATGGCCACGGCGTGCTTCGGCTGCGCTCGGCGGATGACTTCCTCGGCCTCCGGGGTGTCGATGGTGTAGGTGCCGCCGATGGGAATCAGCAGTACGTCCGCAGTGGAAATGGCGCGCAGCTGCGTTTCGTCCGGCATGTGGCCCAGGTCGCCCAGGTGCACGATCGTCAGGCCGTCGCCCTCGATGCGGAAGATCAGGTTGCATCCCCGCAGCGCGCCGCGCTTCTTGTCGTGGAAGCTGGGCACAGC
This sequence comes from Aristaeellaceae bacterium, assembly GCA_051878085.1. Taxonomy (GTDB): domain Bacteria; phylum Bacillota; class Clostridia; order Christensenellales; family Aristaeellaceae; genus SFTH01. The sequence continues at coordinate 8,093 of JBJEJN010000040.1, read as the reverse complement.
GGTGATGCGCACGCCCCGCACGTCGTAGCTGCCCGCCTCGCGGAGCACGACGAATTCGCCGCGCAGGGACTGGGTGTGGTTGTGGTCGAAGTGGTCGTGGCTCAGGAGCGCCGCGTCGCAGACCGCGTCGCAGGGCGCGTAACTCACGCTCTCGTCGAAGGGATCGATGGCCAGCACGGTTCCGTCCGCAAAGCGGAGGGTGAAGCAGGCGTGGCCGTAGTATTTCAGCTTCATGGAGGTTCTCCTTTCCAGTCAGGAATGGTTCAGCAGCGCGCGGACGCATGCACAGGCGTAGAGCCCGCCGCCGCAGCCGCCCCGCAGGGCCAGCGCGGCCCGGTTGCGCAGCGCGCGGTCACAGGCCTCGATCTCGCCGGGGGAGGGCTGCGCGTCCATCAGCTTTGCGATGCGGGCGAACAGATGCAGGTTGTCGAGGTCGGCATCAACGCCCCGTAAGAAAAGCAGCGTGCGGCTGAGATGATCCGGCGGCTCCGGGATTGCGGCTTCGTACTCCGCGACCCACTGCGCGTCGGGCAGGATGCACAGCAGCATGCCCCGGTTTTTCACGATGCAGCCCGGAAGCTGCTCCGGCGAAAAGCCGAGGGCGGGGGCGTTGGAGATCAGCAGCGCGTCGCCCCGGTCGCGCTTCAGAAAGGCGCGCTCCGGCAACAGCGGTCGCAGCTCCCCGCGCAGCCGTTCCAGCGGAGAGGGCTCATTCCACATATTCCCGGAACACCTCCGGCAGAAATTCCAGAAGGTCGGCGGCGTTCATGCTGCGCGCACCGTACTTCTGCTGGGCCAGCTCCCCGGCGAGGCCGTGGATTTCGCTGGCGCAGGCGGCCGCATGGGCGGGATTCACGCCCCGGCGGTCGGCAAGCAGCGCGCCCAGAATGCCCGTGAGCACGTCGCCGCTGCCGCCCCGTGCCATGCCCTGACAGCCGGAGGCACTGATGCACGCGGTGGGGCACTCCGGCGCGCGGATCACGCTGGCGGCGCCCTTCAGCAGCACGCTGGCTCCCAGCTCGCACAGCGCCGCCGCATCGGCGAGGGGATTTGCACAGGGACGTCCCAGCAGCCGCGCGGCCTCGCCCGGATGGGGCGTGAGCACGTGCCGCGGGGTCAACAGGGTCATCAGCTCCCGCTGCTCCGAGAGCAGGTTCAGACCGTCCGCATCGATCACGACAGGCAGGCCGCTCTCCAGCACCAGGCGCAGCACGCCCGCGTCCGCGCGGCGGCTGAGTCCCGGGCCGACGGCAACTGCGCTCTTGCCCCTGAGCGCAGCCTCCAGCGCGGGCAGGGCCTCCGCAGAGATCGCGCCCTCGCTTTCGGCAAGTGGGATGCACATGGCCTGGGGAGCCAGCGTCTGCAATATGGGCACGATGGAGCGCGGACATGCGATGCTCACCAGCCCGACTCCGCTGCGCAGCGCCGCTTTCGCGCACAGTGCCGCAGCGCCCGCCATGCCGAAGGACCCCGCCACGATCAGCAGATGCCCGCAGTCGCCCTTGTGCACGTTCCGGGGGCGCTTCTTCAGGATGCGGCCCAGGTCATCCGGCCCGAACAGCGCGGCTGTATTGAGCTCGAAGCCCTCCGCAGGAAAGCCCACGTCCGCCACGGTGATTTTCCCGCATACATCCAGACCGTCCGCGAGGGTCATTCCGGTCTTTAAATATTGAAATGTTACGGTATGATCCGCATAGATGCAGGGATCATACGCCGCGCCCGTCTCGCCGTTGAGCCCGGAGGGGATATCGGCGGCATAGACGCGCGTGCCTCGGGCATGATCTGCGTTGATGCGTTCGATCAGCGCTCCCTCCGCACCGCCGGGCGCGCGGGTCAGTCCCGTGCCGAACAGCGCGTCCACCCACGCGTCCGGCTGGGGAAGCTGTGAAGCATCCTCCGCGACGGTCACGCCGCAGTCCATCGCTCGGCGCAGGTTTTCCATCGCGTCCGGGGACTTCGGGGGCCTCGTCTGCACGATCACGCAGTTGTAACGGTCGCACAGAAGCCGTGCACAGGCGGTTCCGTCGCCGCCGTTGCCGCCGGTGCCGCAGGCGAAATAAATGGTCGCGCCTGCGGGCAGCTCCGCAGCGATGACCCCTGCCAGCGCCACCGCCGCGCGCTCCATGACCTCTATGGAAGGAACGCCAGAGGCCGCGAAGTAGCGCGCCTCGCCCGCGCGCATGGCCTGGGGTGTGATGAGCGTGCGCATACTCCCTGCCTCCCGTGCTTCAAAATACGACTTTCCAGTAAATATTATAGCACAAAACCCCGCGCTTGTGGGGATTTTCTTGTAATTCGGCGAAAAAATCGCTATACTAAGCTTGAAATATCAGGATTTACCGGGGCATGGAACCAGAAAGCGGCAGTTTTCCGTCTAAACCCCGACAGGATTTGCAGTTTATTCAAAGGAGATACGAAAATATGCAGGTTACGCAGCGCTTTGCGCAGTTGCTGAAGCAGAATGTGGGCAAGGTGATCGTGGGCAAGGAGAGCGCGGTGGAGTTGATGATGATCGCCGTGCTGTGCCGGGGCCACGTGCTGATCGAGGACGTGCCGGGCGTGGGCAAGACCACGCTGGCAAGCGCCCTGGCGCGTTCGCTGGACTGCTCCTTCAAGCGCATCCAGTTCACGCCCGACATCACGCCCTCGGACATCACCGGCTACTCCATCGTGAACTTCAAGACCGGTGAGCTGGAGTACCGCCCCGGCATGATCATGAGCCAGATCGTGCTGGCGGACGAGATCAACCGCACCTCGCCCAAGACCCAGTCGTCGCTGCTGGAGGTGATGGAGGAGGGCCAGGTGTCCGTGGACGGCACCACCTACGCCATGCCGGAGCCGTTCATCGTGCTGGCGACCCAGAACCCGGTGGACTTCGTGGGCACCTATCCGCTGCCCGAGGCCCAGCTGGACCGCTTCTTCATGCGCGTGTCCATCGGCTATCCCACGGCGGAGGAGGAGACGGACATCCTGGAGCGCTACTCCTCCGGCAAGAAGCCCATGGAGGAGCTGCGGCCCATCTGCACCAGCTCTGACATCCTGCGGCTTCAGCAGGAGGTGGAGGGCGTGCACGCCTCCCGCGAGGTGCGCGCCTACATCTCGGCCATCGCGGCGGCCTCCCGCAGAAGCGGCGCGCTGCAGCTGGGCGTGTCCACCCGCGCGGCGATTTCGCTGCTGCGCGCGTCCCAGGCCCGGGCGCTGCTGGAGGGCCGGGACTACGTGGCCCCCGAGGACGTGCAGCGCATGGCGGAGCCGGTGCTGGCCCACCGCCTGGTGCTCTCCGCCGAGGCGCGCATGCGCAACATGACCGCCGAGCGCGTGCTGGCGGGCGTGATGCAGGGCGTGCAGGTGCCGGTGAAGGTCAAGTGAGCGCGCGTCTGATCGGCGTGCTGGCGGCGATGGTTGCCCTGCTGGCTGCGGGACTCGCCACCGGCACGCGAATCTACTATCTGCTGTTCTTTATCCTTCTGCTGATGGTGGTCTACAGTCTGGCCTCGGTGCTGTGGACGCTCTTCACCGCCCGCATCTCCATGAAGGGCGTGCGTCCCAGAGTTGAGCGCGGCGAGAAGCTCATGACCATCCTCACGCTGGAGCACCGCTCCCTCCTGCCTGCGGGCAGCCTGCGGGTGACGCTGAACGTGCCCGGCGCGGGCGGCGGACGGCAGGAGATCAGCGTCTCCATGCCGCCGTTCTCGAAGCGCAGCTTCCGCAACGTGGTGCGCTGTCCTCATCGCGGCGATTACGAGGTGGGCGTGACCGGCACGTCGGCCTCCGACCTGTTCGGCCTGTTCGAGCTCAGCCGCAGGTCCAAAAGCCGGCTGATGCGGGTGGAGGTCTATCCCCGGTCGCATGCGGTTCCGCCGATGGAGCTGAAGGCCTCGGACGTGGGGCCGGAGTTTCGATCCCGGGCCACGGAGGACAACGCCTCGCCCTCGGATATCCGCAAGTGGCAGGAGGGCGACGAATTAAAGAAGGTGCACTGGAAGCTGACGCTGCGCAAGCGGGAATTGATGGTGCGCACCTTTGAGGAGAGTGCCCGCCCGGACACGCTGATCATCCCCGACCTGAGCGAGATCACCGCGCTTCAGGACCTAAAGCTTACGCTGGAGGACCTGATCTGCGAGGAGAGTCTGAGCGCGGCGAAGGCCCAGCTGGAGGCGGGCTTCCCGGTGCGCATGCCGCTGCAAAGCGCCCGCCCGCAGGAGATTGCGGGCAAGAGCGTGGCGGATCTGCCGGGCTTTGTGGAGGCGCTGATGCACGTGGCGTTCGACAGTCCCTATCCCTACGAGCAGGTGCTGATGCTGATGCTCCAGCGCATGCAGCGCACGGGCGGCGCGGTGCTTGCCACCAGCCGCATGACCAGCCGCACGGCGGACATCGCCATGCGCATGCAGCGCAGCGGCATCCGGGTGCTTCTGATCTGGGTGACGGACGCGCCCCGGGACGAGGCGCTGGAGATGCTGGAGAGGCTGAAGATGTCCGGCGTGCAGGTGCGCACCGTGGATCCCTGGCAGGAGGATATGCAGCCCGCGCCCCGGAGCAAGCGCGAGAGCGCCGCCGCGCCGGATCCGATCTTCGGCGTCTGACGGGCTTTCCTTCATATTAAAAAACCATTTTGAGAGGTACTGAATCGCTTTCATGGATAGATTGAACCGCATCCTTCGCGCCGCATGCATGGCGCTGACCGCCGCGCTGATGGCGGGCTGTGCAGCCTTCGTGGCCGTGCGCGCGATGGGCTTTGACATCGGTTGGCTGAGCGTCTACGCCGTCGCACTTGCGGGGGCCGTTGCGGTGCAGCTGGGCCGAAGGGGCACGCTGTGGACGATTGCGGCGGCAGCGGCCGTGGTGCTGGGGCTTGCGCTGCTGATCGGGCGCTGCGCGGGGGATATCTCCGCGATGCTGACCGACTTCCGCGAGAGCGGCAGCCTGAGCGCGGAGCAGCTTGCGCAGCACGTCTCTGCGGGCCGGGGCATGGCGTTGATCGCGGCGCTGACGCTGGGCGCGCTGTTTGCGGCCCTGCTGCGCCGGCCCTTCAGCGCGCCCTTTGCGCTGATGGTGTTGCTGGCGGCGGTGATCTGCGGCCTTGCGATGAACGAGGGCGTGTCGCTGTGGCTGGCCGTGCCCGGACTGATCGCGGGCGTGGCGGCCTTCGCGCTGCCCATGGAGCGCCGTCGTGAGGGCGTGCGCCCGGTGATCCTCGTGCCCGCGCTTGCGCTGGTGCTGCTTGCGCTGGCGCTTGCACCCGCAGACCGGCTCACCTGGGCCCCCTTGGAGAACCTTGCGATGGAGATTCGCTCCATCGTGGACGATTACGTGCACTTCACCCAGCAGCGCCTGCCCTTCTCCATCAACGAAAAGGGCTACGACCGGGCTGGCATGATCGAGGACAACGTGGTTGCCATGCTGGGCGGCGCCGCAGAGCCGACGAGCGATCCGGTGCTGCGGGTGGAGACCGATCAGGACATCCTGCTGCGCGGCACCATCAAGCGCAGCTACACGGGCTACTCCTGGGTGGACGACCAGGCCAAGGCCCGCTACCTGTACTACGACTTCACCCACCGCAGGGTGCGCAGCGAGGTGTTCGGCGCGGACATCGTGTCGGAAAACGACGCGTTTGTGGACGTGAGCGTGGCCGTGGAGGTGCTGGGCACCGACACGAGCACGCTGTTCGTGCCCGCGCACATGCTTTCGTTCGACATGGGCCTGTCCGACGCGGTGTATTACAATTCCACCGGCGAGATCTTCCTGACCCGCGACGTGGAGCCGGGCGACAGCTACAGTTTGACGGCCCGCGTGCCTGCCAGCGACGCGGCGCTGATCGCTGCGGCCTCCCGCAGCTGGGACGCAAGCGACCCCAACTACGATGACATGCTTGCGGAGTACACCGCCCTGCCCGGCGGCATCGAGGACGGGGTCTACGCCCTCGCAGCCGAGCTGACCCAGGGCGCGACCACCGACGCGGAGAAGGCGCTCTCGATCCAGAACCACCTGGCAAGCGGCTACCGCTACACCCTCGACGGCCGATACCCGGAGGGCAACCGGGACTTCGTGTCCTGGTTCCTGCTGGAGGAAAGGGCGGGCTATTGCAGCTACTTCGCCTCGGCCATGGCGGTGCTGTGCCGCATGGCGGGGCTGCCCGCGCGCTACGTGGAGGGCTACTATGTGGCCGCAAACGACGGCGGCGAGACCATTGTCACCGGCCGCAACGCCCACGCTTGGGTGGAGGTCTACCTGAAGGGCATCGGCTGGACGGCCTTTGATCCCACCGCCCGTGCCGTGGAGAACCAGCGCGGCGATTCCAATGACGGCGCGCAGGGCGAATCCGCGAACGCGGACGGCGCTGCCGAGAGCGACGATGGCGGCGAGACCCCCTACGAGAACGACGATCTCACCAACCAGGGCGAACCCACGCCCACCCCGGACGCGGGCAGCTCCGACGGTGAACCCACGCCGACCCCGGACGCGGGCGACAATTCCGACGGCGATTCCGACGGCGCACCCACGCCCACGCCGGATCCCGGCGAGGACGGTGCGGGCGATTCGGACAATCCTCCGCCGGAGAACCAGGACGATGGCTCCGCCGATCCGCCGCCCATGGAGCCGGAGGGCGATGGGCTGGACAACGCGCCGGAGCAGGATCGGAACCTCACCTGGCTGTGGATCCTGCTTGCGGGGCTGCTGGTGCTTGCGCTGATCGCGCTGCTTACACTCTGGCTGCGCAGGCGGCTCATGGCTACCGATCCTTTGAAGATGTGCATGGCCTCCCGCAGCGGCGCGACGGCTGCGCTGATTCTGTACCGCGCCATCCTGACGCTGCTTGCGCAGACGGGCCTTGCGCCCATGAACGGCGAGACCCCGGAGGCCTTTGCCGCCCGCACGGTGCAGGCGCTGCCCAACGAGGACTATGAGCGCTTCGTCGCCGAGGTTGCCCGGAGTCGCTACTCCGGCAGGCCGGTCACCCGGCAGACGCTGGAGGCGGGCAGGCGAGCGTATCTTACCTTCCTGAACTCCATGCGCAGAAGCGAAAAGCTGCGCTACACCCTCCGCCGCGTGCTCCACGGCCTTGGCGATCTGGAGCAGATTCCGTGAGCGCCGCATCCGGCGTTGAGGAGAGAACATGAAACAGAGAATTGAGCGGGCGCTGCACCGCCTGGGAAGGCCGGAGCGGGGCGTGGACATTGCCAACCGTCCCATGGGATGCATGGCAATGGGTCTGCTGTGCCTGCTGCTGTCACTGCCGTTCTGGTCGGTGCCGGCGACGCTGCCGGGCGTGGATCCCCAGACGGCGCATCAGGTGGAGTTCCAGCTGCGCGAGGTTCGGGAATTCATCAACGGCCGTCGCAGCAAGTACCGCGAGCTTCGCCTGGACGGTGCGGATGGCGAGCGCTACTTCGTGAAGGAGCGCGTCTGCGGCGCGGAGCGCTATGCGGCGATTGCGGCGCGCGCGCTGGAGGGCGAAACCATCCGCCTGCGAACGGACGGCGGGAGTGGTGTGCTGGAGCTGCAGATCAGCGGCGAAGTACTGCTGCCCTATGCGGCAGGTCATGCGGCGGCACAGCGGGAGGCGAAGGCCTATGCCTGGCTTGCGCTTGCCATGGATGCGATGAGCGCACTGTTTCTGCTGCGCTGCGCGGCGCTAACGCGCAAGCGGCGGGCATTCCGGAGCGCCAAGGGACACTGACCGAAGCGCAACAATTTCACACAACAATTCATTTGTCAAAACGTGGAAGTCTGTGCTATACTATATCATGCGTAAATAGAGACGCTTGGAGGTCTGAAATGCTGGATTTTCTGAAAAAATTCCTCTCCGGTTCCAACGAAGCGGAGCTTAAAAAGATTCAAAAGATCGTGGACAGGATCAACGCACTGGAGCCGCAGATGCAGAAGCTGTCCGACGCGGAGATTCGCGGGAAGGTTCAGGAGCTGCGCACCCGCGCCCAGGGCGGCACGTCCCTTGACGAGCTGCTGCCCGAGACCTACGCGCTCACCCGCGAATCTGCGGTGCGCGTGCTGGGCCAGCGTCCCTTCGACGTGCAGCTCATCGGCGGCATCGTGCTCCATCAGGGCCGCATCGCCGAGATGAAGACCGGCGA
>JBJEJN010000039.1:0-18862 GCA_051878085.1 Aristaeellaceae bacterium | reverse complement strand
CGGTTTCGGTGCGTTCAAGACAAGGAAACAAGGCTGCAAATAAGGGAGCTTACACAGACGTAAGTGACCGCAATTTGCAGCCGAAGCTGACGCAGTAAACAAAAATACCAACCGCTTTTCTTGGTTCGGTTGGCATTTTTGAGTTTGCAGGCTTTGTCAGTGGTCTGAACGGGAGTCACCCTCGGGTGGCTCTTGTTCTTTGCATAAAAACAGCACCCCGAATCGATTTTGGGATGCTGCGATGACAATATCATGATTTGAGGCTGTCCTCGTCGGGCTTTACCGAATCGCGCATGTGGCGGATGGCCGGCTCAAAGGCGGCGTAATCCTCGTAGGCGCACTGGAAGTGGAAGCAGAACACGTACTTGTCGAAGTAGGTCATGGCGATGTAGCCCTTGATCTCCTGATCGCCGTCGTAGGCGAGGTAGGTGGTGGCGTAGGAGCGCTTGCCGCCCATGAAGCCGGTCTCAGTATCCAGATTGGTGTCCACCTCAAAGGTCTTCTTGTCGTACTGCTCCTGAAGCACCTCCACGAAGGAGACCATCTGCTCCTGCAGGCGGGTTTCACTGCCCGAGTGGGAGAGCTTCTTCATGGTCACCGTCACGCGGGCGGGGTAGACCGTTCCGTTTTCCATCGGCTGCACGAAGCAAACCGTGGACTTTCCCGGAATGTTCTGCCAGCCCTGCGGGTGGCTGAAGCGGAAGCCCAGGCCTGTGCCGACCACCTCGGCGTAGCCGCTGATGGCGGTGTTGGGCTGGGGCGTGGGCGTGGCAAAGGGCTGCGCGCCAGCAGGCTCGGAGGTCGGCTCCGGCGTATCCGTCGGCTGTTCAGCGCCGTCGGGCGCAGCGTCGCTGACGGGCGTGTCAATGGCAACGTCCTGGGCGACGGGCTCGTCCTGAATGGCGGGCTGCGCATCCTGCGCTTCGTCGGGCACGGTCTGCTTGTCGCCGCCATCCTCGACAGACGCGACGGCCTGCGCAAGGCCGCTTCCGGCCACCGCCGTGGTCTCGGGCGCAAAGTTCGCGTCCTGCGTCGCGGCCGCATCCGGCTGGTCGCTCTTGCCGCAGGCGCAGAGCGTGCAAATCAGCGCAGCGCACAGCAGCAGGCACAGAAATCTCTTCAAATTATATCCCTCCGGTATCATCGCTGGGTGTCGCCGTGGGCGGCAATCTGCTCATTCAGCAGGTCGATGTCGCCGCAGCCGTGGCTGATCATCAGGTCGCCCTCGTGCCAATGGGCGCGCAGATAGGCCTCCGCGTCGTCGAAGCTGGGCGTGAGCACCGCGTCCAGGCCCCGCGCGCGCAGCGGCTCGATGAACATGCGGGCGTGAATATCGCCGGGGTCGGTCTCGCGGGCGGCGCAGATGTCCGTCACCAGCACGTGATCCGCCAGATCGAAGGTCTCCAGGAACTGCGTAAACAGCGTGCGGGTGCGGGAGTAGGTGTGGGGCTGGAAGACCGACCAGAGCTCGCCGTGGGGCTGCAGCTTGGCGATCTTCAGCGCGTTCTTGATCTCGGCGGGGTTGTGGCCGTAGTCGGTGTAGCACTTCACGCCGTCGGTCACACTGGTGCACTCAAAGCGGCGGTGCGCGCCGATGAAGCCGGAGAGCGCCTCGGCGACCTTCGTAAGATTCAGACCCCGGATGTGGCACACGCCGATCACCGCCAGCGCGTCCAGCATGTTGGCCTCGCTGGCAACGCCCACGTGGAAGTGGCCGAGGTTCTCGCCGTGGAGCACCGCGTCGAAGCTCGCGCGGCCAAGCGCATCGTAGACGAGGTTCGCTGCCACCAAGTCATTGTCCGCGCCGACGCCGTAGGTCAGGTGGTTGCAGCGGCTCTGAAGGCACACCCGGCGCGCGCGGGGATCGTCGCCCCAGGCCACGCACCAGCCGTCCTCCGGCAGCAGATCCGCAAACCTGCGGAAGGCGGACTCGATGTGGTCGATGTCCCGGTAGTAGTCCAGGTGATCCTCGTCGATGTTGGTGATCACGGCCACCGTGGGCTGGAAGTGCAGAAAGCTCTCCCGGAACTCGCAGGCCTCACAGAGGAAGTCGTTGCCGTCGCCCTGTCGGGTGCTGCCGCCGATGAAATCCAGCTCGCCGCCGATGTGAATCGTGGGATCGGCCCCAGCGGAGAGGAAGCACTGGGCCAGCATGGAGGTGGTGGTGGTCTTGCCGTGGGTGCCGCTGACGCCGACGGCGAAGCGGTTGCCCGCCATCAGCTGGCCGATCAGGTCGCAGCGCTCAATCTGGGGGATGCCCAGGCGCGCAGCTTCCGAACGTTCGACATTTTCGGGGGAGATCGCGGCGGAGTAGACGATCGCGTCCGCGCCGTGCACGTTCTGCGCGTCGTGGCCGATGTGAATCTCGATGCCCTGCTCCGCGAGGTGGTCGGTCTTGTGGGAGCGGGTCTTGTCCGAGCCGCTGACGATGTAACCCTCCTGCTGGAGCAGGCCCGCCAGACCGGACATCGAGCTGCCGCCGACGCCGATGAAATGGACGCGCCGCCCCTGGAAGCTGTGAATATTTTCAACCATGCTGCTAACATCTCCGAAATATGTGGTATCGGCGCATGCGGCGCATATAAGCGCCCAAACATACTCCATCAGCATCTATTATATCGGAATTCTCCACCGACTTCAAGTCCAGCGGCGGAATTGCGCCTCTTTTCACGTTAAAAATTCGTATGCGCGCGGATTTCACACGGAATAACGCAGAAAGCTAACATTTCCGAATTATAATCATTTGAAAATAGAGAATTATTCGGAAATGGGAGAGGGACGCATGGATAAGATTAAGCGCAACGAACGCCTCGGAGCGATGACGCGCATTTTGACGGATACGCCCAACCGCATTCACACGCTGGGCGAATTCTGCGAGATGTTCGGCGCTGCGAAGTCCACCATCAGCGAGGACATCGATCTGGTCAGCGCCTCCTTCCGTCAGTTTGACCTGGGCCTGATCGAGACCGTCGCCGGTGCTGCGGGCGGCGTGCGCTATCGCGCCATGCCCAGCATGGATCGCTGCCGCCGCGTGCTCGGCGCGCTGGCGAAGCGGCTCCAGGAGCCTGGCAGAATGCTGCCCGGCGGCTTCCTGTACACCTCCGATGTGACCGCGGAGTCCGTTACGGCCCAGTCGCTGGGGGAAATCCTCGCCATGCAGTACTACGACAAGGCCCCGGACTTCGTGCTCACCATGGAGACCAAGGGCATTCCGATCGCGCTGATGACAGCGCGGATGCTGGACGTGCCGCTGGTGATCGCCCGCCGCGACAGCCGCGCCTACGAGGGCTCCGCCGTGAAGATCAACTACATCGCAGGCGGCGGAAACGAGCGCATCGAGACCATGGCGCTGGCGCGCCGCGCGGTCAATCCCGGCCAAAAGGCGCTGATCGTGGACGACTTCATGAAGGGCGGCGGAACCCTTCAGGGCATGGTGGACATGATGCGCGAGTTCCAGGCGGAGGTCGTCGGCGTGTGCGTGATGATCGCCACCGCAACGCCCCAGGAGAAGCGTGTGAAGGGTGCAAATTCGCTGCTGATTCTGGAGGGCTTCGACAGGGAAACCGGCTGTGCCATCGTGCGGCCCGCACAGCAATATCAATAATCTCCAATCGGGGGAACCTGAGAGGATGCGCGACGTTGAAGGCAGACACCTTCAACGTCCGTTTCTTTCATGGACAGTGCGGCCTCTGGAGATCCGTCACAATGCGCCTGTATATCGAATTCGTTCATGCATTTATAAATTAACGGGATTTATTAACGAGAATCTGACGTAATTTGCGTCCTTGTATTGAAATTATCGGAGCTTCAAATTAGAATAAGGTTAAATATTGGATTCTGTGGCTTTGTATCTTGACTTTTTGGCAAGAATTGTTTAATATGATACTACATAGGGATTCATTCACTTAATTAAATTTGAAAAACGATTGCAAAACAGGTTATGAGGAGTGTAAACGATTGATTCGTAGAACACCGGGCGATGGAAGCCGTCATAACGTCGGGATGCCCTATATGACGCAGGAGCTTTCCTCCATATTTGCGGATATAGAGCGCGAGACCAATGACGCTACGCTGGCCCAAAGCATTTATTTCAGCCCAACGGCACTGACGCACATCAAGCGTCTGATCGAGATGGGCGGCACCATTATCACCGATACGACCCTCGTCGCCAACGGAATTGATGTCAATCTGATGGGGAACAAGGGTGCAAAGATCGCCTGCTTTATCGATGAACCGCAGGTGATTTCTCTGGCGGAGCAGCGGCGCATCACCCGCGCCGAAATCGCCGTGGACTATGGACTTGCGATCAACGGGCCCAAGCTGATGGTGGTGGGCAGCGCGCCCGCGGCCATCAATCGGATGATCCGGCGCAGACAGCACGAGCCGATGAGCGATGTGTGCGTGCTGGCGGCCTCCACGGGCTTCGCGAGCGTCGTGCAGCTCAAGGAGCGGCTGATGGACAGCGATCTGACGTCCATCGTCGTGCGCGGCAAGAAGGGCGGCATCCCGGTGACGATCGCGATTGTCAATGCGATCCTGCGGGAAATCGCCAAATCCAACGGAAAAGCAAAATAGGAAAAGCAGAGAATCGGGGAGACGGGCACAGCGCCGGCTCCCCGATTCTCTGCATATGCGTATTTGGATGCAACGGCGCGTTCAGGGCTTGGCCGCGCACTTGGGAAAAGTGCAGGAGAAGCGCGTGATCTCCGCGTCGCTGGTCAGGCGCAGTTCGCCGCTGTACTTCTCCAGTAGATCCGACACGATGCTCAGGCCGTTTCCGTGCCCGGCGGATTTCGTGGTGAAGCCGGGCTGGAAGATTTCGCGCCGCCGGGACGCGGGAATCTCAGGGCCGTTGTTCGACACCTCCAGCTTCCAGCAGCGGATGTCCTCGCCGATGTACACCCGAACCCAGGGCTCCCGATCCTTCCTTTCGAGCACGGCGTCCATGGCGTTGTCCACCAGGTTGCCCAGAATGCGGCACATTTCCCAGCCGGGAATCTGTACCTGCTCCCACTGGGACTGGATGTCGCTGTGGAAGGCGATGCCGCGCTCGGCGCAGTCGGCTGCCTTGGCGGAGATCAATGCGTTCACCGCCGGAACGGAGGTTCGGATGTGGTTGCCCACGGACTGCACGTCCTCATAGATGCGCTGCACGTACTCCTGCACGTCGTCATAGGCGGCCATCTCGGTGAGGCTGTAGACCACTTGGAGGTGGTTCTTGAAGTCGTGGCGCTGGGCACGCAGCGTGCGGTTCAGATCCTCCAGCTGGCGATAGGCCTCCTCCAGCATCCGGCGCTGATCCTCCACCTTGCGGGTGACGATCGCGTCGCGGATGTCCACGACCGCGCCCCAGATTACCAGCGCCGCAGCGAAGGCCACCAGCGCGATCTCGGCGCTCTCCGGGATGGTGAAATTCTGATTGAAGATGGCGTAGAGCAGTATGGCGAGGGCGCAGACGATCTGCACCGCGTTGACGGCGATGGCGAAGCCTGTGATTTTCTGCAGGTTGATCTTGTTGGCGATTCGGCGGCGCATATGCCTTCCTCCTATATGAAAACGGAGCGCCCTTGCGACGCTCCGTTTGCTGATTCACGGCAGGTTTCAGTCGGAAGCAGACGCGCTTGCGGGTATTGCAGCTTCCGTCGCAATTTGTGCGCGATGACGCGCTTCAGCTCAGTCCAGCTGAGAGGTGCAGTGCGGGCAGCGCGTGGCGTCGTCGGCGATGGCGCTCTTGCAGAAGGGGCAGAGGCGCTGCGGCTTCTCGACGGGCGCAGCCTTGGGCTTGCGCAGCTTGTTCACGAACTTCACGAAGGCGAACACGCAGATTGCGATCAGGAAGAAGTTGATGACGGCCTGAATGAAGCTGCCCAGCGCGATGGTGGGGGCCTCCGCGCCCTCGCCGAGCGGAATCGCGAGCGCGGTGAAGTCCACGCTGCCGGTCAGTTTTGCAATGAGGGGAGTGAAGAGATCATTGACGACGCTGGTGACGATTCCGGTAAATGCGGAACCGATGACAACGCCGACGGCCATGTCGATGACGTTGCCCTTGAACGCAAACTCCTTGAATTCCTGAATAATCTTTCCCATGACAATCACCCTCCGTATAAGAATACGGATGTATTATAGCACAGCACTGTTGGAAAAGTCCATATGCATTTCGCGGAAAAGCAGAGATTCCTACAATATATAGGTAGAAAACAGAGACAGCCCGAATCTCTCAAATTCGGGCTGCCGACCGGCCGGCGTTTTCTATTCTGAACCGAGTTTGACCCGGAAGGCGCTGGTTAGCCCAGCTGCTGCTTGAGCTGCGCAGACTTCTGCATCGCTTCGTCGATGTCCGCCTGCGGTGCGCTCTTTGCGGGATACCAACCGAGCTGGCTCATCTTGTCAAAGACGGCGTACTGGTTGTTGAAGCAGCCGTTGAGATTGTCGCACAGGACCTGTCTGAGTTCCGGACAGGCTGCTTCAGGGATAAAGGTGGAGTATCCGTCGATCAGGTATTTTTCCTGCGCGAGCAGATCCTCCATGCGATCCTGATCGCTGAGGGTGCAGGATCCCGTTGCAGTGTTGTTCATCTGACTTCCTCCTTCTCCGTGGGCGAGGGTGCCTCAGGCGTGGCTGTTGAGGTAGTTGAACAGCCGGTCGAAGCGCTGGCGGTGATCTGTGGCCAGCTGATTCGCGACCGCCTGTAGCTGCGGATCACTGAAGCTGTTGGCATAAAACGCGGCCTTTTTGCAGGCGACGAATTCATGCTGCATCTGATCGCCCAGTATGGTCAGGCTTTTGCTTAGAAGCATGGAATTCTGATTCTGCATCTTTTTCACTCCCTGTCGGTCGGTCACGCTTAGAATGGGCCGGATGACGCGCGACTATTCCTGACGTTTTTTTCAAGCGAATGTTGCGCATTCAGGATTATAACAGACCGAAGTCTGGAATTGGAGCGGATTCTGAAGCGTAAGAGCAATCAAAACAAACCGAAGTCTGGATTGCACGGCACCGATGTCTGCGTTTGCACCGTCCGCCTTCAATTGTCAAATAAGGCAAAATTATTGCGTCATCAGTATCTTTTTTTACGCAAATATTCGCATTGCCTTGACATTTCTGACGATATGCGCTAGAATATCCATATAACATTATGTGCGTTTGGTGGAAGATCATCCCGATTCCGGATGCATTTTCCACAGCGGTCGCCGGAAGGGACGCCCGCATCGAGCTGGTTATACGGAGGCTTGTGCCCCTGGAATAACAAAACAACAAGGAGGAATTTATCTATGAAGAAAATTCTGGTAGTTCTCTTGGCACTGGTATTGGCTCTGTCCGCTGTTGGCGCTTTCGCCGAGGAAGTCAAGGAGTACGACATCCGCGCCCTGATCTGGAAGTATGACGACACCTACGGATCCTCCGTGCGTCAGGCAATGCAGGCGACCGTCGATGAGCTGAACGAGGAAGGCGAGTACAACATCAAGTTCACCATGTACGACGCTGCCGACGATATGGCGAAGCAGGTTGAGCAGGCCACCATGCTGGTCGGCGAGAAGCCGGACTTCGTGATCATCAACCTGGCTGAGGTCGCTTCCGGCCAGCAGCTGGTTGACATGTTCACCGAGGCGGGCATCCCCTTCCTGTTCTACAACAAGGAGCCCTCCGCTGAGACCGTGCAGTCCGTCGTTGTCGACTCCGGCTCCATCTTCATCGGTACCACCCCGCGCGAGGCTGGCGACATGCAGGGCGAAATCCTGGCCGAGATGTGGGCAGCTGATCCCACCTCCATCGACACAAACGGCGATGGCAAGGTTCAGTTCGTAGAGTTCATGGGCGAGCCCAACAACCCCGAAGCGATCGCCCGCACCCAGTACTCCGAGGAGACCGCTGTTGCTCAGGGCGTGCCGCTCGAGCCGGCTCTGGACGAGTACATCATCGTTGCCAACTGGGATACCGCTCAGGCGCAGGAGAAGATGACTCCCACCTGGACCGCCACCGAGGGCAACATCGAAGTCGTGTTCGTTAACAACGACGACATGGGCACCGGCGTTGTCGCCGCCATGAACGCGTTCGGCTACAACACCGGCAACGAGGGAGATCCGTCCATCATCGTCATCGGCGTTGACGCGACCGCATCCGCTCTGGAAGCCATTAAGGCCGGCAAGATGACCGCTACCGTCAAGCAGGACGGCGACGCGATGGGCTATGCCAACGTGATGATCGCCCTGAACTACCTCGAGACCGGTAGCTGGCTGGACGGCACCGACTATGAGTACGCTGCTGACGGCTACTCCGTCCGTATCCCCTACGCCAAGATCACCGAGGTCGAATAATTCAGACCTTAGAATGATTTGATAGCAGCCGGTTTGTAAACCGGCTATGGATGAGGCGCCTGGAAGCGCAGGCTTTCCGGCGCCTCTTCTTCATAATTCAGACGAAAAAGTGCGGTGATTAGAATGCAGCAATCCACCTATCTGCTTGAGATGGAAGGTATTGTCAAGCAGTTTCCGGGCGTCAAGGCTTTGGATCATGCACAGCTGAAGCTGCGTCCCGGTACCGTCCATGCCCTGATGGGCGAA
Organism: Aristaeellaceae bacterium; assembly: GCA_051878085.1. Lineage (GTDB taxonomy): Bacteria > Bacillota > Clostridia > Christensenellales > Aristaeellaceae > SFTH01. Next base: position 10,301 of record JBJEJN010000039.1, on the reverse strand, counting down.
AACGGCGCGGGTAAGTCCACGCTGATGAAATGCCTGTTTGGCATTTATACGAAGGATGAAGGCACAATTAAGGTCAATGGGGAAGAGGTCGCCTTTACCAATCCCCGCAATGCGCTTGATAACGGCGTCGCCATGGTTCATCAGGAGCTGAACCAGGTTCTGCGCCGCAATGTAATGGAAAATGTCTGGCTTGGCAGATTCCCGATCAAAAATGGCTTTGTCGATAGTCGCAAGATGTACCGCGATACCCAGGAAGTGTTTAAGGATCTTGAGATCGACGTCGATCCGCGTTCGATCATCGGCAATCTGTCGGTATCCCAGCGACAGATGATTGAAATTGCCAAGGCGGTTTCTTATAATGCAAAAATCCTGGTGCTCGACGAGCCCACCTCCTCTCTGACCGAGAACGAAGTTGAGCATCTGTTCAAGATCATCGAGAAGCTCACCGCGCAGGGCGTTGGCATCATCTACATCTCTCATAAGATGGATGAGATCCTGCGCATCTCTCATGACGTCACCATCATGCGAGATGGCCAATGGGTCGCGACCCGGCCGGCGGCGGAGCTGACGACGGATGAGATCATTCGCCTGATGGTCAATCGTTCCTTTGACAACCGCTTCCCGCCCAAGACGAACACGCCCGGCGAGGTGCTGATGACCGTCAAAAACCTCACGGGCAGGTACGAGCCCACCTGCCACGACGTCAGCTTCGAGCTGCGCAAGGGCGAGGTTCTGGGCGTGGCCGGCCTGGTTGGTTCCCGCCGTACCGAGCTGCTGAATACCATATTCGGCTATTTCACCCGCGAGTCCGGTGAAATCACGCTCAACGGCAAGGTCGTGGACAACGCCTCCGCCTTCGAGGCCCAGCGCAACGGCTTTGCGCTGCTGACGGAGGAGCGCCGCGCGACCGGTATCTTCCCGCTGGCGAGCATCAACTTCAACTCCACCATCGCCAATATCCGCGCTTACGGCAAGCTGCTGCTCTCCAACCGGAAGATGAGCAAGGATACCAAGTGGGTGATCGAGTCCATGCGCGTCAAGACTCCCAACGCGCGCACACTGATCAAGTCGCTCTCCGGCGGCAACCAGCAGAAGGTCATCATCGGCCGTTGGCTGCTGACCAACCCGGAGGTGCTGCTGCTGGACGAGCCCACCCGAGGCATCGACGTCGGCGCGAAGTATGAAATCTATCAGCTGATCCTGAAGCTGGCAAGCGAGGGAAAGGGCGTCATGATGGTTTCTTCCGAAATGCCGGAGCTGATCGGCATTTGCGACCGCATCCTGGTCATGTCCAACGGCAAGCTGGCGGGCATCGTCGAAAGAGGCAAGGATTTCGGCGGCGTTCCGGGCGAGCAGGAGACCATCCTCGCGCTCGCTGCGAAGTACGTCTGAGGAAAAGAACAGTTGAACTTCAAAATCTGCTCTGAAAGAGGGAATAGACTATGAAAAATACCAAGCGGCTGGTCGCTGCGTTGATCGCAGTTGTGCTGGTCATCGCCGGTATCGTCTGCGTCGTGCTGGGTCAGAAGGGCCAGGGCATCTACAATGATGCGACCACGATGCTCGGATGCAAGAAGCCCGACACCATCAATTACATCCTTGACACGGACAGCATCACCGAAATCCAGCGCGGCCTGAGCGCGGATACCTACACGAAGTACCTGACCAAGAGCCTCGGCCTGGATGCTGCTGAGGTAGAGGCGGTTGTTTCCGACCGCGTCGTGTTTGACGAGCTGCTGACCAAGTCCAAGAAGAAGGATACCTTCGTTTCCTACGTCATGGAGACGCAGGGCGTGACCGAGGAAGAGGCCGAGGCCATCAAGAAGGACGACGCGCAGGAGGAGGCCATCCAGGCTGAAATCCTGATGAAGTCCGTCACCGAGGCGCTGGGCTGCAGCGAGGCCGAGGTTGAGGCGCTGAAGGCCGACACCCCCATGATCGAGCTGTTCAAGAAGGGCTTTGAGAACCTGAAGACCAACGCAGGCTTCTCCACCACCCTGTTCAACAACGCCATCATGTTCCTGTGGATCGGCATCGTGCTGATCATCGCGGGCGGCGCAATCCTGTTCATCCAGCTTATGGACGACTCCAAGAAGAGCAAGAAGGGCGGCATCAAGGTCAGCCCCAAGGCTGCAAAGGTTGGCGAGTTCTTCCTGAATTATGCCCTGTATATCATCCTGATTGCCATTCTGGTTGTCGTCTGCCTGGTGAAGCCCAACTTCCTGGATCCCGTCAACATCCTGAACATCCTGAAACAGGCTTCCACCAAGGGTATTCTGGCGCTGGGCTGCGCGGGCCTGATCGTGCTGGCCGGTACCGACCTCTCCATCGGCCGCGTGCTGGGTCTCTCCGCAGCCGTGACCGCAGCTCTGGTGCAGTCCGTGACCTACTCCTCCCGCATGTTCCCGCAGATGACCCATCAGCTTCCGCTGTTCGTGCCGCTGCTGGCCTCCATCGGCGTTGCGGTGATCTTCTCGCTGATCAACGGCTTCGGCGTTGCCAAGCTGCACCTGCATGCGTTCATCATCACGCTGGGCACGCAGTTGATCGCCTACGGCTGCAACTGCCTGTTCATCGAGTCCCAGCCCTCCGGCACCGCGCAGGCGCTGTCCACCTTTGATCAGAACTTCCTGAACTTCGCAGCGGGCAACCTGACCATCGGCGGCCTGAAGATTCCGCTGGTTGTCATCTACTTCCTGGTCATTGCGATCATCATGTGGTTCGTCTGGAACAAGACCCGCCTGGGCAAGAACATGTTCGCTGTCGGCGGCAACACCGAAGCGGCTGCCGTCTCCGGCGTCAACGTTGCCAAGACCATCATGCTGGTTTACCTGATCGCCGGTATCCTCTACGGTACCTCCGCCTTCCTGGAGGCTGCGCGTATCACCTCCGTTGGCGCGAACACCGGTATCAACTATGAGACCGACGCGATTTCCGCAGTCGTCGTCGGCGGCGTCTCCTTCTCCGGCGGCGTCGGTACCATTCAGGGCGTCGTCATCGGCGCGATCATCCTGCAGGCCATCAACTACTCGCTACAGTTCCTGGGCGTCAACCCCTATCTGCAGTACGTTGTCCGCGGTCTGATCATCATCCTGGCAGTTGCCATCGATGTGCGCAAGTACATCGCGAAGAAGTAAGATGGCATTCTTCCACGATGGACTGGATCGTTCCAGCCGGCGTACCCGCGCCGAGATGGAGAGCGCCGCGCAGAACGCACAGCCTTCCTCAAAGGCAGCTTTTCAGGAGAAGCTGTTGGAGGAGACGGGGGACGAGAAGTTCGCCCGAACCTACCGCAGCCGCGGCCGGCTGTATGACAAGATTCACGTCTCCCTTCGCACGATGGACATCATCGTCGGCGTCGTGGCAGCGCTGCTTGTCATCACCATCATCATTGGAATTATCCTGGGTTGATCTGTTGAGGAGCTCCGCTTCGGCGGAGCTCCTTTCTCATGCCTAGAGACGCACAATTCACACAAGTTTTTCCGGCGAATGCGGGAGAATGAATTGACAAGCGCCGCACGGGGCATTATAATATGAAATCGGAATTGAATTTCAAAATCGATTTTAGGAGAGACAATCCATGCGGAAGCTCAAAACCCTCATTTGCATCGCACTGCTGCTTGCACTGACTGCCTGCGCGCTGGAAACGGCGCATGCGGCGGAGCAGAAGCGCAGCATCGTCTGCACCAGCTTTCCCTGCTACGACGTTGCGCGCGCCGTTGCGGGAGATCGGGCGGAGATTCAACTTTTGATCAAGCCCGGCGCAGAGGTGCACGCCTTTGAGCCCACGCCGTCGGACATCCTGTCGCTGGCGGCTTGCGATCTCTTCGCGTATGTGGGCGGCGAGAGTGACGCATGGGTGACGGACATCCTCAGCTCCTTTGGCGCCGACGCGCCCCGAACCCTGCGCTTTTTCGACTGCGTGGAGGGCATCGAGGCGGAGCACGACCACGGTGCGGAGGACGAGCATCACGACGAGGTAGAGTACGACGAGCACATCTGGACGTCTCCGGTCAATGCCTGTGCCATGGTGAACGCGATGGCGGACGCGCTGTGTGAAATCGATCCGGAGAACGAGGCGCTCTATCGCGAAAACGCTTCGGCCTATATCTCGGAAATCGAAACGCTGGATGCGCAGATTCGGGATGTGGTGGCAAATGCCGCGCGCCGGGAAGTGATCTTCGCGGATCGCTTTCCGCTGCTGTACTTCGCAAGGGAGTACGGCCTGGATTGGTGCGCGGCCTTCCCGTCCTGCTCCTCAGAGAGCGAACCCAGCGCAAAGACCATCGCCGCGCTGATCGACCGCGTGGTCTCCGATGGCATTCCCGTGATCTACGTGCTGGAACTGAGCAACGGACGGACGGCACAGGCCATCTCCGCCGAGACGGGCGCGCAGGTGCGCACCTTCTACTCCATGCAGAATGTGACGGAGAGCGATTTCGCCGCGGGCGAGACCTACGTAAGCTTGATGCAGCGCAACGTCGCGGCGCTTCAGGAGGGCTTGAACTGAGATGCGCGGGGAGTACAACACGCGGCAGAAGCGGGAGATGCTGGCCTTTCTCAAGCAGCACGACCTGGAGCACTACTCCGTGGACGAGCTGGTCTTTGAGATGGAGGAGCACGGCGAGAAGATCGGCCGCACCACCGTGTACCGCTTTCTGGAGCAGCTTGCCGAGCAGGGCAGGGTGCGCAAGTACCAGAGCGCCCAGGGCGTGATGCAGTACCAGCACATCGCCGACAGCTCCGAATGCGACGCGCATTTTCACATGATGTGCAAGAGCTGCGGCAAGCTCTACCACGTCAACTGCGATTTGATGAATTCGCTGGCGCAGCACATCCGCACGGAGCACAATTTCCAGGTCGATCCCCGGGAGACCATCCTCGTGGGCATCTGCGCGCGCTGCGCGTCGGAACAGAAAGGAGGCGCGGAGCATGGCCCTGATCACCCTGCGGGATGTGACCATCGCCTTTGAGGGCGTTCCCGCCGTGGAGCACGTCAGCTACCAGGTGAACCGGGGCGACTACATGGTTCTCATCGGAGAGAACGGCTCCGGCAAGTCCACGCTGATGCGCGCCATGCTCGGCCTGGTGCATCCCTGCGCCGGAACAGTGCGCTACGGCGACGGCCTGAAGCGCAACCAGATCGGCTATCTGCCCCAGCAGACGGCGGTGCAGCGGGATTTTCCGGCCTCCGTGGAGGAGGTCGTGCTCTCCGGCTGCATCAACCAGCTGGGATCGCGCTTCTTCTATGGAAAGAACCTCCAGCGCAAGGCCCACGAGAAGATGGCGCTGCTGGACATCGAAAACCTGAGCGAGAAGTCCTACCGCACGCTCTCCGGTGGTCAGCAGCAGCGCGTGCTGCTGGCGCGCGCGCTGTGCGCCACGGACGCCCTGCTGCTGCTGGACGAGCCGGTGACCGGCCTGGATCCGGGCTCCACCCAGGAGCTCTACGGCCTGATCCGGCGGCTCAACCGTGAGCACGGGGTCAGCGTCGTCATGGTTTCCCACGACCTGCACGGCTCGATGGCGGACGCCAACAAGGTGCTGGTGGTGGATCGCGGCGTCAGCTTCTGCGGTTCCATCGAGGAATACCGGCGGCAGCGCATGGAAGGGATGGTGGAGTGATGGGCAGATTTCTCGAGAGCCTGCTCACAGCGCCGGCGAAGGGCCAGCGCAGCAGGCGCGCTGCGGCGGTGACGCTGGCTGCGCTGATCGTGCTCGTCGCGCTGCTGGTGGTGTTCAACTTCAATGCGCTTGCGGCGGCGGTTCAGGAAGCGGGGCTCTATCTGCAGTACCGCTTCATCCAGCGCGCGCTGATCGTCGGCGTGCTGGTGTCGCTGTGCGCGGCGCTGCTGGGCGTGACCCTGGTGCTCAAGCGCTATTCCATGATCGGCGACGGCCTGTCCCACGTGGGCTTCGGCGCGCTGTCCATCGCGGCTTCGCTGGGCTTCGTGACGGCACAATCCCTGCCGGAATTCCTGCCGCTGGGATTGCGCGAGGGCATCGCGGGGCTGTGCGGCGCGATCTCCGCGTCGCCGCTTCCGTTCACGCTGGTGGTCGTCATCGCGCTGGCCTTCCTGATCCTGCGGCTCAACGAGGGCAGCAGCATCCGGGGCGACGCGGCCATCGCGCTCCTGTCCACCGGTGCGCTGGCGGTGGGCGTGCTGGTCACGTCCCTCACCAGCGGCATGAATGTGGACGTGATGAACTACATGTTCGGCAGCATCCTGGCCATGAGCTCGGCGGACGTGATCCTCTCGGTCAGCCTGTCCGCAGCGGTGCTGCTGCTGTTCGTGCTGTTCTGCAATCGCATCTTTGCCGTGACCTTCGACGAGCCCTTCGCCCGGGCCACGGGTACGCGCGCGGGGCTGTACAACATGCTCATCGCCATACTGACGGCGGTGACCATCGTCATCGGCATGCGCATGATGGGCACCATGCTGATCTCCAGCCTCATCATCTTCCCGGCGCTGACCTCCATGCGGGTGTTCTCCCGCTTCCGCCATGTGCTGATCTCCTCGGCGGTGATCTCCGTGCTGTGCTTCGTCATCGGCATCATGCTCTCCTGCCTGTATTCCATTCCGGCGGGCGCGGGCATCGTGCTGGTCAACCTGTGCGCCTTCCTCGTATTCAGTCTCGTGGGGAGGATTCGCAGCTGAGGCAAAACTTAACGCAAAATCTCCTTGCATGGACGGGGGGAGCATGCTATAATAATCCAGTAAGCAGAAGCGTCCACTTCTCACCGTGCGTGAACAATGCATCGGTTCCTATGAAAATAACCCTGCATGGGTGTTTGAAGAGTGGCGCTGCGCGCTGCTCTTTTTCATTACCTGAACTTTTATGGGAGGTGCATCCTTATTAACGATCTCATGATTAACGAGGAGATTCGCGACCGCGAGGTGCGCGTCGTGGATCAGAACGGCGAACAGCTGGGCGTTATGCCCATCCGGCAGGCTTTGAACCTGGCTGACGAGCAGCAGCTCGACCTGGTCAAGATCGCGCCGCAGGCCAAACCGCCGGTCTGCAAGCTCATGGACTACGGCAAGTACCGCTTCGAGCAGTCCAAGCGTGAGCGTGAGATTCGCAAGAATCAGAAGGTCATTGAGGTTAAAGAGGTGCGCCTTTCCGCTACCATCGAGGATCACGATATCGACGTTCGCGTGAAGAACGCCATCAAATTCCTTCAGGATGGCAACAAGGTAAAGGTAACGATCCGCTTCCGTGGTCGCCAGATCACCCACTCCGAAATCGGACGCGAGGTCATGCGCGATTTTGCGGAGCGAATCAAGGACTATGGAACAATTGACACACAGCCGATGATCGAAGGCCGCAACATGTCGATGTTCATTGCCCCCAAGGATGCGAATTAACGCATAGCCACAGATGAGAGGAGGAAACCCCCATGCCCAAGCAGAAAACCCATAAGGGCGCTGCGAAGCGCTTCAATCTGACCAAATCCGGTAAGGTGAAGCATGCGCAGGCCTTCAAGCGTCACATTCTGACCAAGAAGCCCACCAAGCGCACCCGTAACCTGCGCAAGGCCGCGTACCTGACCAAGACCGAAGGCGCGACCATGAAGAAACTGATCCCGTACAAGTAAGGAGGCGAATCAAGAATGGCAAGAGTTAAGCGTGCGGTGAACGCACAGAAGAAAAAGCGTAAGGTAATGAAGCTCGCCAAGGGTTACTTTGGCGCGAAGAGCAAACAGTATCGTGCAGCCAGCGAACAGGTTCGCCGTTCCCTGCGTTATGCATATATCGGCCGCAAGCAGAAGAAGCGCGACTTCCGTCGCCTGTGGATCGCCCGCATCAATGCGGCGGCCCGCCTCAACGGTCTGTCCTATTCCAAGATGATGAACGGCCTGAAGGTCGCCGGCGTGGACATCAACCGCAAGGTGCTCTCCGAGCTGGCCATCTCTGATCCCGCAGCGTTCGCAGCCCTGGCTGAGAAGGCAAAGGCAGCCGTAAAGTAATTTATCCATCAGAACCGCTCCGTATGGGGCGGTTTTTTGTTGGAGATACGGCGGCCGGTGGGTGGCGCAAGCATGAAATAGAAAACGATTTTTGACCCGAAATTTACAAGATATTCCCAAACGAAACAGGAAATTGCTTGACGGTTTGCACAAATCGGAATATAATTCGAGCTGTGTTGAGCTTATTTTCGTCAATCTACACAGAAAGGCAAGTGGAAATTATGTATCTGGATCATCGAATTACCATCAAAATTGCCCGCATTCTGGATATGATCGACCTTTCCGCGCTGCTGCTGGACGCCAACGGCAATGTGATTCTGCCGGAGGGTGATCAGCGCGTGTTCAATCTGCCCGAACCGATGCGCACCAATCCCACCATGCCGCTGATCTACGGCGGCGTGACGCTGATCGGCACCTCCGAGGAGCAGCCGATCTATATCTGCCTGCAGGGCGACAGCGAAGAAATTAAAAAATGTGCTGTGCTCTGCGCGGAGCTGATCAACCTGATCCTGCGCGAGGACATGAGCCACACCAGCTGCGAGCAGTCCCTGCGGCTGATGCTGCGCGGCGAAATCGAGAGCGCCGAGTTTGAGGCGCTGGCCGCCGAGCACAACATCCCGGTGGAAAAGAAGCGCTGCGTGCTGTACTTCTACTTCGTGGACATCGAGGCGGAGGCCGCCATGCAGATTCTCAACGACAGCAAGGACGACGAGGGCGACCTGCTGGCTGAGGTCGGCCGTCACTCCCTGGCCATGCTCAAGGGCGTGGATGAGGAGGTCAACTTCGCCGAGCTGGAGGAGTACGCCAAGGCCATCGAGATGAGCTTCCTCACGGAGAACGGCACGGCGGTGTACGTCGGCATCTCCAACCCGCGCGACGATCTCGTCAGCATCCCGGAGGCCTACGAGGAAGCCCGCAGCGCCATCAACGTCGGCCGCATCTACCACAGCAACCGCAACGTGTTCGTGTACCGCAACCTGCTGCTGGAGCGCTTCCTCAGCGACGTGCCCACCGACATGTGCAGCAGCTACAACTCCATGATCTTCAACCGCAAGACGGCGCGGCTGTTCAACGACGAGATGGTGCACACCATCGAGGCCTTCTTTGACAACAGCCTGAACCTGTCCGAGACCGCGCGCAAGCTCTACATCCACCGCAACACGCTGGTGTACCGCCTGGAGAAAGTGCAGCGCGCCATCGGCCTGGATCTGCGCAACTTCGACGACGCGGTCACCTTCAAGATGATGATGCTGCTGGGAAAGAACACCACGCCCCGCAAAAACCGGCTGTAATCCGCCGGAATCGGAGAACATAGAATCCATAGGAAAGACCGGACGCGACGGCCAGTCAGGCCGTCGCGTTTTCCATAACATATATCAAGGAGGCGGGCATGAGAAAAAGAAATGCGCTGCTGCTGGCGCTGATGTGGGTGCTGGTGATCGCCTGCACCGCGGGTGCAACCACGGTGCTGCTGCTCTCGGGCAGGGTCGGCAGAGTGGGGGAGCTGCTCTCCCGCTATGCGCGGCTGGAGGCCATTCGCAGCACGCTGGTGGAGGATTACTATCAGGAGGTGGACGAGGACGTGCTGATCGAGGGCGCAATCCGGGGCATGATGTACGCGCTGGAGGATCCCTACACCTTCTACTACACGCCCGACGAGCTGCAGCGCCACGACGCGCAGAGCGAGGGCATGTACAGCGGCCTGGGCATCCTGGTGCAGAACAACGCGGACGGCGAGATCGAGATCATTCGCGTCTACGAGGGCGGCCCTGCGGACGCTGCGGGCGCGCAGGCGGGCGACCGGATCGTCGCCGTGGACGGCGTGCCGGTCAGCGGCGGCAGCGCGGAGGAGCTCAGCGACGCGGTGGACCGCATGCGCGGCGAGAGCGGCAGCACGGTGGAGCTCCAGCTGCGCCGGGAGGACGAACTGCTCGAGCTCATGCTGACCTGCGGCGACGTGCACGTCTCCAACGTCAATTCCGCCGTGCTGGAGGGCAACATCGGCTATATCGAGATCTGCCAGTTCAGCGGTGATGACGTGGAGGGCTTCCGCGCGGCCATGGAGGAGCTGCAAGCGGTAAACGTTCGGGGCCTGGTGGTAGATCTGCGCAACAATCCCGGCGGACTGCTGAGCGACGTGGTGGAGATTGCGGATCTGCTGCTGCCGGAGGGCACGGTGGTCTACGTGGAGAACCGCGCGGGGGAGCGCATCACCTACAGCTCGGACGCGGAGTATTGGGATGTCCCGCTGGTGGTGCTGATCAACGGCATGTCGGCCAGCGCATCGGAGATTCTGGCGGCGGCGGTGCAGGACTTCGACCGGGGCGCG
>JBJEJN010000038.1:0-18967 GCA_051878085.1 Aristaeellaceae bacterium | reverse complement strand
GACATCGACACCATGATCATGGCCCTGGGCACCAGCCCGAACCCGCTGATCCGCTCCACCACCCCCGGCCTGGACACCAACAAGCACGGCTGCATCGTCACCCAGGGTGAGGACGGCCTCACCAGCCGCGAGGGCGTGTACGCCGGCGGCGACGCCGTCACCGGCGCGGCCACCGTCATCCTCGCCATGGGCGCGGGCAAGAACGCCGCCGCCGCCATCGACGAGTACATCAAGAGCAAGAAGTAATCCAATACAAAAATTGGCCCGCAGATCGCAAACGTGATCTGCGGGCTGTTCTTTATCATTGCCGGGACTTTAATGCCGCCGCTGTCTCTGCAATGTCCCGCTCGATCAGCGGACGCATGCTGTCCCTGTATCTGCTCAGGTCGGCGCTCTCCAGACTCCGCAGGATCTCTGGGATGTACTGCGGCTTCGCCGTTCCCAGCTCCGCCAGCGCCTGAACGCACTGCCGCGCCGTGATGGGCTTGTCATCCGTGATGTGCGAAAGGAAGCCGGGCAGAACCGCATCCAGGCGGTTTTCTTCGTCCCAGCGCGCATTGGCCGCGAGGATGTGCAGCGCCCGGTTCCGCACATAGGACTTCGGATGCTCCAGCAGCGCGGCAAAATCATCCAGGTATGCGTACCACGCGTTCGCTTCCCGGCTCTCCGCGACGATCCTATCCGCCAGTGCGTAGGCAGATTTATCGTCCCTTGCCGTCAGTCCGGCCAGTATCTCCGCTTGCATTGCATTTCCCTCCAAATCACGCCCGCACCGCGCGGCCAAGGTTCCCATTGAGCAACTCTCCCCGGTGCAGCGCAGGTTCCCCGGCGACGAACACCCACTCGATCCCCTCGGGCGCAAGGGTAGGTTCGTCGAAGGTGGCGCGATCCCGCAGCGCATCGGGGCGGAAGATCACCACGTCCGCATCCGCGCCGGGATTGAGACGACCCTTGTTGATAAGGCCCAGACGCTGTGCGGGCAGGGCGCTGCACTTGCGGATGCCCTCATACAGATCGTCCCCGGCAAACGCACGCAGGTAGCGCGGAAAGGTGCTCGCCGCCCGGGGATGCCCCGCATCTCCGTCCAGCAGACCGTCCGATGCGGGCAGCACCCAGGGGTGGGCCAGCGCCATGCGCACGTCCGCCTCCCGCATGACGTTGCAGACCGTGATGCACTCCGGGAAGTCCCGGCGCACCTCCGCAAAGGTCTCGGCGGTGCAGGCCTGTCCGGCATACCTGCCCTCGGTCATGCGGCAGGCCCCGTAGTCGCAGTGATAGCGCTCCAGCCAGCCGTCGTCGTAGGTGGTCTCGCCGATGCGCGTGGAGAAGGCGAAGTAGGGATAGCAGTCGCAGGCCACGTCCAGACCTCCGGCGCGATAAGCATCGATCTGCTTCAGCGCCGCCGCCATCTGCCCGAAGCCCGCCATGGAGCCGATGTGGGAGATCTGGAGCCGCAACTTCCGTTCACTGCAGGGCTGGGCCACCTCGTCAATGGCCGCAAAGACCTGATCCGCATCGTCCCGCAGGTGCACGGAGACCTGTCTGCCCAGCGGCACGCAGCAGTCCAGCGCCGCATTCAGCTCCCGCGCGTCCGTTCCCGGCACGTAGCGCAGCCCCAGCGACAGCCCCACGCAGCCGCCCGCCAGCGCATCTCCGATGCCCCGGCACAGCCGTTCGATCTGCGCATCATTCAGCGGCGCATAGCGATCCGTGCCGCCCGCCGCATGCCGGAAGAACTCGTGTCCGGCAAAGAGCGCCAGATTCACCGGCGCGCCGCAGCGATCCACCAGATTGAGGTACGCCACGGGATCGTACACGTTCAGCCCGCAGTTGCCGCCGACAGCGGTGGTCACGCCCATGCGCAGCATGGTGAAAAAGATGTTCGGCTGTATCCGCCCGTCCGACACCGGGTCCTCGTGCATGTGGATGTCGATGAAGCCCGGACACACGACGCAGCCCGTCGCATCAATCACCCGATCCGGCTGCGCACCCGGCTCCGAAGCAATCCTTCCATCTATAATCCACAGATCCCGCAGCTCCTGCACACCGTTCGCAGGATCGATCACCCATCCATTCTGAATTTTCGTAAGCATATGCACTCTCCTCACACCTGCACGCGCACGCGACTGCCGCGCATGGTCTTTTCCACCGCGATGCGGGGCTCGATGTGGTCCCGCAGCTCCGCCACGTGGCTGATCACGCCCACCAGGCGGTCGCCGCCGGTGAGGTTCTCCAGCGTGGTCAGTGCGCGCCGCAGGGTGTCCTCGTCCAGCGAACCAAAGCCCTCGTCGATGAACATCGCATCCACCCGCACGCTGCCGCTCTCGGCCTGCACCACGTCCGCAAAGCCCAGCGCCAGCGAGAGCGACGCCACGAAGGTCTCGCCGCCGGAGAGGGAGCTGACCTCGCGCTCCTGATTCGTGTTCGCGTCCAGCACCCGCAGACCCAGGCCGCTCTTGGCGTTGCCCGAGCCCTCGATCTTGCCGCGCAGCAGGTAGCGCCCGTCGGACATGCGCTCCAGGCGCAGATTCGCCGCAGCGATGACCCGGCTGAAGTAGTATTGCAGGATGTAGTTCTCGAAGGGCAGCTTGTTCGCGCCGCCCAGCTGGCCCGCAGCCGTCTGGTAGAGCACATTGACGTTGCCGAAGTTCTCCTGGGCGCGGTCGAGCCGCTTCGCGCAGCTCTGAATCGCAGCCAGCGCGGCGCGGTTCTGCTCGCAGCGGTTCAGCAGCACGTGCTCCCGCGCGTCCAGCGCAGCGATCTGTTTCTCCTGTTCGGACAGCACACTCCGCAGCGCGCCCACATCGACGCTCTGCTTGTCGCCCCACATCTGCTGCAAATCCTCCTGCTGGGCAGCCAGCGCCTGACAATCGGAGCGCCAGCTCTCAATCTCCCGGCGTAGACCCCGGCGCTGTGCGTCCGTGCGCAGGGCGTTCCGCCAGGCCTGTTCGTCGATGAAGCCGCTGTCGCCCAGGCCGTTCTTCCAGAGGTTGCCCGCCTCCTCCGCAGACGCGCTGCGCTGCTGCAAGGCCGTGTGCATCGCGTCCCGATGGGCGACGGCCGCGCTGTGTTCGCGCTCCGCTTTCTTCGCCGCAGCGTCCGCCGCAGCGTGTTCCGCGCGGATGCGCTCCGCCTCGGCGCGGCATTCCTCGCACTCCCGGCGCAAGTCCTGCTCCCGCTGCGCAAGGTTCTCCGGTGCGTCGCCGCCCAGCGCCTCCAGAATCGCGGCAAGCTTCTCCTGGGCCGAAGCACTCGCCGCCGAGGCAGCCTCCGCATTCCGGGCCGCCGCGCTCTGCTGCTCTGCAGCCGCATCCACCGCCGCCTTGTCCGGGGCGTTTTCGATGTGTGCCGCAGGGTGTGGGTGCTCGGTGGAGCCGCACACCGGGCAGGCTTCGTTCGGGCGCAGGTTGTCCGCAAGGATGCCCGCCTGATCCATCAGGTAGAGCGCGTGGAGCTTTTGATAATGCTCCTCGGCGCGCCGCATCTCCCCGATGGCGCGCGCAGCCGCAGCCTTCGTCCGCTCCGCGAGCCCTGCGGCGTCCCGGGCCTGTTTGAACTTCGGAAGCAGCGCGTTGAGCTGCTCCGCGCGCAGGTTGAGCTTTTCCCGTTCGGGAAGCCGCTTTTCCGCCGCAGTCAGCGCCTCAGACGCATGCGTCCGATTCTTCTCCGCCTGTGCGCACTTCAACTGTGCAGTCTGAAGCTCTCCTTCAAGGCGAATTCGCTCGGCATCCTCCCGACGCAGGCGCTCCTCCACGGCCCGCAGCGGCTCCGCGCGCTCCGCATCGTCCAGCTCCACCTGCATGCGCTCGATCTCCGGCTTGCGCTCCATCGCCGTTCTTCGACGCTGCTCCACATCGTGCAGGCGCAGCACGCCCGCATTCTGCGCGTCTGACCGCGCCAGCTCCTCCCGCAGCGCGCCCGCCGACGCGTTCAAGCGGGACAGCTCCGCCTCCGCCGCGGCGTGGGACTCCGCTTCCCGAGCTATCTGCGCCGTGAGCAATTCGATCACCTCGTCGGCGCGCTCGGGGCTCTGCATCCGCATTTCCAGCAGACCATCCCCGCCTTCCTCCGGCAGCACGCGACTGCATGCGGCGCTGAACTGCTGCCGCGCGGCGTTGACCTCGGCCAAGGCCTCCCGGTTGCGCTCCTTCAGCCGCTGCTCGATGTCCCGGTAGATTTCCGTGCCGAACAGCTTGCTCAAAAGAGATCGGCGCTCGTCGCTCCCGGCCAGCAGAATGCGCTGGAACTCGCCCTGAGCGATCATCACCACCTGAGCGTACTGCTCCGCAGTCAGGCCGAGGATCTCCCGAACCGCCTGGTTCACCTCGCGCACGGAGCTCCAGCTGCGCCCGTCGTCGCACTCCAACTCCGCCCAGGCGGGGTGCAGGCGATCGCCGCTGCCGTCGCGCTTGGGCACCATGTAGGCCGGACTCCGCCGCGCGGTGTAGATCCTGCCCTCGTGTTCGAACCTCAGCTCCACCACCGTCTCCGCATTGCGGGGCGCGAAGTCGCTGTGAAAGCCCTTCGTCTCGCGGGTGCGCCCGGAGGCCTCGCCGTAGAGCGCGAAGCTGATCGCGTCAAAGATGGAGGTCTTGCCGGCGCCGGTATCGCCCGTCACCAGAAACAGGCAGCCGGGGCCGAACTGGGAGAAGTCCACCGTCTCCGCGCCCGCATACGGCCCGAAGGCGCACATCTTCAGTTCAATGGGACGCATTCCGCTTCACCTCCGCTTCCTCCACGACCTGTCGCAGCAGCGCCATCTGCGCCGCGTTGGGCTCCTGTCCGTTGTTCTGTGCCCGGAAGAAGTGCACGAAGTGCTCCAGCGGGCTCCTTTCCTCCACGCGCTCCAGCGGAATGGGCGCATTTCCGCCCGTCCGGCTGTTCTCCATGCGCCACTGCACCAGATTGGGATAGCTCTGCAGCAGCGACCCCAGAGGGTCCAGCGGTGGCAGCTCGTCGGTGAGGGTCACGAACACGTAGTCCATGCACACGCCCGCGTCCGCCGTCAGCTCTGCCAGCGTTCCGCGCAGAGAGCGCACGTCTCGCAGCGGATGGTAGGGCAGTTTCTCCACCTCCAGTAGAGCGCCGTCCGCCCCCTTCGCGCCCAGATGCACCTTCAGCGCGGCCTTGCGCTGCTTTTCCTCGGAGAGCGAGTACTTCAGCGGCGAGCCCGCGTAGCGCACGCGCTCGCCCCGCACCCGCTGGGGCGCGTGCAGATGGCCCAGCGCCACGTAATCGAAGATATCAAAGACCTCCGCGGGCACCGCGTCCACGCCGCCCACCATGCGCTCCTCGGAGTCGGTGAGCTCCGGCGCACTCGTGCCCAGCACGAACTGGTGCGCCACCAGCACGTTGCGCGCGGACGGATCGACGTGCATCTCCTCCACCGCCACCCGAACCGCGTCCGCATAGCTGCGAATCTCCGCCGCGCGCTCCGGGAAAGCCCGTCGCACCTGCATCGGGCGCACGAAGGGCAGCAGGTACAGGTGCACCTCGCCGAATTCATCCCGCAGCACGTGGCGCGCGGGGGCCTCGCTGAACGCGGGCGAGACGAAGATCGACGCGCCCGACAGGATGCTCTCGCAGTAGGCCACCTGCTCCGGGGAATCGTGGTTGCCGCTGACGATGAAGCAGGGCTTGCCCAGCTTCGCAAGCTCCGTCAGAAAGCTTCCGGTCAGCTCCACCGCCTCGCCCGAGGGCTGGGACTTGTCGTAGAGATCCCCGGCAACCAGCAGCGCGTCGGTCTCCGGCGCGGCGGCCATCTCCAGGATCTCCGCGAGGATGTGCCGCTGATCGTCCATGAGCGACTTGCCGCAGAGCTTCTTCCCGATGTGCAGATCCGATACGTGCAGAAAATTCATGCTTTCCTCCATCGCCCGCAGGATTTCTCCGGCGGACAGGCGACAAATTTCTACTTTCATTTCTCGCTTCGGACGTGGATTTCCTGCATTCCGCCGCAAAAATAAAGGAACGGACGCACGCAGCGCCCGTTCCCCAATACATATTTTTATTCCTCGCGCAGGAAGGCCGCAGCGATCAGATCCACGCAGCCCTCGATGCCCAGTTCGCCGCTGTCCAGCGCCAGATGATAGTTCTGCGCCACGCCCCACTCCTGTCCGGTGAAGTGGCGGTAGTTGACCCTGCGTCGGGCGTCCTTGTCGTCCAGGCGCTTCTGGGGCGCGACGTCGCTCTCGCCGTAGAGCTTCACAATACGCTCGGCGCGCTTGTCCTTCGGCGCGTGGATGAACACGTTCAGGCAGTCGTCCCGATCCCGCAGGATGTAGTCCGCGCACCTGCCCACGATGACGCATTCCTCCTTCTCCGCAATGTCCAGGATGATGTCCCGCTGCATGCACCAGAGGAAGTCCGCCGGCGTCATGCCCTTCATCACATCCGGGTGGCTCTGCGCACCGAACATGTAGGCGAAGATGCTCTTGCTCTGGGCGTACTCGCCGTGCTCCTCGATGTACCTGGGATCAAAGCCCGTCTCCAGCGAGATGCGCTTGACCAGCTCCTTGTCGTAATACTTCAGATTCAGGCGCTCTGCCAGCATTTTTCCGATGGTTCTTCCGCCGCTGCCGAACTCGCGGCTGACGGTGATGATGCGCTTTTTCATTCGTGTCCGCCTCCTGTTTCTGCCCTTGAAAAACCGCGTTCAGACGGCACATGCCGCCCTGTTAAGTTTATATTACGTCATTTTCTCCAAAAAATCAACCCCTTGCGACGAAGAAGAGCGCGTTTTTCATCTTTTTTGTCCAATACTATCCAGCGGACTATCTTTTTTCCAGTGCAATGTGTTATAATGGGACGGGGGAAGCTGCCTTCCCCAATACGATCTGTTCAGGAGAAAAACCAACGCATGCGCCTCGCACTCTGCATCCTCTACATCCCCGTCATCGGCCTTCTGTCCCAGTTCATCGGCGTACGGCTGCCCCGCAGCTGGTTTCACCCGGAGAAGTTTCCCTACGCCGCCTGGAAGTGGGAGAAGCAGGGCAAGATTTACAACAAAACCTACGTCTACAAGTGGAAGGACGCCCTTCCCGACATGAGCAGGATCTCCCGGCGGATGGTGCGCAAGAGCATCACGCCCGCACAGTTCACACCGGAGCACGTGGATCGGCTGGTGGTGGAGACCTGCGTGGCGGAGATGGTGCATCTGATCCTAATGCTGCTGTCCCCGGTGATCTACTGGATCAACCCCACCGGCCTGGGCGCGGTCATCGCCATCGCCTACGCCCTGAGCCACGTCCCCTTTATCATCATCCAGCGCTACAACCGGCCCACGCTGGTTACGCTCTCAAAACGCCTGAAGGAACGGGAGGAAAGAATCAAACATGCGCATCCTGATCCTGTCCGGTAACACGGGCGAGGGCCACAATTCCGCCGCCCGGGCGATGCAGGAATATTTCTGCGCCCGGGGCTGCGCGTGCCGCATACTGGACGGCCTTCAGTTTCTGTCCCGACCCAAGAATGAGTTCATCTGCAAGAGCCACGTGTTTCTGTACCGCAAGCTGCCCAGGGTCTACGGCATGGGCTACCGGCTGGAGGAGTATCAGGCCCAGCGCCAGCCCTATCAGAAGAAGCTGAACGCAAAGGCCGCGCGCATGACCCGGCGCAGCCTGCCCCGCCGCAAGCGGGATTTGCAGACCTACCTGGAGGACGGCGGCTTCGACGCGGTGATCTGCGTGCACGTGTTCGCCGCGAAGCTGGTGAGCGAGCTGCGCCGCAGCGGCGCGGTGCACATCCCCTGCTTCTTTCTGGCCACGGACTACACCTGTAGCCCCGGCGTGAACCAGCTGGACATGGACGCCTGGCTGATCCCCCATTCGGCGCTGATCCCCGAATTTGAGAGCTACGGCATCCCCCGGGAGAAGCTCATTCCCACGGGCATTCCGGTGGGAACGGCCTTCTTCGCCCGCAAACCGCGCGAGGAGGCACGCAGGGAGCTGAAGCTTCCTGAGGACAGGCCCATCGCCGTGCTCAGCTGCGGCAGCATGGGCGCGGCCTCCATGGGCCGGAAGGTGCTTGCGCTGGTGGAGGCGCTGCCGAAGGATGCGCTGCTGGTGGCCATCTGCGGCAACAACCGCACGCTGGAGCGCAACCTGCGCGCGCTGATCCACACGCCCCGCCTGCAGGTGCTGGGCTTCACCGACCGCATGAGCGACTACATGGACGCAGCCGATCTGTTCATCACCAAGCCCGGCGGTCTGAGCACCACCGAGGCCGCCACCAAGGGCGTGCCGCTGGTGCTGTTCAACGCCGTGCCGGGCTGCGAGACCCGCAATCTGGAGTTTCTGCTGTCCATCGGCTGCGCGGTCTCCGAGAACGGCGCGCTGTCGCTGGCGCGCTGCGTAAACCAGCTGCTGGAGGAACCAGAGCGCCGGGAGGAACTCGCCGAGCGATGCAAAGCGGAGTTCAGCCAGTCCGCCGCAGGGCGCATCTATGAGACCCTGTGCCGCATCGTCGGCAAGGAATAAGAAAAGAGATGGAGCTGTCTCAAAGCGATAGATGTTTGAGACAGCCCCCGTAGAACCGTAGGGCGGGGTGCCTTCACCCCGCCGCATTTTTTATGGATTGGCTTATGCCAATAGGTATTCGTCGATGATCCTCGCCACGCCGTCGTGATCGCAGTCCTCGGTCACGATGCTGGCTGCGGCCTTGGCCTCCGGGCAGGCGTTGCCCATGGCTGCGGAGAAGCCCGCCGCGCGCAGGATCTCCAGATCGTTGGCGCTGTCGCCCATGGCGATGGTCTCCGAGACGTCCAGTCCCAGATGGTCGCACAGCTTCTTCAGCCCAACGCCCTTGTCCGCCTTCTCCGACACCACCTCGATCATGTAGCCGATAGACACCGCCAGCTTCAGCGGCCGCTGCTCCAGAATTGCATAGATCCGGTCGCGGGTGCGCACATTATCGAAATAGAGGTTGACCTTCTCGATCCGGTAGGGTCGCTTGCCGTAATTGTCGAAGAGCTTCGCGTCCCAGATGGAATTGCGGTTGAACACGCCCCGGTAGTTGCCCACGCGGCAGGCGTCCGTCCAGCTGTCGTCCGCCTGGTTGAAGTAGGACTGGTTCTCGTGAAAGACCTGGATCGCGCAGCGTTCGCCCTTCACCAGCTTCAGGATGAACTGAACCTCCTCCATCGGCACCGGATCCACGTGGATCGTCTGGTCGTACCTGCAATCGTAGACGCAGCTGCCGTTCTCGCACACCAGATAGCGGATCTGCGGCAGCAGCTTCAGCGTGTCCCGGATCTCGGACAGGCATCTGCCCGTGGACAGGATCACCTGCTTGCCAGCCGCAAAGGCGCGCTCCACTGCGCTGCGGTTGCCCTCCGACAGCTTCAGCTCGCTGTTGAGCAGCGTGCCGTCCATGTCCAGCGCGATCAGACTGTACTTGCTCATTGTGCTTGTCCTCCCCTGTGCCCTTTCCTGGCTGATATTATCCCACACAAGTTTTAGCTTTGATCGCAACTGACGTAAAATCATGGTTTTACAGGTGAAACGCTTGTCAATTAACATAAAGATGTTTTATAATGATATGAGGCTTATCCGAAATTCTGATTCGGATTCAACACCACAAGCCTTATTAGGAGGATGATTCATGAAAAAGAGCGGCGTTTTGATGCACATTACTTCCCTGCCGTCCCGCGGAGGCGTGGGTACGCTGGGCAAGGCCGCCTATGATTTTGTCGACTTCGTTCATGCATCCGGCATGAACATCTGGCAGATGCTGCCCGTGGGCCCCACGGGCTACGCCGAGTCCCCCTACCAGAGCGCGTCCACCTACGCCGGCAACCCGCTGATGATCGACTTCGATCTGATGATGCAGGACGGCCTGCTGCCCGAGGGCGCCTACGAACCGCTGCCCATCCTGAGCGAGGTGGACTTCGCCGCCGTCAAGGAGCAGAACACCCGCCTGCTGAAGCAGGCCTTCGCATACTCCCGGGAGCGCATCGCGTCCGAGCTGACCGCCTTCGAGGCAGAGAAAACATGGGTGCACGACTTTGCGCTGTTCTACGCCATCAAGGAGCACTTTGATCTGGTCTCCTGGATGGAGTGGCCGGATGAGGACATCCGCCACCGCAAGCCCAAGGCCATCGAGAAGTACGAGGCGCTGCTTGCCGATTCCATCGCCTACTACGTGTTCTGCCAGTACGTGTTCTTCTCCCAGTGGAACCGCCTGCACGACTACGCCCGCGAGAAGGGCGTGGAGCTGATGGGCGACATGCCCATCTACGTCGCCGAGGACTCCAGCGACGTGTGGCTCAACCCCGAGCTGTTCGAGCTGGACGACGACGTGCGCCCAATCCGCATCGCGGGCGTGCCGCCGGACTACTTCCAGAAGGACGGCCAGCGCTGGGGCAACCCGCTGTACGCCTGGAAGAAGCACGAGGAAACCAGGTTCGCCTGGTGGATCGAGCGCCTGCGCGCGCTGGGCGAGATGTTCGACATCCTGCGCATCGACCACTTCATCGGCTTCGCCAATTACTACGCCATCCCCGCCGAGGAGGAGACCGCCCGCAACGGCAAGTACGAGCTGGCCCCCGGCAGCAAGCTGTTCCGCAGGGTGAAGAAGGAGCTGCCGGAGCTGAAGATCGTGGCCGAGGATCTGGGCGTGCTGAGCAAGCGCGTGCTGAAGCTGAAGGCCTCCTGCGGCTATCCGGGCATGAAGATTCTCCAGTTCGCCTTCGATGGCGACGACAGCAGCCAGGATCTGCCGGAGAACTACGAGGAGAACTGCATCGTCTACACCGGCACCCACGACAACAACACCACGCTGGGCTGGTGGGCGGACGCGAAGCCCTCCGTGAAGGCCTTCGCCCGCAAGAAGCTGGGCATGGCCAAGGACGATGACGACATCATCCCCGCGCTGCTGCGCGCCGCATGGGAAAGCTGCGCGGACACCGCCATCATCCCCATGCAGGATCTGCTGCGCCTGGGCGGCGAGGCCCGCATGAACTTCCCCGGCACCGTGGGCGGCAACTGGCTGTGGCGCATGCAGCCCACCGATCTCTCCCTGATCGAGAGTGAGCTGCGGGTGCTGAACCGCCGCTACGACCGCGGCAACCTGCCGCAGCTGGACGCGGAGAAGATCATCGAGACCGCCGAGACCATCGTCAAGTGCAAGTATCACACCGACCTGAACAGGGCCAGCGCCGTGCAGCTCCACGAGGGCGTATCCGATGCGGTGATGGAGGCCATCGCGCCCCAGTGGGCCGACGATCACGCCGTGCGCCTGGAGAAGCGCCGCGCGCTGTACCTCTCCGCCGAGTATCTGGTGGGCCGACTGGTCTACAACAACCTGTTCTCCCTGGGCATCCTGGAGGACGTGAAGGCCCGTCTCGCCGAGCGCGGCGTGGAGCTGGCCGACCTGGAGGACGTGGAGGATGCTGCGCTGGGCAACGGCGGTCTGGGACGCCTGGCCGCCTGCTTCCTGGACAGCGCCGCCACCCACAACATCCCGCTGGACGGCTACGGCCTGCGCTACAAGTACGGCCTGTTCAAGCAGACCTTCGTGGACGGCCGTCAGACCGAGCTGCCGGACGACTGGACGGCCTACGGCGATCCTTGGAGCATCCGCCGCGATGAACTCGCTGTGGAGGTTCCCATGAAGGGCCTGACCGTGCGCGCCGTTCCCTACGACATGCCCGTGATCGGCTACGGCGGAAAGAACATCGGCACGCTGCGCCTGTGGCAGTGCGAGAGCACCCATGAGTTCGATTTCGAGCTCTTCAACGCCCAGGACTACGCCGCCGCCGCGAAGGACAAGAACACCGCCGAGGACATCACCAAGCTGCTCTATCCCAACGACACGCTGCGCGCCGGCAAGCTGATGCGCGTGCGCCAGCAGTACGTGCTGTGCAACGCGTCGCTGCAGGACATGCTGCGCACCTACCGCGCAAAGTACGGCAGCGACTACTCGAAGTTTGCCGACCTGCACGCCATCCAGCTCAACGACACCCATCCCACGATGGCGATCCCCGAGCTGATCCGCATGCTGATGGAGGACGGCCTGGACTTCCCCACCGCCTTTGGCATCGCGCAAAAGACCTTCCGCTACACCAACCACACCGTCATGCGCGAGGCGCTGGAGTGCTGGGACATCTCCCTGCTCAACGAGGTCGCGCCGGAAATGGTCAAGGTCATCCGCATGATCGACCAGCGCCTGGCCCGTGAGCTGCGCCGCCGCAAGGTGGAGAACGCCGCCTCCATGCGCATCATTCAGGACAAGCGCGTGCACATGGCGCTGCTGGACGTGTACGCCTGCAGCTACGTCAACGGCGTGGCCGCCATCCACAGCCAGATCCTGAAGGACGACGTGTTCAGGGAGTGGTACGCCCTCTATCCGGAGCGCTTCCAGAACAAGACCAACGGCATTACCCAGCGCCGCTGGCTGGGCCTGTGCAACCCCGAGCTGTGCAAGCTGCTGGACGAGACCGTGGGCGAGGGGTATCTGACTGACCTGTTCGTGCTGGACGGCCTGAAGGACAAGATCGACGATAATCTCGCCGCGCGCTTCGTCGAGGTCAAGCGGGAGAAGAAGCGCCAGCTCGCCGCCATCATCAGGGAGCGCGAAGGCGTGGAGATCCCGGAGAACTTCGTCTTTACCGTTCAGGTCAAGCGCCTGCACGAGTACAAGCGCCAGCTGCTCAACGCCCTGTCCATCTGGGACATCTATCAGTCCCTGAAGGACGGCACGCTGACCGACTTCCCGGCCACCGCCTTCATCTTCGGCGCAAAGAGCGCGCCCGGCTACGCCCGCGCCAAGGCTGTGATCTACTTCATCAACCGCATCGCCGCCATCATCAACGCCGATCCGGCGGTGAACGACAAGCTGCGCGTGGTGTTCGTGCACAACTACAACTGCTCCTATGCCGAGCACATCATCCCGGCGGCGGACATCTCCGAGCAGATCTCCCCCGCGGGCACCGAGGCCAGCGGCACCGGCAACATGAAGCTGATGCTCAACGGCGCGGTCACGCTGGGCACCCGCGACGGCGCGAACATCGAGATCTTCGAGCAGGCCGGCGAGGAGAACAACTTCCCCTTCGGCGCGACCGTCGAGGAGATCAACGCCATGAAGGACAGCTATGATCCCATGAAGCTCTACGAGTCCGACCCGCGCATCAAGCGCGCCGTGGATGCGCTTGCCGATCCCGAGATCACCGGCGAGGATCCCGAGGCCGACTGGGAGGGCGCAGTCGCCGAGCTGAAGATCGCACTGCTGAAGGGCAAGAGCTGGCACAAGCCGGATCACTACTACCTGCTGCACGACTTCGCCGACTACCAGCGCGCGCGCCTGGAGGCCATCCGCGCCACGGAGGACGAGATCGCCTTTGCCAAGAAGTGCCTGCACAACATCGCGGGCGCGGGCAAGTTCTCCTCCGACCGCACCATCCGCGAGTACGCCGACGAAATCTGGTTCATCTGACGCAGGTTTCACAAAAAATTCATTACAGCACCGCTCTTTCCCATAAAAGGGCGGTGCTTCTTTAACTCCAGTTGATTTTCGTGTGCTAGGATATCCTGTAAGAATATGGAACCGGGTGATTGCATGGCATTTGTGGAATTCAGGAACGTGGGTAAGCGCTATCAGATGGGCGAAGTGAGCATCGAGGCGCTGCACGACGTGAACTTTTCGGTGGAAAAGGGTGAAATCTGCGTGATCGTGGGCGCGTCCGGCGCGGGCAAGACCACGCTGCTCAACATTCTGGGCGGCATGGACTCCCTCACCAGCGGCAGCGTGCACCTGGGCGGTAGAAAGATCTCCAATTACTCGCCGAAGAAGCTGACCCAGTACCGCCGCCGGGACATCGGCTTCGTGTTTCAGTTCTACAACCTGGTGCCCAGCCTGACCGCGCTGGAGAACGTGGAGCTGGCGGCACAGATCTGCGACCATCCCCGCGACGCGGCCCAGACGCTCAAGGACGTGGGTTTGGAGAAGCGCCTGAACAACTTCCCGGCGCAGCTCTCCGGCGGCGAGCAGCAGCGCGTGGCCATCGCCCGTGCGCTGGCCAAGAACCCCCAGCTTCTGCTCTGCGACGAGCCCACCGGCGCGCTGGACTACAAGACCGGCAAGGCCATCCTGAAGCTTCTGCAGGACACCGCCCGCAACAGCGGCATGACCGTCATCATCATCACCCACAACTCCGCCCTGACCGCCATGGCCGACCGCGTGATCGAGCTCAAGAGCGGCACGGTGCTCTCGGAGCGCGTCAACGAGCGCGCAGTTCCCGTAGAGGAGATTGAATGGTAATGAAGCCGCTGAAAAAATCCGCGCTCCGGGCCATCAAAAAGAACCTGGGCCGCTATTTCGCCATACTGGCGATCATTGCGCTGGGCGTGGGCTTCTTCTGCGGCCTGCGCATCTGCCGCCCCGCCATGGTGCGCGCCGGCGACGAATACATACAGGAGAGCAACCTCTTCGACTACCGCCTGATTTCCACGCTGGGCTTCACAGCGGAGGATCAGGACTATTTTGCTGCCCTGGAGGGCGTGAACGAAGCCGAGGGCGCGGTCTGGACGGACTTCCTCTGCACCGGCGCGGATGGCAACGACCGCGCGCTGCGCGCCCACTCCCTCACCGAGAACGTCAACCGCCTGAGCCTGGTCGCCGGGCGCATGCCGGAGTCGGACGACGAGATGGTGGGCGACGCGCGCCTCTTCACCGAGGCGGACATCGGCCGCAAGGTGCTGCTCTCCGAGGCCAACGACGCGGACACGCTGGAGAAGTTCCGCTATCGCAGCTACACCCTGGTGGGCATCGCCAACTCCGCCTACTACCTGAACTACGAGCGCGGCAACACCAGCATCGGCTCGGGAACCCTGGCGGGCTTCGTCTACCTGCCCTACGAGGGCTTCGATCTGGACTACTTCACGGAGATCTTCGTGGACATCGACGCGCCGGGCGAGATCTACTCCGAGGAATACAACGCCGCGCTGTCCGACTTTGAGGCGCTGCTGGAGTCGGAGACCGAGGCGCGGGCCGACCTGCGCTACCGCAGCCTGGTGGATGACGCGCAGCAGGAGATTGATGACGCGCAGGCCGAGCTGGACGAGAAGTTCGCGGACTACCAGCAGGAGAAGAGCGACGCCAACGCTGAGCTCAACGACGCGCACGACGAGCTGGAGGACGCGGAGCAGAAGATCGCCGACGGCGAGGACGAGCTGAGCGCCAACGAGAGCAAGTTGAGCAGCGCTGAAGCCCAGTACCGCTCCGGCGTGCGGAAGTACGAGAGCTCCCTTGCCGAATTCGAGGCCCAGCGCGACGCAGCGCTCCAGCAGATCGCCGACGCGCAGGCCCAAATCGATGCAAACCGCGCCGCCGCCGAGGACGGTCTCCGTCAGATCGAGGACAGCGGCGCGCTGGAAAGCTATCAGCAGCTTCAGGACGCGGCGGCCCAGCTTCAGTCCGGCATCGACGCGCTGGAGGCCGAGCGCAGCGCGCAGCTGGGTGAGCCCCAGGCGCAGCTGGATGCCCTGAAGGAGCAGCTCGCCGCGCTGGACGACGGCATTGCCGCCGCAGAGGCCGAGCGCGACGCGGCGGTATCCGGCCTGAACACCCGGATTGATTCCCTGCGGAGCCAGATCTCCGGCTGGGAGGGCGAGATTGCGGGGCTGGATGCGGAGGATCCCGAGCAGGCCGCGCAGATCGAGGCCCTGCGTGGCAAAATCTCCGATGCAGAGGGCCAGATCTCCGCGCTGGAGGGCGAAATTTCCGCCGCCCAGAGCGCCTGCGACGCGCAGGTCGCCGCGCTGAAAGCGCAGAAGCCGGAGCTGGAAGCGGCCATCGAGACGCTTACTTCCCAGATCGACGCAGCCAACGCTGCCTTCGACGCGCAGAGAAGCGAGCTGGACGCGCAGCTTGCTCAGGTGCAGGCCGGCATGCAGCAGATCGAGGACAGCGGCGTGATTGCCCAGTACGAGCAGGCCAAGGCTGCCCTTGCCCAGCTGGATGCGGCCCAGGCGGAGCTGGATGCGCAGTCCGCTGCGGCACAGGCGGAGCTGGACGGCTATCAGGCCCAGCTGGACGCGGCCAGCGCGGAACTGCAGAGCGCCAAGCGCCAGATTCAAAGCGGCAAATCCCAGCTGGAGAACGGCCGCGCCGAGCTGGAGAGTGCCCGGGAGGAGCTGCAGCAGGGCTATGCGGACTACGAGACCGCGCTGATCGATGCGGAGCGACAGTTCGCCGACGCAGAGCAGGAGTTTTCCGACGCGCAGGCCGAGATCGATGACGCGCAGGCGGAGGTAAACGACATCGAGCCCGCCACGCTCTACGCCCTCAGCCGCAAGACCAACATTGGCTACGCCTGCTTTGAAAACGATTCCCTGATCGTGCACGGCATCTCCTCCGTGTTCCCGCTGTTCTTCCTGCTGGTGGCGGCGCTGGTGTGCACCACCACCATGACCCGCATGGTGGACGAGCAGCGCACGGAGATCGGCACGCTGAAGGCGCTGGGCTACTCCAAGGGCGCGATCATGTCCAAGTACCTGTTCTACTCCGGCAGCGCGGCCTTCATCGGCGCGCTGATCGGCTACTTCGGCGGAAGCTACCTCTTCCCCAAGGTCATCTGGATGGCCTACGACATCATGTACGGCTTCGCGGAGATCCCCTACGTGCTCTCTCCCCTGCTGGGCGCGGTGTCGCTGGGCGCGGCGCTGCTGTGCTCCATGGGCGCGACCTGGCTCTCCTGCAACGTGGAGCTGAGCGAGGTTCCCGCCCAGCTGATCCGCCCGAAGTCCCCCAAGGCCGGCAAGCGGGTACTGCTGGAGCGCGTGGGCTTCCTCTGGAAGCGGCTGTCGTTTTTGCGCAAGGTCACGGTACGCAACGTGTTCCGCTACAAGAAGCGCCTGATGATGATGGTGCTGGGCATCGGCGGCTGCACGGCGCTGCTGGTCACGGGCTTCGGCATCAACGACTCCATCGCAAATCTGGGCAACGACCAGTTCGGCCGCATCATGCTCTACGACCTCTCCGTCAGCTTCACGGAGAACCAGACGGCGGAGGATCAGGCCGCCTTCACCGACGCGCTGGGCGACGCCGCCGCCGGCGTGCGCTTCGTGCACCAGGGCTCGGTGGACGTGGCCTACGGCGACCAGACCAAGCAGGTGAACCTGATCGTCGGCGACGGTGCGCTGGACGGCTGCATCGACCTGCACAGCGGCGACGAAGCCATCGACTTCCCCGGCCTGAACCAGTGCGTCATCAGCCGCAGCCTGATGGAGCGCTGCGGCCTGAACGTGGGCGACAGCGTGACCGTGTACGACGACGCGATGCAGCGCATGGAGCTGACCGTGTCCGGCGTGTTCGACAACTACATCTACAACTACCTGATCGTCCATGCGGACAGCGTCACCGCCCAGTGGGGCGAGGCCCCCGAGTGGAACGCCGCGCTGGTGAACTGCGCGGAGGGCGTGGATCCCCACAGCCTCTCCGCCACCGCCTCCGGCCTGGACGGCGTGAGCAACGTGACCGTCAATCAGGACGTGCGCGACCGCTTCGACAACATGATGTCCAGCCTGAATTACATCGTGATTCTGGTGGTGGTCTGCGCGGCGGCGCTGGCCTTCATCGTGCTCTACAACCTGACGAACATCAACATCACCGAGCGCATTCGCGAGATCGCCACGGTGAAGGTGCTGGGCTTCACGCTGCGGGAGACCGCCAGCTACGCCCTTTCGGAGAACCTGGTGCTCAGCGCCATCGGCGCGCTGGTGGGCCTGCCGCTGGGCAAGGCGCTGCACGCCTTCGTCATGGCCCAGATCAAGGTGGACATGGTGATCTTCGACGTGCGCGTGACAGCGCTGAGCTACTGCATCTCCGTGGCGCTCACGCTGCTGTTTGCCTGGCTGGTGAACCTGTTCATGCTGCGCAAGATCGACCGCATCAACATGGCGGAATCCCTCAAGACCATCGAATAAACTTATGGCGGCGCTTCCACCCCGGAAGCGCCGCCGAATTGTTTCTACTTATTCCTCGATCAGCCTGCATTCCACGCGGCCGAGGGTCTTGTCCTCGCCGATGACCTTGGCCTCCAGCCAGATCGTTTCGGGAACCTCCGCGAAGGACTGCATCTCGCACACGAGGTGGTAGGTGCTGCCGTCCGCATCCGGCGTGCTGCCGCCGCTGCCGGTGGTGATGCGCTTGCCGTCCGCGTCGTAGATGCGGAAGTCGATGCCCATCTCCTCGCCGTTCTCCGCCTGCCTGTAACTGTAGTCAAGCTGAAGGTAGCCGCGCACCTTCGTAAAAGCGATGCTGCCGGAGAGGATTTTGAATCTCTCGCCCGTGCCGTCGCCCACCGGCTCGATGCGCACCCTGCGCTCCGCCTCGCTCCGGGGCAGCGTCAGCGTCAGTGCGTCCAGCTCGATTGTCTCATCGCCCGGGTAGACCTTCGCGCCGCAGGAGATCGTCAGCGCATCCAGATTCATCGGCTCCTCGGCATAGCCCGAAGCCCACACGATCACGCTGCCGTCCGCCTGAGTCTCCGCGTCCAGGGTGTCGAAGAAGCTCTCCAGGCCCAGCGCCTCCGCATCCTCCGACTCGCCCTCCACGCGGATCAGCGGCCAGTAGTCCAGGATCTCGCGTCCGTCCCTGCTGCCCAGCACGCGGTACTCCTCCATGTCCGCGTAATAAACCCTACCATCCGCCGTATAAATGGGCAGGTTCTGCGCAAGGGCCTCCTCCGCGCTTGCCGGGATTTCGACCTCCGCACCGTCCACCAGCAGCCGCACATCCTCGCCGTTGACGATGCGGATCAACCTTCCGTCCATTTCAAACTCCTGCTCGCCCGCAGCCAGCTCCACCGGCACGTGCTCGGTCTCGAACAGCTCCTCCGGCGCATCCTGGAGCATGGAGTCGAACAGCACGTATCTCTCCGCATCCTTCGGCGCGATGCGCAGCTGCACCAGCGCGCCCTGCCCGTCTATCACGGCCTCCTCCACCGCCAGCTTCACCAAATCATTCTCCA
>JBJEJN010000037.1:1734-3707 GCA_051878085.1 Aristaeellaceae bacterium | reverse complement strand
GAACATGTAGGCCTCGTCGATCTTGCGAACGGTCTTCTGCAGGTCGATGATGTAGATGCCGTTGCGCTCGGTGAAGATGTACTGCGCCATCTTGGGGTTCCAGCGGCGGGTCTGGTGGCCGAAGTGCACGCCGGCCTCCAACAGCTGCTTCATGGAAATAACTGCCATTTGGGTTTCCTCCTTTTGTTTGTAAACCTCCCCGGGCTTCATCTTCGAGCGGCACCCCTCGCATGAGGGGCAACCGCCGCACGAATCGGCGCGGGTGCGTTCTGGATCCAAATTTCGATCCTGAAAGATTATAGCACAAGCATGCCCGAAAAACAAGGCGAATATGTTAATTTTGACCCGAAAATGCAGCTTTCAGCCCTGATTTTGCGGCTTTCTGCCGTGGATGCCGCCTCGCTGGTTCGTGCGGCCCAGGATGTAGTCGGTGGTCGTGTCGTAGTAGTCCGCCAGGGCGATCAGCACCTCCGTGGGGATGTCCACCACGCCGCGCTCGTAGTCGCTGTAGGTCTGCTGGGAGCAGCTGAGCAGCTTCGCCAGGTCCCGCTGGAACAGGTCCGCATCCTCCCGCAGGTCGCGGATGCGCTGATACTTTTTCATGCACCTCACCTCTACATACCAGTATGGTATACCGGGATTTCCGGTACTGCGATACACCGAAAAATTCGGTAAATTACTGTGCGCGGAGGAACGCTGCCCGCCGGAATGCACGCCTTTCTCATGATTCTTGAAGCAGAAAGGCGGGGAGGAATGCGGGAAAAATGGTATCGATTTTCTTTACCAATGTGCTTTTGGAGGAGAAAAAGTGTATAATGGTTGAAACGGATGAACGGAGGTGCTTGCGTGGCGGAGATCGGCGCGGAGCTTGCGCAGCTGGCGCAGGACTTTGAAGATTGCAGGAAGCTGCTGATCGCCCTGGGGGACGAGAACCGGCAGCACCTGATTCTGGAGATGGTTCGCCTGGGCCGCTGCACGGGCGTGCGCGTGGGCGAGCTTGCGGCGCAATCGCACCTCTCGCGCCCGGCGGTGTCGCACCATTTGCAGATTCTCAAAGATGCGGGCATCCTGAAGATGCGTCGCGAGGGCACGCGGAACTATTACTACTTCGACGAGGGCGCTGCGGGGCTGAAGAAGCTGCTGCGGATGCTGGAGCGCGCCCGGGCCGTGGTGGAGGCGCTGCCGGATCGCAGCGACGTGGATGACTGAAGGGAGGAAAGGACATGACGATGATGGAGGCGATGCGCGCGCGGCACAGCGTGCGCAGCTACGTGGACAGGCCGCTTGAGGCGGATGTGGTGGACGTTCTGGAGGCGGAGATCGCCGCCTGCAACCGGGAAGGAGATTTGCACATTCAGCTGGTGAAGGACGAGCCGCAGGCGTTCAGCGGCTTCATGGCCCACTACGGCAAGTTCAGCGGCGTGAAGAACTACATCGCGCTGGTGGGAAAAAAGGGGCCCGATCTGGACGAGAAGTGCGGCTATTACGGCGAACGGCTGGTGCTGCTGGCCCAGTCGCTGGGACTGAACAGCTGCTGGGTGGCGATGAGCTACGACAAGGGCAAGGCCGGATGCAGGGTGGACGCGGGGGAGAAGCTGTGCGTCGTGATCTCGCTGGGCTACGGTGCGACGCAGGGCGTGCCGCACAAATCCAAGTCTGCGGAGCAGGTCATGGCGGCGAAGGGCGAGGTTCCCGACTGGTTCCGCGCGGGCGTGGAGGCTGCGCTGCTCGCGCCCACTGCGATGAACCAGCAAAAGTTCAAGTTCGTGCTGGAGGACGGCGCGGTGGCCGCGAGTGCGGGCATGGGCTTCTACAGCAAGGTGGATCTGGGCATCGCGAAGTATCACTTTGAAATCGGCGCAGGTCAGGAAAACTTCCGCTGGAAGTAAAAGCATATGAAAAGAGGCTGTCTCAGAACGCATTGTCGTTTTGAGACAGCTCTGCAATTGCCATGCGGCGGGGTGAAGGCACCC
>JBJEJN010000037.1:0-1634 GCA_051878085.1 Aristaeellaceae bacterium | reverse complement strand
CATGCGGCGGGGTGAAGGCACCCCGCCCTACGGTTTCATATCCTCACAGCAGCTCGATCCAGTGGAACACGTACTTGTTCAGCAGCAGCACGGTGCCCAGCAGGAAGGTGTAGGCGGCGAACACATTCATGCTGACCTTGCGGATCAGGGCGAGGAAGCCCTTGATGGCGATCAGGCCGAAGGCGGCGGCGGCAAACACGCCGACCACGGTGGGCAGCAGCTCGATGCTTCCGCCTGCGCCGTCGAAGAGCACGTCCTTGAGGTCCAGCACCGCGGAGCCGAGGATGGCCGGGATGGACATCAGGAAGGCGAAGTCCGCCGCGCGCTTGCGGGAGAGGCCGCTGGCCACGCCGCCGGAGATGGTGCTGCCGGAGCGGGACAGGCCGGGCAGGATGGCCACCGCCTGCATCACGCCCATGGAGACCGCGTCGTACCAGCGCACGTTCTTGTGCAGGCTGTGGTTGCGGCGGCGGTGCTTGTTGATGGTGGTGCCCGCCACCAGCACCACGCTGGTGAGATAGAACGACCAGATGATGAACTTGCCCTCGAAGGCGGCGTCGAAGTCCACGACCAGCGCGGCGACGACGGCGGGGATGGTGGCCACGATCAGCCACTTCAGCTCGGACTTGATGGGATGGCAGATCATGTTCCAGATGCGCCGCCAGTAGACCGCGAACACGGCCACCAGCGTGCCGAAGTGCAGCAGGATGTTCAGTGTCAGCAGACTGCCGCTCTCCGAGGAGATGCCCATCAGCTTTTCAATCACCAGCAGGTGGCCGGAGGAGCTGATCGGCAGGAATTCCGTAAGTCCCTGAACGGCGCCAAGGATGAAGGCCTGAAGTGTGCTCATGTTTCACCTCTCACAGTTGGATAATCAGAAATGTGCATCCACAGCGCCCGTTCGGGGGCTGTGGATGCGTTCGTTCGGGAATCAGCAGACGATGTTCACCAGGCGACCCGGCACGAAGACAAGTTTCTTGATGGCCTTGTCGCCGATCAGCTTCTTCACCTCGTCCTGGGCCAGGAAGTACTCCTGCGCGCCGTCGCGGGTGAGGTCGGCGGGCACGTGCATGCGGCCGCGCACCTTGCCGTTGATCTGCAGGGCAACCTCCACGGTGGACTTGACCAGGGCTGCTTCATCATATGCGGGCCACGGGGCGTGCAGCAGTTCGCCGTCCACGCAGCCGCAGATTTCGTTGATTTCCTCGGTGATGTGGGGCGCGACGGGGTTCAGCAGGCGGATGAGAACACCCATCTCGCCCTTGGTGATGCTGCCCTTGGCGTAGAACTGGTTCACCAGGGACATCATGGCGGCGATGCCGGTGTTGAACTTCATGCGCTCGAAGTCCTCGCCCACCTTCTTGATGGTGGAGTGCAGGTCGAACTTCATGTCCTCGGAGACGCCCTCGTCCTCGGTCATGAACTCCATCATGCGCCACACGCGGTCCAGGAAGCGGCGGCAGCCGCGCGCGCCGTCGGTGCTCCACGGAATCGCCTGGTCGAACGCGCCCATGAACATCTCGTACATGCGGAAGGCGTCCGCGCCCAGCTCGTCCACGATCTCGTCGGGGTTGATGACGTTGCCGCGGGACTTGGACATCTTCTCGCCGTCCGCGCCCAGGATCATGCCGTGG
>JBJEJN010000036.1:0-3772 GCA_051878085.1 Aristaeellaceae bacterium | reverse complement strand
GGAGTGGGCGTGGCGGAAGCCGAGGTCAGGAACGAGGGCTTGTCCACCAGGAACATCATGCACAGCACATAGCCCAACACGAGACCGATGATGAGCATGATGATGCCGCACGTCCAGATCTTTCTGCGATAGCGTGCGCGCAATCTCCTTTCGCGCGAATTCCTGGAACGATTCGTGGCCATCTGTAAATCCTCCTAATATGTACAGCAATACATATTTATTATACCATTTCTCTATAAAACCGTCAAACACATCCGGGAACAAAATTCCGCCAAAACGGGTGCATTGAACACATTTTACACGAAGGTCAAATTTTGTTCCAGACAGTGCAACGGCTCAGATGGGCATCTCGCCCTCGGAGCTGAAGTCCACGCTGGGCAGCTCGTCCAGGCTCTCGATGCCGAAGTGCTGCAAGAACTTGTCGGTGGTGCGGTAGAGGATGGGCCGTCCCAGGGTCTCCCTGCGGCCGCACTCCTCGATGAAGCCCCGGTTCACCAGCGTCTGCACGGAGTAATCGCACTTCACGCCGCGCACGCTCTCCACGTCGCCCTTGGTGACGGGCTGGCGGTAGGCGATGATGGAGAGGGTCTCCAGCACGGCCTGGGACAGCGGCTGCTTCTGGATGGGCTGCAAGAACAGCTCCACCTGGGGCGCGTACTTCGGGCAGATGGACAGGAACACGGTCTCGCCGCTGCGGTTGAGCTGGATGCCCCGGTTCTCCAGGGCCAGATGATCCCGCAGCTCGTCCAGGGCCTGCTCCAGCTCCAGCACGGTCAGGTTCATGGCGTGGGCCAGCACGTCCACGCGCACCGGATCGCCGGACACGAACAGGATGGCTTCGATGATGGCAGTCAGGTTTTCCAAGGTATCCTCCTCAGACTTCGTCGCGCAGGCCGAAGATGCGCAGCGCGTTTTCATAGAGCTGCTCCGCCATGCGCTCGGGCGAAATTTCCCGCAGCTCTGCGGCCTTCGCCAGCGTGTTTGTGATGAAGGCGGGCTCGTTTCTGCGTCCGCGCAGCGGCACCGGGGCCATGTAGGGGCAGTCCGTCTCGATCAGCAGGCGATCGGCGGGCACGTTGCGGCAAACCTCCTGCAGCTTCGGCGCATTCTTGAAGGTCAGCGCGCCGGAGAGGGAGATGTACAGCCCCGCGTCCAGATAGACCTTCGCGGCCTCCCAGCTGCCGGTGTAGCAGTGCATGATGCCGGAGGGCATGCGTCCGGCGGCGAGGCGCGTTCTGAGCATGTCCATGCAGTCGCCGTGGGCCTCCCGGATGTGCAGCTGCACCGGAACCCGCCTTTCATAGGCAAGCTCCAGCTGGCGGTCGAACACGTCCTTCTGCACCTCGCGGGGGGAGAGATCGTAGTGATAGTCCAGGCCGATCTCCCCCAGCAGGCGGCACTTGGGGTGGTTCAGGTATGCAAGAATCGTCCTTTCGGCGGCGGCATCGTAGCGGCTTGCGTTGTGGGGATGGGCTCCGATGGATGCGCAGAGGAAGTCGTACTTCTCCACCAGAGAGAACACCTTCTCCTGGTTCGGCTCCTCCTCGCAGGGGTCGGCCACCACGTTGGCCCGGCACACGCCGCTGTCCCGGAAGCGGGAAATGACCTCGTTGAGATCTTCATCGAAGGCGGGGTCGGCGATGTGGCAGTGGGTGTCAAAGATTTTCATGCGTCTCTTTCCATAGTTCGTTCTTCAGGCTGCGACTGAACAGGCCGTCGATGGTCTCTTTCACGTCCGCGCCCCGGTAGAGCACGGCGTAGACGGCCTCGCAGATGGGCAGCTCCACCTGATAGCGCGCGCCCAGCCGCACCAGCGCGTCGGCGGTGTAGTAGCCCTCGGCCAGCTTGTCGAACCTCTCGCCGGTGACCAGCATCTCGCCGAAGCGGCGGTTGTGGCTGAAGCGGGAGAACACCGTGGCCTCGTAGTCGCCCAGGTGGCACAGCCCGTAGGCCGAGAAGGGATTGCCGCCCATGGCCTCGATCAGCCGGGCGATCTCCCGGGTGCCCCGGCTCATCAGCGCGCCCTTCAGGGTGGTGAGCTTGAGCCCGTCCAGCACGCCGGCGGCGATGCCGATCACGTTCTTCGCGGCTGCGCCGATCTCGTTGCCGATCAGGTCCTCGCCGTAGTAGAAGCGGATCAGCTGGCTGGAGAATTCGTTCACCAGGCGGTGCTTGACGGCCTCGTCCTCGCTGTCGATGACCATGCAGTTGGGGATGCCGGCGTAGAATTCCTGCACATGGCCGGGGCCGAGCCACACGGCGACCGCGCAGGAGGGATCGAGGTTGTCCCGGGCCACCTCGGACAGGCGGCGACCGGTCTCGATTTCAATGCCCTTCATGCACAGCACGAAGGTCTTGTCTCTCAGGTTCAGGGGTTTGAGTTGATCCATCAGGCCCTGGAGCGCCTGCGAGGGCACGGAGATCACGATGACCTCCGCGCCCTGCGTGCAGGAAAGATCGGTGCACAGCTTTACGCTCTCGGGGAATTCCAGCAGATCATTCTTCCGTTCCGTCAGGAAGCGCTGCATGTGGGGCGAGGATGCGCGCCCGTACAGGCACACCTCGTGGCCGATCTTATCCAGATACCAGGTGATCAGCGAGCCCCAGCGCCCGCAGCCGATGACCGTGACCTTCATCAGCCGATCTCGCTTCCGGGAGCCACGGAGCCGTCCACGGTCAGCAGCTTCACGCCGTTTTCATCCTCGGCACACAGCAGCATGCCCTCGGAGATCTCGCCCGCCATCTTGCGCGGGGCGAAGTTGGCCACCATGACCACCGTCTTGCCCACCAGATCCTCGGGGGCGTAGTACTTGGCGATGCCGGAGCACACGGTTTTGGTCACGCCGCCGCCCACGTCCAGGGTCTCCTTGAGCAGCTTGTCGGACTTGGCGACCTTCTCGCAGGCCACGACTTTGGCGGCGATGAGCTTGATCTTCATGAAGTCGTCGAAGGAGGCGAGGCCCTCGGGCAGCTCGGCCTTCTTTTCGGCCTTCTTCTCCTGCTTCTTGGCGGGCTTTTCTTCCTTCCTGGCGGGGGCTTCCTCCTTGCCGCCATAGAGGAACTCCAGCTCCTTCTTGACGTCCACGCGGGGGAACAGCGCCGCGCCCTTCACAACCTTCGTGCCGGGCTTCAGGCCGCCGAACTTCTGCACGCTCTCCCAGGTCTTAAGCTCCGGCTCCGTCACGCCCAGCTGCTCGAAGATGCGCGCCGGGGTGGAGGGCATGGTGGGATAGATGTGCACGGCGATGGCGCGAATGCACTCCGCCAGATAGTACATGCAGTTCTTCAGGCGAGGCAGGCCCTCCTCGCTCTTGCACAGCACCCAGGGCTGGTTGACGTCGATGTAGCGGTTGCAGTCGCCGATGAGCTTCCAGACTTCGGACAGCGCAAGGGAGAACTGCAGCTCGTTCATGTGCTTCTCAACGATGCCCGGCAGCGCCTCGAAGCGCTCGCGCAGCGCGATATCGGATTCGTCCTCGGCACCGGGCGCGGGCACCTCGCCGCCGAAGTACTTCTCAATCATGGCCACGGTGCGGCTCACCAGATTGCCCAGATCGTTGACCAGATCGGCGTTCATGCGGGTCAGCAGCGCCTCGTTGGTGTAGTTGCCGTCCGCGCCGAAGGGCATCTCGCGCATGAGGTAGTAGCGCAGCGCATCCACGCCGTAGCGCTCCACGATGGGCGCGGGGTAGACCACGTTGCCCTTGGACTTCGACATCTTGTCGTTGCCGAACAGCAGCCAGCCGTGGCCGAACACCTGCTTGGGCAGCGG
>JBJEJN010000035.1:0-3856 GCA_051878085.1 Aristaeellaceae bacterium | reverse complement strand
CCGCCGCGCCGTGCGCCACGGCATGAAGCTGGGCATGCCCGAGGGCTTCACCTGCCAGATCGCCCAGGTCATCATCGACCAGTACAAGGACAACTATCCGGAGCTGGAGCGCAACGGCGCCCACATCCTGGAGCAGCTCAAACTCGAAGAGGAGCGCTTCCAGCGCACGCTGAAGAAGGGTCAGGCCGAGTTCGAGAAGGTCTTCGGCAACATTCAGAAGATGGTCAAGGGCTTCGAATCCGTCAAGGAAATGATGAAGAGCGTGCTGACCCCCGAGCTGATGGAGCGCATGCAGCAGATGGAGACCGTGGCCAACAACGTCGGCTCCACCTTCCGCCCGACCCCCGAGATGCAGGAGACCATCGCCGAGTTCAAGAAGTTCCACGAAGCCATGGAGACCATCAAGGGCTTCACCGGCAAGATCGAGAAGTACATCTCCAACTCCGAGGTCATTGACGGCCGCAGTGCCTTCAAGCTCTACGACACCTACGGCTTCCCCATCGAGATCACCATGGAGATGGCCGCAGAAAAGGGCCTGAGCGTGGACATGGAGGGCTTCGAGGAGCGCTTCAAGAAGCATCAGGAGAACAGCCACGCCGGTGCGGAGCAGCGCTTCAAGGGCGGTCTGGCTGACAACTCTGAAGAGACAGCGAAGCTGCACACCGCCACCCATCTGCTGCAGGCTGCCCTGCGCAAGGTTCTGGGCGACGAGGTGCATCAGAAGGGCTCCAACATCACCGCCGAGCGCCTGCGCTTCGACTTCTCCTTCGGCCGCAAGATGACCGACGAGGAGAAGGCCGAGGTAGAGCGCCTGGTCAACGAGGCCATTCAGGCCCACTACCCCGTCGTCTGCGAGGAAATGACCGTTGCCGAGGCCAAGGCGCAGGGCGCAATGGGCCTGTTCGAGAGCAAGTACGGTGAGCGCGTCAAGGTCTACACCATGGGCGACTTCTCCAAGGAGATCTGCGGTGGCCCCCATGCCAGCAACACCGGCGATCTGGTGTCCTTCAAGATCAAGAAGGAGGAGGCTTCCTCCGCAGGCGTGCGCCGCATCAAGGCGGTCATCGGCCACAACTGATCCATAATAAACATACCGGGCGGACACCCATGTCCGCCCTTTTATAAGGAGAAGATACGCATGCTGAATCTTTCCAACAAGTCCATTGCGGAGCTGATCGATCCCCGGGGCTTCGACTGCGAATGCGGCAAGCATCACGCCGTAAACATCCGCTACATCAAGACCGGCATCGGCGTGGTTGATTGCGTTCCCGAGATGCTGGAGGCGCTGGGCGCGAAGAAGCCCTTCGTGCTCTGCGACCAGAGCACCTGGAAGGCCGCGGGCGAGAGGGTCTGCGGCATCCTTGAACGGGCGAACATCCCCTACGTGCTGCACATCCTGCCCGTGGACAAGCCCGCCCCGGACGAGTGGGCGCTGGGCAACGCCATCATGCGCCTGGACATGAGCTGCGACCTCATTCTGGGCGTGGGCAGCGGCGTGATCAACGACCTGTGCAAGGAGATCGCCTACAAGTCCGGCAAGGTCAACGCCATCGTGGGTACCGCGCCGTCCATGGACGGCTTCGCCTCCGCCACCTCCTCCATGGAGCGCGACCACGTGAAGGTTTCCCTGAACAACCAGTGCCCCCAGGGCATCCTGCTGGACGCGGAGATTCTGGCCCAGGCCCCCATGCGCATGCTGTGGGCGGGCTTCGGCGACATGGTGGCCAAGTACGTGGCCATCTGCGAGTGGCGCATCACCAACCTGATCACCGGCGAATACTATTGCGAGGCCGTGGCGGAGCTGACCCGCGCGGCGCTGCGCAAGATCATGGCCAACGCGGACAAGCTGGTGCAGCGCGACCCGGAGGCCGTGCTGGCGGTGGCCGACGGTCTGGTGCTGGCGGGCCTGAGCATGGCCTTCGCGGGCTGCTCCCGTCCGGCAAGCGGCCTGGAGCACTACTTCTCCCACATGTGGGAGATGATGGCCCTGGATCGCGGCCAGCCCTACGACCTGCATGGCATCCTTGTGGGCGTGGGCACGGTGCTGACCATGCGGCTGTACAAGTGGATCCGCACGCTGAAGCCCGATCCGGAGAGGATGCAGGCCCACGCAGCTGCCTACAACTACGAAGCGTGGGAGAAGCAGGTGCGCCGCATCTTCGGCAAGGCCGCCGACGAGATCATCCGCATTGAGAAGCGGGAGAAGAAGAACGATCCCGAGCGTCTGCAGAAGCGCATCGCCAACATCCAGCAGAACTGGGATACGATTTTGAAGATCATCGACGAGGAGCTGCCGGACTACGACGAGCTCTACGCCGCGATGAAGGCCACCGGCATGCCGGTGGAGCCCTCCGATCTGGACAACATCTCCACCGAGGACGTGATCACCGCCTACCTGGGCGCGCGCGACATCCGCGACAAGTACCTGTCCTGCTCCATGCTGTGGGACATGGGTCTGGAGATGGAGGCCGCAGAGGTCATCCGCGCTTCCCTGAAGTAAATACAGATCTGCCCGCGCGGCGCGCACCCGATGCTTTGGATGCGCGCCGCGTTTCGCGAATATTTCCGAATCTTGGGAACCATGTGCGGCAAATCTGCGTCAAAACAGCATAAGAACGGAATTATACAGCGGAACTCGGTTTTCAACGCGACAGGAATCAGGAGGATATGCAAATGAAGGGGAGCAAGATGATGAAGCGAATGGTCGTGCTGGCGCTGGTTGCGGCGCTGCTGCTGGCGATCCTGCCCGCATCCGCACTGGCGGCGAGCTATCTTGAGGCCACGGGTGATCGCGTGAGCGTGCGCTCCGGCCCCGGAACCAGCTACAGCGGCCTGTACACGCTGGTTCGCGGCGAGACGGTGACCTACACCGGCGAGTACGCCTATGACGGCAATGGCATGAAGTGGTACAAGGTGCAGTACTACTCCTATGGAACCGGCTGGGTCTCCTCCAAATACAGCAAGGTTTACGACGATGGTTCCGGTCTGGACTGGGGCGTGCAGCCCTATGTGCAGGCCACGGGCGGCTCCGTGAACATCCGAAGAACCCCGAGTCTGACGGGTCAGGATCTGGGCACCATGTCGAATGGGCAGACTGCCACCTATCTCGGTCAGAGCTCCACGGACGATCGCGGCGTGACCTGGTACTATGTCAATTTCGACGGCACCGTCGGCTGGGTTTCCTCCCGCTACAGCAAGCTCTACGGCAGCTCCGCCCTGACCTGGTATGTGCAGGCGACGGGCGGCTCCGTGAACGTCCGCAGGACTCCGAGTCTGACGGGTCAGGATCTGGGCACCATGTCGAATGGGCAGATTGCCACCTATCTCGGTCAGAGCTCCACGGATGATCGCGGCGTGACCTGGTACTATGTCAACTTCGACGGCACCGTCGGCTGGGTTTCCTCCCGCTACAGCAAGCTGTGCAATGGCAGCAGCGAATCCGTCACCCGCTACGTCAAGGCGGAGGGCGGCTCCGTGAA
This sequence comes from Aristaeellaceae bacterium, assembly GCA_051878085.1. Taxonomy (GTDB): domain Bacteria; phylum Bacillota; class Clostridia; order Christensenellales; family Aristaeellaceae; genus SFTH01. Next base: position 377 of record JBJEJN010000035.1, on the reverse strand, counting down.
TGTCCGCAAGACCCCGAGCCTGACGGGTCAGGATCTGGGCACCATGTCGGAGGGCAAGACCGCCGTCTACCTGAACCAGAAGTCCACGGATGATCGCGGCGTCGTCTGGTACTATGTCAACTACAATGGAATCATCGGCTGGGTTTCCTCCCGCTATTCCAGACTCCTCTGATGTAGGCCCGGGCCAGGGGATTGTCCCAAACGGGGAGAATGCTTCGAGGCAGGCTTCTCATAATCGTAGGGCGGGGTGCCTTCACCCCGCCGCTTTGTTTGCCTGCCACAGAAAAATAAACATATGTTCGATAGTCAGGGCGGCTTTTCTGTGTTATAATATGTACTAGAAAACACCCATGGAGGTAAAGATAGATGGCAGCGGA
>JBJEJN010000034.1:0-3871 GCA_051878085.1 Aristaeellaceae bacterium | reverse complement strand
CCGCCTTGAACAGGCGGTTGACGCTCTCCTCCGCGATGACGGCGTAGAGCACCATGGGCACCGACGGCGGAATGACCACGCCGATGGTACCGGCAGCGGCAACCAGCGCGGCGGCGGAATCCTCGCGGTAGCCGCGCTTCTTCAGCTCGGGAACCAGCGTCGCGCCGACGGCGGCGGTGGTGGCCGCGCCGGAGCCGGAGATGGCCGCGAAGAACATGCCCGCCAGCACCGAAACCACGCTCAGGCCGCCGCGGATGAAGCCCAGGAAGGACTCGCAGAACTCCACCAGAACCTTGGAGATCTTGCCCTTCGCCAGCAGGTCGCCCGCCAGAATGAAGAAGGGCACAGCGATCAGGCTGAAGGAATCGCAGCTCTGGAACATGCGCTGCACGACGATCATCATCTTGCTTCCGCCGTAACCCGCGAACATCGTCACTGCCGCTGCGGAGCAGATGGAGAAGGCCACCGGTACGCCGATGACCAGCAGCACCAGGAATACAACAAACAGAATTGCAGCCATCAGCCCTTGACCTCCTTTTCTGCATTGGGTTTTGCCAGAATTTCATCCAGCATCATCACAAAGGCATGGTACATCAGAATCGCCATGCTGATTGGAATGCAGACGAAGACGTACTTCATCTTGATCGGCAGCGCCGTGGCGGTCTTGGTCAACTTGCCGGTATACATACAGCCGTAGTAGAGCAGCACTGCGAACAGCACCAGGCAGATGGCGTGCACCAGGATGCGCAATACCTTTGCGACCTTCTCTGGGAAGGCGTTCTGCACGAAGGTGATGGAGATGTTGCCGCCGTGGCGGTAGACGCAGGTCGCGCCAAAGAAGGTGGACCAGATCAACAGATAGCGCGTCACCTCGTCCGACCAGGACAGCGCCGTGAACCAGGTGCGGCAGATGATCTGCGCCCCGGTGATGAGCACCATCGCGCCGATCATGAGCACGATCATCACGCCGCAGATCTTGTCCAGCGCATTGCTGATCTTGTCCAGACAGGCCTTTACTTTCAAGTGATTACCCCCTTGTATCAATCGTCGTATCCATCGACAATCAACCGTTTCAGGCTGGATTCAGACGGACAGGAGAGCGTTCCCTCCGCGCCGTCATGTGGCGGCGCTCCGTTTCCGGAGCGCCGTAGATGCGCTTATTCAGCGAGCTGCGCCTGAATGCGGGCGACGTAGTCCGCATACTGCGGATAGGCGTCGTACACGCCCTGAACGGCCTCACGGAAGGAATCCACGTCGGGATCCTCGACGACCTCAACGCCGTGGGCCTTGATCTCGGCCAGCTGGCCGGCCTCCTGCTCGGCTACCCATGCGCGCTCATACTCGGCGGCTTCCTGAGCGGACTCCAGGAAGATCTGCTGGGTGGCCTCGTCCAGGCTGTTGAACACGTCCAGGCTCATGGTGATGATGGCGGTGGCATAGCTGTGACGGTCCAGGGTCACGTACATCTGGTTGTAATCCCACAGGCCGTAGGAGAAGATGACGTTGACGGGATTCTCCTCGCCCTCGATGGTGCCCTGCTGCATGGCGGTCAGCGCCTCAGCCCAGGCCATGGGAACGGCATTGACGCCCAGCGCGTTGAAGGTAGCGGTGTAGACCTCGTTCTCCATCACGCGCAGCTTGAGGCCAGCCAGGTCGGCGGCGCAGGTCACGGGGCGCACGGAGTTGGTCACGTTGCGGAAGCCGCGCTCTGCGTAGGCCAGGCCCTTCAGGCCAACCTCTTCCAGGGTGCCGAGCAGCTCCTTGCCGATCTCGCCGTCGAGAACCTCATAGGCTTCCTCATTGCTGGCGAACAGGAAGGGCATGTCCAGAACGCCCATCATCTCGGAGAAGTTGACGAAGGGGCCGGAGGTGATGATGCCCATGTCCAGCATGCCCATGGTCATGCTGTCCAGCATGTCGCTCTCGCCGCCCAGGGTGCCGTTGGGATAGATCTCGATCTTGTATTCGCCGTTGGTGCGCTCTGCAACCAGCTCAGCAAACTTCTCGGCAGCGACCTGGAAGGAGTCCTGCTCGTTGACGGTGGTGCCCAGCTGCAGCACGGTCTCCGCCATCGCGGTCGCGCTCAGGCACAGAACCAGTGCCAGAACCAGAGCAAACATCTTTTTCATCTTGGTTTCCCCCTTGAAAAGCTTTGTATCTTTCAACGCCCTCTGCGGGCGGTTGAAGCAGGTCAGCGGAGCTGCGGGCAATAAAAAACGCCTCCGTCTCATCATTCAGAGACAGAAGCGCGGCTTCTGCGGTACCACTCCAATTGCCGCTTTCGCGGCCACTCAGTCACATCGGCGGTCTCCCGCGAATGTGCAACGCCTGTAACGGAGCGTCAAGCCGGTTCCACTTACGCAGCCGAAGCCTTCAGCGAACTGCTCTGGGAGGATCTTCCTGCTGAATTACACACTGCCTCGCACCACCCGGCAGCTCTCTGGAATGCGCATCAGTGTACTTTTTCCCTTCAACGCAATTTTTTCGGTCGATTGAGGCTATTTTAGTACCATGTGCAGGATTTGTCAATACCCTTTTCAAGAATTTATCAAAGGAATTTTCCATTTCCCGTCGAAAGCCGTCGATTTCCTGCCGCTTTCCGAATGTTCCGGCTGAATAAACTGTCTTTATTCGGCGCACACATCCTCCCCTACCCCAATTTCACCGGCCTGCGTTGAATTATTTTTCTGATTCCAATAAATTTTTCGCCGTTTTGCTTGACAGCATGCGGCAAACGTGCTATATATAGACATGTAAATATCGTGCGCGGCGCGCAGAAGAGGCTACATACGCATGAACCGTTTCTTTGCACTGAACAATCTGGCTCTACTCGGCGGGATTTCCCTGCGACTTACGCAGTCCGGAAATCGTGCTGAAAGTTTTGCCCGCTTGTACGGTGTGTGAGAAATGAAGCCTGCGAACCTGAGCCGCGCGGAGCTGCGCTGCAGGGATCGAGCGTCATCTCAAACTGCGGTCTGACTTTCAGGCCGCAGTTTTTTGCGCGTAGAAAATGAAATCGTACATCATCACATGGATTATATGGAGGTTACACACATGAGTCAGATCAAGATCTTCGACACGACATTGCGGGATGGAGAGCAGTCGCCGGGCTGCAGCATGAACCTGAAGGAGAAGCTGGAGGTGGCGCGCTGCCTGGAGCGTCTGAAGGTGGACGTGATCGAAGCAGGCTTTGCGATCTCTTCGCCGGGCGACTTTGAGTCCGTATCGGCCATCTCGAAGGCGGTCAAGGACTGCACGGTGGCTTCGCTGGCGCGCTCCACGCAGAAGGACATCGACTGCGCGTGGGAGGCGGTCAAGGGCGCTGCCGATCCGCGCATCCACCTCTTCATCGCCACCTCCCCGGTACATATGGAGTACAAACTCAAGATGTCCCCGGAGCAGGTGCTGGAGCGCACGGCGCAGATGGTGGCGTACGCCAAGAAGTACTGCTCCAACATCGAGTTCTCCGCCGAGGACGCGACCCGCAGCGACGTGGACTTCCTGTGCAAGGTCGTGGATGTGGCCATCCGCAACGGCGCGACGGTCATCAACCTGCCCGACACCGTGGGCTACACCACCCCCAGTGAGATGCAGACGCTGATCGAGACGGTCATCCGCAACGTGCCCGGCTCCGACAAGGTGGAGTACTCCGTGCACTGCCACAACGACCTGGGCATGGCGGTGGCGAACTCGCTGGGCGGCGTGCTGGGCGGTGCGCGACAGATCGAGTGCACGATCAACGGCCTGGGCGAGCGCGCGGGCAACACCTCGCTGGAGGAGGTCGTGATGGCCATGCGCACGCGCCCGGACGTGTTTGCGGGCAAGGAGACGCGCATCGACACCACGCAGATCAACCGCGCCAGCAAGACGG
>JBJEJN010000033.1:0-19939 GCA_051878085.1 Aristaeellaceae bacterium | reverse complement strand
CCGGCGTTGCGGCCGAACACGATGATGTCCAGCAGGCTGTTGCCCATCAGGCGGTTGCGGCCGTGGATGCCGCCGACGGCCTCGCCCGCGACGAAGAGGTTCTCCACGCCGCTCTGGCCGTCCACGGTGATCTCGATGCCGCCGTTCTGATAGTGCAGCGTGGGATACACCAGGATCGGGGTCTTGCGCATGTCGATGCCGAACTTCAGATACATGCGCAGCATGGCCGGCAGGCGCTTCTCCAGCGTGCCCTCGCCGTGAATCATGTCAATCATGGGGGTGTCCAGCCACACGGCGCGTCCGCCGTCGGGGGTCGGAACGCCCTTGCCGTTGGTGGAACACTCGCGGATCAGCGCGGCGGCGTTCACGTCACGGGTCTCCAGCGGATGCACGTAGACCTCGCCCTCGCTGTTGACCAGCTTCGCGCCCATGGAGCGCACCTTCTCCGTGACCAGCGCGCCGTAGATCTGCTTCGGGAAGGCCACGCCGGTGGGATGGTACTGGAGGGTGTCCTGATACAGCAGCTTCGCGCCCGCGCGATAGGCCAGCACCAGGCCGTCCGCCGTCGCACCGTAGTGGTTGGAGGTCGGGAAGCCCTGATAGTGCATGCGTCCCGCGCCGCCGGTGGCCAGAATGACGCACTTCGCGCGCGCAACGCGCACCTCGTTCGTCTCCATGTTCAGCAGCACCGCGCCTGCGGCATGGCCGTTCTCGTCCAGAATCAGCTCGATGGCCGCAGTGAAGTCCACCACCGGGATGCCCCGGTTGAGCACCTCGTCGCGCAGCGTGCGCATGATCTCCGCGCCGGAGTAGTCCGCCGCCGCGTGCATGCGCTTGCGGCTGGTGCCGCCGCCGTGGGTGGTGATCATGGTGCCGTCCTCGGCCTTGTCAAACTCCACGCCCAGCCTGTTCAGCCACTGAATGGCCTCGGGGCCGTCGTTGACCAGCTTCTTGACCAGCTCGGGGCGGTTGCAGTAGTGGCCGCCGCCCATCACGTCCAGATAGTGCTGGGCCGGGGAGTCGCCGGGCTTGTCAGCGGCCTGGATGCCGCCCTCGGCCATCATGGTGTTGGCGTCGCCGATGCGCAGCTTGGTGACGATCATCACGTTCGCGCCGGCCGCATGGGCCTCGATGGCTGCGGAGGAACCCGCGCCGCCGCCGCCGATGACCAGCACGTCCACGTCGTAATCAACCTTGTCGAGGTCCACCTTCATGTCCAGCACGCGGCTGCGACCCTCCAGCATCTCGTTCAGCTCGACCGGGCACTTCTGGCCCTTGTTGCCGCCGATGCGGATGGTGGTGAAGCCGTCGTCCTTGTAGTCCGGGTGATAGTCCGCCAGCAGCTTTTCCTTCTCCTCGGCGGTCATGCGGCGGGGCTCCAGCGCGATGTTCGCTTCGCGGGCAGCCTCAACCTTTTTCATGGATGCAAGCATTTCCTCGGTGAAAATCATACTGCCGCCCTCCTCACTTCTCGATGTCGCGGTGGTTGTAGAGCTCCTTGAGCTCCTCGATGGGCTTGGCCATGATGGCCTCCAGCGCCTCGGCGCACAGGCCGTCCTGAATCTCCTTCACGCGCTCGGTGAGGTGCTTGGACTCCGGCGCGATGTACTTGCCGTTGATGCGCCGGGCCAGCATGGCCACCTGGGGATGGGAGATGCCCGCCGGACAGCGGGAGGAGCAGATGCCGCACATCACGCAGTCGAAGGACAGCTCCGCGCACTTCTTGTAGTCGCCGCGCTGGGCGTAGGCGATGTACTGCATCACGTTCAGGCCCTGGGAGCAGGCGTTGGTGCAGGCGTTGCAGCCCACGCAGGAATAGATCTCCGGATAGAGCTGCATCATGATGGACTCATCCGTGGGAACCTTCTCGATGTCGTAGCCCTCCTTGATCAGCGGGAAGAAGGGCAGCGTCGCCACGTACATGTTGTCCTGCACCTGGGTGGAGCAGGCCAGACAGGCCTTGAGCTCGCGGTCGCCCTTGATGCGGTACACCGTGGCGCACGCGCCGCAGAAGCCGTTGCGGCAGCCGCAGCCGCGCACCAGCTTGTAGCCGGCGTATTCCATTGCCTCCATGATCGTCAGATCGGAGGGAACCTCATATTTCTTGCCGTACAGAAAAACATTGACCAATTCTGCCATTGTGATCGCCTCCGAATCAATACTCGTTGGGCAGCTCGCCCAGCTGGTCGAAGCGGAATACCGGGCCGTCCTTGCAGACGTACTTGTCGCCGATGTTGCACCTTCCGCACTTGCCGATGCCGCACTTCATGCGCAGCTCCATGGTGGTGTAGATCTGGTTGCGCTTGAAGCCCAGCTCCTCCAGCGCCTGGAGCACGAACTTGATCATGATCGGCGGGCCGCAGACCAGCACCGTCTTGTTGGGATCGAAGCCCAGCTCCTTGACGTAGGTGGGCACGAAGGCCACGTGGCCGTCCCAGCCCTCCTGGGCGCGGTCGATGGTCAGGTGCACGCTCAGGTCGTTCTCCGGCTTCATCCACTCGGTCTGAATCTCATGAAGATCCAGCAGATCGTCCTTGGATCGGGAGCCGTAGACCACGTCGATCTTGCCGTAGTTCTCGCGCTTGGCCAGGCAGTAGTTGATGACCGAGTGCAGCGGAGCCAGGCCCACGCCGCCGGCGATGAACAGCAGATCCTTGCCCTTCAGCTCGGTGTCCACCGGGAAGGGGTTGCCGTAGGGGCCGCGGATGGTGATCTGCTGGCCCACGTCCATCAGGTGCAGCCAGCTGGTGAGGCAGCCGCACTTCTTGATGGAGAATTCCTGGTACTCCTTCAGCGTGGGAGACGAGGTGATGGAGAACATGGCCTCGCCCACGCCGGGAATGGACAGCATGGCGCACTGGCCGGGCTGGTGCTCGAAGCACTTGCCGCCGCCCACCTTCTCCACGCGGAAGGTCTTGATGTCCGGGGTGTCAATGCGGATGTCGGTGACGACGCCCAGCATCGGGATCAGGTTGTTCGTCATTTCTCATTCACCCCCAGTGCCTTGATGACCCGCACGATGTTGAGTCCCTGCGGGCACTTCTCCACGCAGCGGCCGCAGCCCACGCAGGAGTAGACGCCCTCGTTGTTCGCCGGGAAGTACACCAGCTTGTGCATGAAGCGCTGGCGGTAGCGCTGCAGCTGGGTGTGACGGCTGTTCTCGGCAGCCATCAGCGTGAAATCGGAGTACATGCAGCTGTCCCAGCAGCGGTAGCGGGTGACAGACTTGCCGTTGTCGAAGTCGCGGATGTCGTAGCACTGGCAGGTGGGGCACACGAAGGTGCAGGTGCCGCAGCCCAGGCACGCCCGGGAGAGGCCCTCCCACTTGGGATCGTTGAACTTCTCCATCAGGTGCGCGCCGTCGAAGCCCTCCAGATTGAGGCCGTTCAGCGGCAGCTTGTCCACGATGGCGGAGATGCGCGCCTGCTCGTCTTCAGCAGCCTTTTTATCCGCCTCGTCCAGCTCCGCGATCAGCTTCTCGCCCTTCTCGGTATTGGCCTGAAGGAACATTTCTTCGCCCACGATCCAGGCGGTCACGTCGCCGCCGGGATTGGCGGGGTTCACGCCGAAGTTTGTGCAGAAGCAGCTCTCCTCGGGTTCGCCGCAGGCCAGCGTGACCACGATGCCGTGTTCGCGGCGGGAGGCGTAGAATTCATCCCTCGGATCCACCAGGAACACGCGATCCAGAATCTCGAAGCTCTTCGCGTCGCAGCCGCGCACGCCGAAGATCACGAAGTCCTCCTCGCACAGCGGAGCCTGGTTGATCTCGATGGACTTGCCCTCCACGCGGAACTTCAGCAGGTTCTCCACCTGCGGGAAGAACACGTCCTTGGCGGACTTCACGGTCTTGAGCGCGTCCAGGCGAACCGTTTCGCCCTCATTCCACTCGTAGAAGTCCACCTTGCCCGCCTTCTCGATGGGCAGATAGAGCTTCTTGTCCGCAGCGATCCTTGCAAACAGGGCGTTCAGGGACGCCATTGCGATCTTCTTCATTGGGCGCTCCCTCCCCTCTCGTGCACGATGCTGGGCTCACAGTCGCCCTTGTCGAAGTTCTCCAACGGGTGGCGCTGGCCGATCTCCGCGCCCGCGCGGTACTCGCCGTAGAGCTCGTCGATGTCCTTGATGAACTTGCGGTTCAGCAGGTGCAGCGGAATGCCCTGGGGGCACACGCGGCTGCACTCGCCGCAGTCGGTACAGCGTCCGGCCACGTGGAAGGCGCGGATGATGTGGAAGAGGTTCTCCTCGAAGTCGTCCGCAGCGGCCTTGTTCTGCACGCCGGTGCGGGGATTGTCGAACACGCACTTGATGCAGCTGCACGCCGGGCAGACGTTGCGGCAGGCGTTGCAGCGGATGCACTTGGAAAGCTCGCTTCTCCAGAAGGCGAAGCGCTCGTCCGGGGTCATGGCCTCGAGCTTTGCGACCAGCTCAAACTTGTCGCCGACGCTGGTTTCCTCGGATTCGCCGATGAATTCCGCTCCGGCCTTGTGCTCCTTGCCCTTGCAGCTCAGGCACTTGTCCAGCAGCACTTCCTTGCGCTCGACGGTGGTATCCCCGTAGAGGGTGTGCACCTTCAGCATGTCGCCGTCCTCTTCGATGTTGAGGATGCCCTTGATTCCCTTCGCGCGAACCTTCTCCACGTCGATCTTGCCCTTACAGCCCACGCCGATTGCGTAGATCCTGTCGGTATTGATGCGGTGCTCGGTGGCCAGCTGGTTGAAGCTCCAGCTGTCGCAGGGCTTCAGGAAGGCCAGAACCGTGCCCTCCTTTGCAGCCTCGGCCACCAGATATTTGCTCACGTTCGGCCCGCAGAAGCCGTCGTATTTGAGGTTTTCGATGTTCCCCCCGTCAAAGAACGCGGGCGTGCGATCCCAGGAATGCTCGCCCTGCTCCCAGCCGAGGACGCGGCTGACCTGACCGCTGGCGAGGAGCTCCTTCGCCCTGTCAATCATCATTCTTTGCATCTGAGATCCCCCAGTTTCTTGTTTTCGCCCAGCTCCGTGATGGTCTTGGCGAAGTCGTTCATGGTTGCGGAGAACTTCGCACCCTCCGCGGCGGACACCCACTCCACGCGGGTGCGGCGGCGGTCGATGCCCAGGTAGTCCAGCATGGAGAACAGCAGCGTCATGCGGCGGCGGGCGTAGTAGTTGCCGGTGGTGTAGTGGCAGTCGCCCGGATGGCAGCCGCAGAGGATCACGCCGTCCGCACCCCGCTGGAAGGCGCGCAGCACGAACAGCGGATTGAGGCGGCAGGAGCAGGGAATGCGGATGATCTTCACGTTCGCCGGATAGCTCAGGCGGCTGGAACCGGCCAGATCCGCACCCGCGTAGGAGCACCAGTTGCAGCAGAACGCGACGATCGTCGGCGTCCAATTCTCATTCTTTACCGGCATATTGCATCCACCTCCGACATGATCTGTTCGTTGGAGAAGCCCTTCAAATCCATCGCGGTGGACGGGCAGGTGACGGTGCAAGCGCCGCAGCCCTGGCACACGGCCTCGTTGACGACGGCCACGCGCTTCACGCCGCGGAACTCCGGCCCGCGAACCTCCTTGTCCTCATAGCTGATGGCGCCGTAGGGACAGACGTTTTCGCACTGGGAGCAGCCGTTGCACAGCAGCGGATCGGAGTGCGCCACGCAGGGATTGCAGGTCAGGCTGTCCTTGGAGAGCAGGCCGATGACCTTCGCAGCGGCTGCGCTGGCCTGGGCCACGGTCTCGGGGATGTCCTTGGGGCCCTGGCACACGCCGGAGAGGAACACGCCGGCGGTGGGGCTCTCCACCGGGCGCAGCTTGGGATGGGCCTCGGTGAAGAAGTCGTTGGTGTCCATGCTGGCGGTCAGCATGGTGCCGATGGCGCGCGCGGTGGGATCGGGCTCGATGGCGGTGGCCAGCACCACCATGTCGCAGTCGATGTGCACCTGCTCGTTGTCGATCAGGTTGCTGCCCTGCACGTGGAGGCGGCCGTTTTCGACGCTCACCTTGCCCACCTGGCCCTTGATATAGTCCACATCGTACTGCTCCACAGCGCGGCGGTAGAATTCATCGAAGTTCTTGCCCGGCGTGCGCACGTCGATGTAGAACACGTGCACCTTCACGTCCGGATACTTCTCGCGCACCAGCATGGCGTGCTTGGCGGTGTACATGCAGCAGATCTTGGAGCAGTACTCCTTGCCCTTGCTGGCGTCGGAGCTGCAGCGGGAGCCCACGCACTGCACGAACACGATCTCCTTGGGATGGCGGCCGTCGCTGGGGCACACCAGCGTGCCCTTGCTGGGGCCTGCGGCGTTCATCAGACGCTCGAACTCAAGGCTGGTCACCACGTCCTTCGACTGGCAGTAGGCGTACTCGTCGAAGGCGCTCGCGTCGATGGGCCTGAAGCCCGTGGCCACGATGATCGCGCCGTACTGACGCTCCAGAATCTCCTCGGTCTGGTCGAACTTGATGGCGCCTGCCGAACAGTTCTTCTCACACAGGCCGCACTTGCCGGTCCTGAAGTGCAGGCACTGGCTCTTGTCGATCACCGCCACGTTCGGAATCGCCTGGGCGAAGGGAATGTACACCGCGCCGCGGGTATTCAGGCCCATGTTGAACTCGTTCAGGCCCTTGCGGGACGGGCACTTCTCGGTGCACACACCGCAGCCCGTGCACTTGTCCTCGTCCACATAGCGCGCCTTCTTGCGGATTTTCGCGGTAAAGTTGCCCACGAAGCCGCTCACGCTCTCCAGCTCGGCGTAGGTGATCAGGTTGATCTTTTCGTTCTGGGATGCGTCCACCATCTTGGGGGTCAGGATGCAGGCCGCGCAGTCCAGCGTCGGGAAGGTCTTGTCCAGCTGGGCCATGCGTCCGCCGATGGTGGGCGACTTTTCTACGATATCCACCTCATAGCCCGCCTCGGCCACGTCCAGCGCGGTCTGAATGCCGGCGATGCCGCCGCCGATGACCAGCGCGCGCTTGGTGACCGGGCTGCTGCCCGCAACCAGGGGCGCGTTGCGCTGCACCTTGGCAATGGCGGCGCGGGCCAGAATGATGGCCTTCTCGGTGCCCTCGGGCATGTCCTTGTGAATCCAGGAGCACTGCTCGCGGATGTTGGCAATCTCGACCATGTACGGGTTGAGGCCCGCAGTCATGGCCGTCTTGCGGAAGGTGGCCTCGTGCATGCGCGGCGAGCAGGAGCAGACCACGATGCCGTCGAGCTTGTACTCCTTGATGGCATTGCGAATCGTGGCCTGACCGTTCTCGGAGCACATGTACTGATAATCCGTGCTGAAGACAACGCCGGGTTCCGACTTCACCGCCTCCGCGACGCGCTTGACGTCCACGGTCGCGGCGATGTTGCTTCCGCACCAGCATACAAATACGCCAATCTTATGCATGATCGTTGTCTCCTATCACTTGTTGTACTTGCGCATGGCCGTGACGATGGCCTGCTGCGGAAGGTCACTGTTCAAGAGCGCGGGCACGTCGTCCGGCTTCATGTGGCTCATGCCCTGCTGGCGCACCACCGCCAGGCGCACGGCCTCGATCAGCTTCGCCGGCTCCACATTGCGGGGACAGCGCTCCAGGCAGGCAAAGCAGCTCAGGCACATGTAGATGGACTTGGACTGCATCAGCTCCTCGATCCGCCCCTTCTGCACCATGGAGACGAACTGGTGGGGATGGTACTCCATCTCGTCGTAGGCCGGGCAGGTGGCGGAGCACTTGCCGCACTTCATGCACTTCTTCGGGTTCACGCCGCTCATGCGCAGGATCTGTTCGGAAAGGTACTTTTCTTCCATTCTTACGCCTCCTCTCCAAGCCCCAGCGCCTGATACAGAAGCTCGGTGAAGTACTTCACCGGAAGCTTCGCATCCCCGGCGTTGTGCGCCAGATTGTACATGCACAGCGGGCATGCGGTGATGATCTCGTCCGCGCCGGCCTCTTTAGCGGACGCGAGGATGCGCTCCACGCGCCTGCGGGCGTAGCCCTCATCCTCCATGGCCATGTAGCCGCCGCAGCACTCGTTGCGCTGGCTGTAGATCACCGGAGTTGCGCCGATGGCGCGGATGAAGTCCTCGATGATCTGCGGATTCTCCGGATCGTCGAAGGCCATCACGCCGCTGGGACGCAGCAGCAGGCAGCCGTAGTAGGCGGCGATCTTCACGCCCTTCAGCGGATTCTTCACCGCAGCCTTCAGCTTGTCGAAGCCCACCTCGTCGCGCAGCATCTCCAGATAGTGCACCACATCCGTCTCGCCCGCGTAGGGCGCGTCCAGCTTCAGGTAGTTGTTCGCGCGGGTGCGGATGTACTCGTTGTTGGCCATGTCGTCGTTCACGCGCTTGATCACGTGATGGCAGGCGGAGCAGAGCGTGAGCAGCGGCTGGTTCTTCTCCTTCGCCGCGTTCAGCGCGCGCACCGCCGACAGCTTGGTCGCGATCTCGTCCTCGGCCTGGGGGTAGACCGCGCCGCAGCACTGCCAGTTCTCGATTTCCTCCAGCTCAACGCCCAGCGCCCGGGCGGCGAGCCGACCGCAGCGGTCCAGCTCCTTCGCCTTGGTGCTCAGCGTGCAACCGGGATAATAGCTGTAAATCATGTCTGTTCATCGCTCCTCAAAACCATCGTCGTTGGAGTTCAGCGGCCCGAATGTCCGCCGGGAATCAGTTCTGGCTGTAATCGATCTGGGAGGTCACGCCCTTGAGCACCTCGGCACTGTGCTGCAGCTTTACAACCTCGTCCGGCGTGAGCTCCGGCAGCAGCGTACCCTTGATGCCCTGGCCGTTGACGATGGTGGGAATGCTCAGGCACACGTCCTCGATGCCGAATTCGCCGTGCATCATGCTGGAGACGCAGAGCACGGAGTCGCTGCCGTTGAGCAGGGTCCTGACGATGTCGCACACGGACACGGCGATGGCATAGAAGGTCGCGCCCTTGCGCTGGATGATCTTGCCGCCGGAGGTGCGGATGTAGTTCTCGATCTCATCCAGATCCAGCTCCGCAGCGAAGTCCTCGCGGTAGTTCAGGTGCTTGCGGTAGTCGGCCAGACTCACGGAGGAGATGCGCACGGAGTTCCACGGCACGAAGGAGCTGTCGCCGTGCTCACCCAGCACGAAGGCGTGCACATCCTTGTGGCTGATGGAGAGGCACTCGGCGATGCGGGTGCGCAGGCGCGCGCTGTCCAGCAGCGTGCCGGAGCCGATGATGCGGTTCTCCGGGATGCCGGAGATGCGGTTGAAGGCATAGGTCAGCACGTCCACCGGGTTGCTGACGAACACGTACAGCGCGTCCGGCGCGTACTTCACGATCTGGGGCGTGATGGACTTGAGAATGTTGACGTTGATCTGGCACAGCTCCAGGCGGGTCTGGCCGGGCTTGCGGGCGATGCCGGACGTGACGATGACGATGTCGGAACCCGCCGCGTCCTCATAGCTGCCTGCGTAGATCTTGCAGGGCTGCATGAACGGCGTGCCCTGGCGGATGTCCATGGCCTCGCCCAGCGCCTTCTTGGTGTTGACGTCGATCATCACGATCTCCGAGACCAGGCCCTGCACGGCCATCGTGTATGCGATGGTGGAACCAACGCTGCCCGCGCCGATGATGGTTACTTTATTGCTCATGCGATACACCTCCGATGTGCGGTTGACAGAATAGACAGTATTTATGTTTATTCACCACAAACATTGTAGCAGATTTTTTGAATTTTGAAAGTTAACTTATATATGTATATATATTATATCTTGTTTAATCTCATTTCCGACCATTTTGATTTGCTTTGAATTTTCCCAATTCATTACAAATACATTTCAACAAATGTCACATTTCGCTGTTTTTGGCCAATTTTCTCGGAAAATCGGGTAAATTTCCGAAAAAAACAAAGCCCGGTGTCAAATCCGGACTTTGTTAAGATTTCGATTTACTTTTCCATCAGGCGCGCGGTGTAGGCGCACAGCTCGTCGTACCGGGCCTCAATGTCCTCCAGCAGCCGCATCTGGGCGCGGGTGCGCACCAGATTGTGCTCCGGATAGCGGATCTTGAAGTACAGATCGCCGTCGATGTAGTCGGTGAGGAAGCGCATGGCCAGCTCGCAGGTGATGACCTTCAGGCCCAGCGGCAGAAGCTTGAGCTCCGCGTCGGTGAGGGCCTGCCGCACCTGCGGGACGAAGCCGTCGGTGAAGGCGCGGAAGTAGTCCATGTCCAGCCAGATCTTGCTCAGATCCGGCTCATCCTCCGCCGCCGAGGATGCGCCGAAGCGCAGCGCGTCGCCGTAGTCGTAGAGCGCGGAGCCGGGCATCACGGTGTCAAGGTCGATCACGCACAGGGCCTCGCCGGTCCGCGCGTCCAGCATGACGTTGTTCGTCTTGGTGTCGTTGTGGGTCACGCGCAGCGGCAGCTCGCCGCGCTCGATGGCGACCACGATGCTGGACATCATCTCCTCCCGGTTCAGGAAGAAGCTGATCTCCGGCGCGAGATCCTTCACGCGGCCTGCGCGGTCGGTGGCCACCGCCTGGCGGAAGGTCTCGAAGCGCTTGCGGGTGTCGTGAAAGTGCGGGATCGTCTCGTAGAGCTCCGCCGCCGGGAAGTCAAACAGCATGCGCTGGAATTCGCCGAAGGCCGCGCCCACCTGGCGGAACTGCTCCGCCGTGTCCACGCGGTCGCGGGTCAGCGCGTCCGTGATGAAGTCGTAGACGCGCCAGCAGCGGCCCTGTTCATCGCGGTACATGTTGCCGCCGTCGGTGGTTTCGACCAGGTGCAGCGCGCGGCGCGCGGGATCCTCCCCCGCCTCCGTAAGCTTGCGGCGCAGGTGCTCCGTCACCCGCTGCACGTTGGACATGACCTGCTCCGGCTGCTTGAACACGTAGGTGTTGATCTGCTGGAGCACGTACTCCTTTGCGCCGCAGCTCAGACGGTAGCTGTTGTTGATGAGTCCGGCGGTGAGCTCGACATAGCTCTCCACCTCGCCCGCAAGGCGGAAGTGACTGGCGACCTGCATGATTTCGTTCCGATCCATGTTTTACCGCCTTTCTTATCAGAAAATCGCCTCGACGAACTGCTTCGCATCGAAGGGCTGCATGTCGTCCAGCTGCTCGCCCAGGCCGATGTAGCGCACCGGCAGGCCCATTTCGCTGCGGATGGCGATGGCGATGCCGCCCTTGGCGGTGCCGTCCAGCTTGGTCAGGATGATGCCGTCCAGGTTGGCAACCTCAGAGAACACCTGCGCCTGGGCCAGACCGTTCTGACCGGTGGTCGCGTCGATGACCAGCAGCGCCTTGACCGTGGCCTCGGGGTACTCGCGCTCCACCACGCGGCTGATCTTCCTCAGCTCCTCCATCAGGTGGGCCTTGTTGTGCAGGCGGCCTGCGGTGTCCACCAGCAGCACGTCCGCGTGGCGGCCCTTCGCCGCCTGAATGCCGTCGAACACCACGGCAGCGGGGTCAGCGCCCTCCTTCTGCTTGATGATCGGCACGTCGGCGCGCTCCGCCCAGACGGTGAGCTGCTCCGCCGCCGCCGCGCGGAAGGTGTCCGCCGCACAGATGATGACTCTGCGGCCCATGACCTTCATGCGGGAGGCCAGCTTGCCGATGGAGGTGGTCTTGCCCACGCCGTTCACACCGATGATCAGCAGCACCATGGGGCTGTCCAGCTTCATCGGTTCGGCCTGGAGGATGTCTGTGAGGATCTCCTTCAGGGCCTCGCGGGCCTTGGCGGGATCGCCGATCTTTTCGCTCTTGCACTTCTCCTTCAGCCGTCCCACGGCCAGCTCCGTGGTTTTCATGCCCACGTCCGCCATGATGAGGATGTCGGAGAGATCCTCGTAGAAGTCGTCGTCCAGCTCCTTGTAGTTCTCCACCAGCTCGTCCATGCGGCCGGAGAAGATTTCGCGGGTGCGCTTCATGCCCTGCTTGATCTTGTCAAAGAATCCCATCGTGCACGCTCCTTTGCTTTACGCCTGTTTCAGCGCTTCGTTGAGTTTTACGGATACGGTTCGGGAGACGCCCTTCTCCTGCATCGTCACGCCGTAGAGCGCGTCGCAGCGCTCCATGGTGCCCTTGCGGTGGGTGATGACGATGAACTGGGTGTTCTCGGAATAGGACTTCAGGTAGTCCGCGTAGGTGTCGATGTTCGCGTCGTCCAGCGCGGCCTCGATCTCGTCCAGAACGCAGAAGGGCGTGGGCTTGAGGTCGAGGATGGCGAACAGGATGGCGATGGCCGTCAGCGCGCGCTCGCCGCCGGAGAGCAGAGAGAGCATCTGCAGCTTCTTTCCCGGAGGCTGTGCCACCACGTCGATGCCGCAGTTCAGCGCGTCCTTGGGATCGGACAGGCGCAGCTCCGCCGTGCCGCCGCCGAACAGGCGCGTGAACGTCCTGCCAAAGTTCTGGTTGATGAGGGCAAACTGGGTGCGGAACTGCACGTCCATCTGCTTTTCCAGATCGGCGATGATGCCCTCCAGATCGGTGCGGGCCTTGATCAGATCGTCCCGCTGGCCGCTCATCTCCTGCACGCGCTCCACGGTTCTGCGGTACTCGTCCACCGCAGCCACGTTCACCGTGCCCATGGCCCGGATGCGCTGCCGGATGGCGGCGATGTGCTTCTCGGATTCGGTGAGCTTGAACTCCGGCTGGCGGAAGGGCTCCGCCGTGGCATAGGTCAGCTCGTAGTCCTCCCAGATGCGATCCTGAATCTGCTTGTACTCGCCCTCCACGCGGGCCAGCTGCAGCTCCGACCGGTGGTGTCGGTCGCTGGAGTCGTCCAGAGATGTGCGGATGGCCTCGATGCGCTCACTGATCTGCTGAAGCTGCTTCTGCGCGCCGGTTCTGCGCTCGTCCTCGGCGTTGAAATCGCTGCGGGCCGCATCCAGCTTCGCCTTCCAGTCGGTAAGGGAGGCGATGTCCTGCTCCAGCGCGGCGGCGTTCTCCGTGAGCTCGCGCTCACAGACCGTGAGCTGCTCCTCGGACTCCGTAAGCATGCGCTCGGTGTCCTCGCTCTGCTGCATCAGCCGATCCCGGTCCGCCCGTGCGGCCTCCAGACCGCGCCTGCGCTCGGCAAGGGACACGCGGCCGTCGGTGACCGTCGCGCGCAGGGCCTCGTTTTCGGTTCTGCGGCGGAAGATCTCCTCCTGCAGCGCCCGAACCTCCTCCTGACGGCTGTCGGTGGACTGCTGGGCGTTCTCCTGCTGGCCGTCCAGCGCGGAGAGCGACTCCACCACGTCGTCCAGCTGGGCGCGCAGGCGGCTTCGCTCCTCCGCCATGCGCTCCACGCGGGCGTTGTTGTTGTTCTGCTCGTCCAGCGCAGCCTTGAGCAGCGCGTCCGCGCGCCCCACCAGCACCTCCTGCTGGTGCAGCGCCTCGAACAGCTCGCCGCGCTCCTTCTTGAGGGCAGTGCGCTCCTCGTCCAATTGCTGGTAGACCCCGCGCAGCTTCTCCAGCTCGGCGCTGATGGCGGAGAGCTTCTTCTCCGTCTCCTCGATCTCGCGGCTTCGGGACAGCAGGCTGGTCATGCGGGACTGCACGCTGCCGCCGGTCATGGAGCCGCCGGAGTGCATCACGTCGCCCTCCAGCGTCACCAGCCGCAGCTGGTAGCGCGATGCGCGCTGAATGGCGATGCCGCTGGTCAGATCCTCTGCGATGACGGTGCGGCCCAGCAGGCTGTCCATCACGCCCTGATACTGCTTGTCATAGGAAATCAGCTCCGAGGCCACGCCCACGCAGCCGGGCATGGTCAGCACCTGCCGCTCCTGGGGCGTGAGCGTGCGCCCGCGCACCGATGCGATCGGCAGGAAGGTGGCCCGTCCGAAGCGGTTGGCGCGCAGGTATTCGATCATGCGCTTGGCGTCCTCGTCGTGATCCACCACCACATTCTGCAGCGCGCCGCCCAGAACCATGTCGATGGCGCGCTCCAGCTTCGCCGGAACGTGAATCAAGTCCGCCACCACGCCGTGCACGCCGCTGTTCGGCGTGCGCCGGGCCTGCAAAAGCACCTGCTTGACGGAGTTGTTGTAGCCCTCGTAGTCCCGCTGCATCTCGCGCAGCAGCTTCATGCGGGAGTCGGCGCTCTGGCGCTGGTTCTGCAGCTCCGTGACCTGTGCCGACAGCGCCTGCAGGCGGTCGTTCAGCGCCTGCACGCGGACGTTGTGCTCGCCCGAAAGCTGCTTCAGCTCCGCCTTGCGCGCTTCCTCGGCCTCCAGGCGCTCTTTCGCCTCGCGCACCTGCTCGTTCAGGGACGCAACGCCCTGCTCCTCGCGCGCGCGGTCGCCCTCCATGCCCTCCAGCTGGCTCTCCAGCGCGTTTTTCATCGCGCCCAGGCGCGCGCGCTGGGAGCGCACGTCGCCCAGACGGTTCATCGCCTGGATGATCTGCTGCTTCATCTGCTCGGACTTTTCTTCCACCTCGGAGAGGACGCGCTCCGCCTCCGCAAGCTCAGCTTCCCTTGCGGAAAGCTCCTGTGCGGCAAGTGCCACAGCCTTCTCCTCTGCGTCGATCTGTGCCATGAGCGCCTGAATGCGCTCGTACACGCCCTCGCGGCCCCGACCCGCGGCGTCCCGCTGGGCGATGAGCTTGCCGCGCTCCTTCTCGCCCGCGGCCATGCGCTCGCGCATCACGCGCACCGCGCCCTCGCCGGCCTCCACCTCGCGGATGAGCTCCTGCACCGCATCGCGCTTTTCGGCGGCGGCGGCCTCCAGCTCCTCCAGGCGCGCCTGACAGCTCTCGCGCTCGGACGTGGCGCTCTCCAGCTCCCGGTTGGATTGCAGGATCGCCTCGCCCAGGGCCTCGATCGACTCCTTCAGCTCCCTGATGCGCTCCTCGTAGCGCTCGGTGCGCATCAAAAACACATTCAGGTCGAGAATCTTCAGTTCGTCCCGCAGCGAAAGGTACTCCCGGGCGGTCTCGCTCTGCTCCTTCAGCGGCTCGACGCGCTCCTCCAGCTCGGTCAGGATGTCCTCCACGCGGTTTAGGTTGTTCGTGGTGTTGTCCATGCGGCGCTGGGCGTCCTGCTTGCGCGCCTTGAACTTTACGATGCCGGCGGCCTCCTCAAAGACCTGGCGGCGATCCTCCGACTTGACGGAGAGGATCTCGTCGATGCGGCCCTGGCCGATCATCGAGTAGCCGTCCTTGCCGATGCCGGTGTCGCGGAAGAGGTCCACGATGTCGCGCAGGCGGCAGGCCGCGCCGTTGATCTTGTACTCGCCCTCGCCGCTGCGGTACACGCGGCGAGTGACGCTCACCTCGGCGAAGTCGATGGGCAGGGAGTGATCCTCGTTGTCGAAGATCAGCGTCACCTCGCAGAAGGCCAGGCGCTTGCGCTTCTCGGTTCCGTTGAAGATCACGTCCTCCATCTTGGAGCCGCGCAGCGACTTGGCGCTCTGCTCGCCCAGCACCCACTTCATCGCGTCGGCAATGTTGCTCTTGCCGCAGCCGTTGGGGCCGACCACGCCGGTAATTCCATCCTCAAATACGATCTCCACGCGATCCGCAAAGGACTTGAACCCGTGGACGATCAGCTTTTTCAATCTCAATGTAGGCCTACGCTCCCATTCTCTTGAGTGCATCCCGCGCAGCGGCCTGCTGGGCGTTCTGCTTGCTGGTGCCGGATCCCCGGCCCAGCTCCTGCTCGCCGTCCATCACGCGATAGGCAAACACCGGCGCGTGGGGCGGCCCCTCCATGGACAGATAATCGTAGCTTGGCATGCGTCCATCGCGCTGCATCAGCTCCTGCAGGCGGGACTTCGCGTCCAGGTGATCCTTGAGCACCTCCGGGCGCAGCTCCTCCCCCAACACCATGCCGATGATGCGCACGGCCTCGTCAAAGCCCGCATCGAGGTACACGGCGGCAAGCACAGCCTCCATCACATCCGAGAGAATCGACGGCTTCTCCCGCCCACCGCTGCGCTCCTCGCCCACGGACAGGCGGATGAATTCACCCAGACCGATTCGCCGCGCCGCGCGGTTGAGGCTCTCCTCCCGCACCAGCGCCGCACGAATGCGCGTCAGCTTGCCCTCGTCTACCTCGGGCAATTCAAAATACAGGTAGCGGCTGACCGCCAGCTCCAGCACCGCGTCGCCCAGAAATTCCAGGCGCTGGTAGTGCGGCACATGATGATCCCCCCCGAAGGAGGGATGCGTCAGTGCCGTCTCCAGCAGCTTGCGGTTCTGAAAGACATGGCCCAGCCGTTCCTCCAGAACTTGCATGTTCACTTCAATCGCCCTCGCAATCCGCTCCCGTCAATCAGACGTGGGCCTCGATGTAGTTGACGATGTCGCCAACGGTCTTGATGCTGGCGAGAACCTCGTCCTCCACGGTGAGATCGAACTCAGTCTCCAGATCCATGATCAGCATCATCAGGTTGGCGCTGTCCGCACCCAGATCGTCGATCAGGCGCGCGTCCATGGTGACCTTGTCGCCGCTGACCGGCAGCTGCATCAGAATGTACTCCTTGACCTTGTCAAAAACCTTCATATATTCTTCCTCCTTGTTCAACGCTTGCGTTGCCTGATTTTACGCTTGTTCTCCGCCCAGGCCCTCGAGGCCCGCGCGGATGCGGCCCACCACGTCGCCCTCGAGCATGCGCCGCGCCTGACGCACCGCATTCTCAATGGCCTCGCCGCCGGAGCTTCCGTGGGCCTTGACCACCGCGCCGTTCACGCCCAGCAGCGGCGCGCCGCCCACGGCGTTGTAGTCCATGCGCCGCTTCACCTTGCGGAACGCCGGCTTGGCCAGCGCCGCGCCCAGCTTCGTGCGCGTGGAGCTCATCATTTCTTCCTTAATCATCGCAAAGAGCGCCTTGGCCAGGCCCTCGGTGTGCTTGAGGATGATGTTGCCGTCGAAGCCGTCGGCCACCACCACGTCGAAGTCCTCGGTGAAGATGTCCCGCGCCTCGCAGTTGCCTGCGAAGCTGTACGCGCTCTGGGCCTGCATCAGCTCGTAGGTCTCGTGGGTGAGCTTGTTGCCCTTCTCCGCCTCCGCACCGATGTTCACCAGGCCCACCTTCGGCGTGGGTACGTCCATCATCTGCTGCATGTACACCGAGCCCATCAGGCCGAACTGCAGCAGGTACTTGGGCTGGCAGTCCACATTTGCGCCCGCGTCGATGAGCATGAAGTTCTTCTTCAGACCCGGCAGCACCGGAGCCAGCGCGGGGCGCTCGATGCCCGGAATGCGGCCCACCTTGAACATGCCGCCCGCCAGGATCGCGCCCGTGGAGCCCGCCGACACCACCGCGCCGGCCTGACCCTCGCGCACCGCGTTCATGGCCACCACCAGCGAGGAATCCTTCTTCTTGCGCACCGCCATCATCGGCGATTCGTCCATCTCGATGACCTCGGTGGCGTTCAGATAGCCCAGTCGGTCGGCAACGTCCGATGCGCCTGCGGTCAGCTCCCGCAGCCGCGCCTCCGGACCCGCCAGCAGAATGCGCACGTCGCTGAATTTCCGCAGGGCCCGCAGCGCGCCCTCCACAATCGCATCCGGCGCATGGTCGCCGCCCATCGCGTCCAGTGCGATCACATATTCGCTCATTCGCAAAGCCCCCTTGTATTGATTTGACCTCCGGCGCTTCGGCCGCGCCGAACGCCTGAACCGCCTATTTTGCTCTATTGTAGCAGAAACATGAAAAAATGGCAAGCGTCAACCGCGCCAGCGCCCAGCCCAGCAGCGCGCCCAGTGCGTTGAGGAGCACGTCGTCCACGTCGGTCACGCCGGTCATGAACAGGTACTGCATCAGCTCGATGCAGAACGACGCCCCCGCACCCGTCAGCAGCGCCGCAAGCGCATTCTTCTTTCGCAGCAGCACGCCCAGCGGCACGAACCAGACCAGGTTGCCCACCACATGGTAGATCAGCGGCCACGCGCCCGCGCGCAGCTCCTCCAGCGTCGTCCGGAGGGGAAGCAGGCGCGGCGCATCGCGGGTGGCCGTCAGAACCTGCGCCCAGTCCACGCCGCCCCGGATCACGGTGATCTGCACCAGTGCCGCAAGGTACGCCAGCGCGACCAACCTGCCGGGGCGCAGCTTTCTTCCCCGCAGCCAGCACACCAGCGCGTACAGCCCGCAGACCGCCGCCGCAAAGCTCGCGGCCCGCAGGCAGTAGATCAGGATGCCAGTCAGACTCATGCGCCCATCAGGCGACGCAGATCGGAGATCAACGCGTCCACATGCGCCTCCTGCGTGGCCCAGCTGGTGCAGAAGCGCACCGCGCGGTGGCCTTCGTCCATCCGCTGCTGCTCGCTGAAGCTGTACTTCTCCGACAGCGCGTCCAGCACCGCGTCCGGCAGGATCGGGAACTGCTGGTTGGTGGGGCTGTCCACCAGGAAGGGAACCTTCAATTCTTCAAGCGCCGCCTTCAGCCGCATCGCCAGCGCGTGGGCGTGGGCGGAGAGCTCAAAGTACAGGCCGTCGCGGAACAGCTCGCTGAACTGGATGCCCAGCAGCCGACCCTTGGCCAGCATGCCGCCGTTCTGCTTAATCACGTAGCGGAAGTCCGCCTTCAGCGCGTCGTTGACGATCACCAGCGCCTCGCCGAAGAGCGCGCCCTGCTTGGTGCCGCCGATGTAGAACGCGTCCGCCGTGCGCGCAAGGAAGGGCAGATCCACGTCGCAGGCCTCGCTGGCCATGGCGTAGCCCAGGCGCGCGCCGTCCACGTAGAGGTAGAGCTTCCATTTGTCGCACACCGCGCGCATCTGCTGAAGCTCCGCGCGGGTGTACACCGTGCCCAGCTCCGTGGACTCGGACAGGTACACCACCTTGGGCATGACCATGTGCTCGTGGGAGCCGTCGGTGAAGTGCAGGCGGCAGCACTCGTCCACCTGCGCGGCGGTGATCTTGCCGTTCACCTCGGGCAGGGCGATCACCTTGTGGCCGGTGGCCTCCACCGAGCCCGTCTCGTGCACGGCGATGTGGCCCGTCTCCGCCGAAATCACGCCCTGATAGCAGCGCAGCGCCGCCGCCAGGAAGGTAAAGTTGGTCTGGGTGCCGCCCACCAGCAGGTGCACGCCCACCTCCGGGGCCTCGCAGGCCCGTTGGATCATTGCCCGCGCCTCCGCGCAGAACTCGTCCTCGCCGTAGCCGATGGTCTGCACCATATTGGTATCCAGCATCCTTTGCAGGATGCGCGGATGTGCGCCCTCCTGATAGTCGCAGTTGAAACGTATCATTTGAATCACCTTTTTCTATGTATTGTTTTCGAGTACATTCAGCAGCTCGTCGATGCGGCTCTCTCCGTAGACGGATATCCCGTGCGCCGCAAGCAGCTCCGCAGTCACGCCGCTGCCGTCCACGATCCTCCCCTGAAAGCTGCCGTCGTGAATCTTGCCCATGCCGCAGGACGGGCTGCGCTCCTTCAGCAGCGCCAGCTGCGCGCCGAACAGCTCCGCCAGGCGCAGCGTCTCCTCCGCGCCCCGCTGATACGCCTCCGTCACGTCCGCGCCCTCGCGGTTCATCACCCGGTCCCCCACGCGCTCCGCCGGTGGACGTGGCGTGGGCAGGCCGCCCAGGATCTCCGGGCAAACCGGGATCAGCTCCGCGCGCTCCATCAGCCGCTCGATCCCTTCCATCTTCTTTCTCTCACCGTTGTACCGGCAGTATACGCCCAGCAGGCAGGCGCTCACCAGAATTCTCGGTCGCTTCACCTGCATACCTCCCTCTCTCCAGCCGTGATGTATCCTATTATAACACCAAGATTGCATTCCGGCATTCGCTTTCCCCACTTTTCTGTGTGAAGTTTTGATGAAAGCATTGACATTTGCAGGCTTTGGTGCTAGACTGATTTCGGTTCAAGAAGTTAGGTTATCCTAACGTTTTATTTTACCGCATCAGTTAGGTATTGCTAACCAAAGGAGGGAGCCTGTATGATGCCTCTGGCGATGGCCGGGATCGGGGATACCAACACCATCAAGAAGATCACCGGGCAGGACGAGCTGCGCCGGCACCTGGCGGAGCTGGGCTTCGTGGTGGGCGAGGAGGTTCGCGTGGTCAGCGAG
>JBJEJN010000032.1:0-19972 GCA_051878085.1 Aristaeellaceae bacterium | reverse complement strand
CGCGGCCCGGTGGCCACGGTGCTGGTGAAGAACGGCACCCTGCGCGTGGGCGACACCATCGTCGCCGGTACGGCCTACGGCCGCGTGCGCGCCATGGTCAACGATATGGGCGAGCGCGTCAAGAGCGCAGGTCCCTCCGATCCGGTGGAGGTCATCGGCTTCAACGACGTTCCCGAGGCGGGCGACCAGATCTCCGCAGTGGACGACGACAAGCTGTCCCGCCAGGTCGCCGAGGAGCGCAAGGATCGCCTGCGCGCGGCGCTGATCAAGGAGCAGCAGAAGACCACCCTGGACGACCTGTTCAGCCAGATTTCCGCCGGTCAGATCAAGGATCTGAACGTCATCATCAAGGCGGACGTGCAGGGTAGCGTCGAGGCCGTGCGCCAGTCCCTGGAGAAGCTCTCCAACGACGAGGTGCGCGTGCGCTCCATCCACGGCGGCGTCGGCGCCATCACCGAGACCGACGTCATGCTGGCCTCCACGGCAAACGCCATCATCATCGGCTTCAACGTGCGCCCGGACAACAACGCCCGCGCCATGGCCGAGAAGGAAAAGATCGACATCCGCCTCTACCGCGTCATCTACCAGGCCATCGAGGACGTGCAGAACGCCATGAAGGGCATGCTGGCCCCGAAGTTCAAGGAGGTTCTGCTGGGCCACGCCACCGTGCGCACGCCCTTCAAGGTCTCCGGCGTGGGCACCGTCGCCGGCTCCTACGTCACCGACGGCAAGATCATCCGCAGCCAGCAGGTGCGCCTGCTGCGCGACAACGTGGTCATCCACGAGGGCAAGATTTCCTCGCTCCAGCGCTTCAAGGACGCGGTGAAGGAAGTCAATACCGGGTATGAATGCGGCATTGGCATCGAAAACTACAACGACATCAAGGAGAACGACGTCATCGAGTGCTTCATGATGGAGGAAGTGGAACAGTAAACACAATCTCGCTCGGGCGTTCAAGCGGAGCTTTGAACGCCCGTTTTATCTGTGAAAGAGGAATTGGTTTGACCGCAGGGGGAAATCCCCCCACGGAAAGGAGTAAATATGGCTTCTTATGATCGCATCGACCGCATCTCCGAGGAGGTGCACAAGGCAATTGACCGCATCATCCGCGACGAGGTGAACGATCCCCGCGTGGGCGGCACCTGGAGCATCGTGAGGTGCGAGGTCACCCGCGACCTGCGCTACGCCAAGGTGCGCGTCAGCATCCTGGAGGCGGAACGCCGCAAGGACATGATGGCCGCGCTCAACCGCGCTGCGGGCTTCATCCGCCGGGAGCTGGGCCATGAGGTGGATCTGCGGTATGTGCCGGAGATTCAGTTTGAATTGGACACGAACATCGAATACGCTGCGAAGATCAATCAGATTCTGGGGGAGCGACGCCGCGATGAATCGAATGACTGAGCTGGCCGCCTTTCTGAAGGCCCACGATGATTTTGCGCTGTTCGGCCACGTCAATCCGGACGGCGACGCTGCCGGGAGCTGCATCGCCCTGGCCAAGGTACTCCAGAAGCTGGGCAAGCGCGCCTTCGTGTACCTGCCGGGCGGACTGCCGGAGTTGTACAAGGTTTTCCCCTGTACGGTGGAGATCGCCGACGGGGGCGAAATGCCCTACGCGCCCCGGACCGGCTTCGCGGTGGACGTCTCCGAGCCGCACCGCCTGGGCGATGGCCGGGCGCTCTTTGAGGGTTGCGAACATCGTGCTGTGCTGGATCACCACGCCACCAACCCCGGCTTCGGCGAGGTCTGCGTGGTGGACGGCGAAGCTGCGGCCTGCGGCGAGCTGGCGGTTGCGCTGATCCGGGAGCTGGGCGTGGAGATGGATCGAGAGATGGCCCAGTGGCTGTTCATCGCGCTGGCCACAGACAGCGGGCGCTTCGGCTATTCCAGCACCCGCGCGGAGACGCTGGAGGCTGCCGCAGCCTGCCTGCGCGCGGGCGCGGACGTGGACGGCATCACCCAGCAGCTCTACCGCACCCGCAGCGAGGGCCGCACCCGCCTGATGGGCCTGGTGCTTGCGGGCCTGGAGATGAACGTGGACAAGACCATGTGCTGGGCGCGTCTGACCGACGACATGCTCTCCCGGGCGCACGCGCTGCGGGAGGACAACGAGGGCGTCGTGAACTACCTGCTGGAGATTCGCGGCGTGCAGTTCGCCTGCCTTGCGGAGGAGCGCGGAAGCGGCCAGACGAAGTTCTCCCTGCGCTCGAAGGGCAGGGTGGACGTGGCGGCGGACGTGGCGGTTCCGCTGGGCGGCGGCGGCCACGCCTGCGCGGCGGGGGTCACGCTGAACCTCCCCATGGAGGAGGCGCTTCAGACCGTGCTGGACACGGCTGCGGCGGCGCTGAAGAATTTACAGGAACAGGAATGAACGCATGAACGGTTTTCTGATCGCAAACAAGCCCACAGGCATCACCAGCTCAAACCTGGTGGTGTTTGTGCGCAAGCGGCTGCCGAGGGGCACGGCCATCGGGCACGGTGGAACCCTGGATCCGGAGGCCTCGGGCGTGCTGCCGCTGTGCATCGGCTCTGCGACCCGGCTGTTTGACTACATCATCGACAAGAAAAAGACCTACGTGGCCGAAGTGCAGTTGGGCGCGATCACCGACACCCAGGACGCCACCGGCAGCGTGATCGAGGAGCGCGCGGTGCATGCCACGGAAGACGATCTGCGCGGGGTGCTGAAGGAGTTCGTCGGGGAGATCGAGCAGATTCCGCCGATGTACTCCGCCATCAAGCGCGGCGGCAGGCGGCTCTACCAGTTGGCGCGCAAGGGCGAGACCATCGAGGTGGAGCCCCGAAAGTGCCGTGTGGAGGGCGTGGAGCTTATGGAGCAGACCGGCGAGAACCGCTACCGCATCCGGGTGGACTGCGGCAAGGGCGTGTACATCCGCACGCTCTGCCACGACATCGGCCTGCGGCTGGGCTGCGGCGCGCACATGGCGAGCTTGCAGCGCACGGCGGCGGGGGTGTTCACGCTGGAAAACGCGCTGAGCCGGGAGCAGATCGACGAAGCGAGTATCAATGGCACGCTGGATACGCACCTTATGCCGCTGGACGCGCCGCTGGGGCATCTTCCGGCGGTGTACCTCACCGAGCAGGCCCGCCACGCGGTGATCAACGGCAACGTGCTGAAGCAGAGGTGGATGAAGGAGCCCGCGCCCGTGGCCGAGGCCGTGCGCATCTATTTGAACGACAGCTTTGCGGGCATCGGTCAGACGCAGGAGGACGGCACGGTGCGCTTCCGGGCGATGCTGCTGCCGGAGGAGGAGAGGCATGCGAGTCTGGAGACGTGAGGAGGACTTCGATCTTCCGTCCTGCGTGGTGGCGCTGGGCACCTTCGACGGCGTGCACATCGGCCATCAGGCGCTGATCCGCCGGGCGATGGCGCTGGCGCGGGAGCTGGACACGGCCTGCGTGGTCTACACCTTCCGGAACCACCCGCTGTCGGTGCTCTGCCCGGAGCGCGCGCCGGAGGCACTGATGCAGGCGGACGAAAAGCTCTCCAAGCTCAGCGCAATGGGCGTGGACGGCGCGATGCTGCTGGATTTCACGCGGGAGTACGCGGCCACGGAGCCGACGGAGTACCTCGAGGGGCTGGTGAAGCGCCTGCGCGTGAAGGGCGTGGTTGCCGGATTCAATTATACCTTCGGCGCGGGCGGGCGCGGTAATGCGGCGCTGATCCGCAGCGAGGCGGCGCGGCTGGGCTACCGGGCGGAGATCGTGGACGCGGTGACGGATGAGGGCGATGTGGTTTCCTCCACGCTGCTGCGGCGGCTGCGCAGGGACGGCGAGCGCGAGCGCTATCTGCGTCTGCTGCGTCTGCCGCGTTAAACTTTCCAAAACTTGTCCCGGCACGTTTACAAACGCCGGGCGGTATGCTAAAATAGTAAAAGTGGCAATTTGGTTTGCTACAATCACGCTGGCACGGTTTGCCGAGCACTCCGACGGCATACGGTGCCTGCGCGCAAGAGAAAGAGGAGGAAGAAACCCATGACCAAGCAGGAAATCATCTCCACCTATGGCCGCCACGAAGGCGACACCGGTTCCCCCGAAGTGCAGGTCGCTCTGCTGACCGAGCGCATCAACCACCTGAACGAGCACCTGAAGGTGCACAAGAAGGACCACCACTCCCGCCGTGGTCTGCTGCTGATGGTTGGTCAGCGCCGTGGTCTGCTGGACTACCTGAAGAAGACCGACATCGAAGCCTATCGTGCACTGATCGCAAAGCTCGGCCTGCGCAAGTAATGCGGGACCGGCACTTGCCCCAATAGGTGAGTCGTACGCGCCGTCGCCCGAGTCATACCGAGCGGCGGCGCTTCGTACGAATTCGCCTGTTTTGCTGTGTGTGGACGCTAGGATGCGGAGACGATTCCGCAGGCGTGCGTCTGCACACAGTCCCAATCGCCCCCTTCTGGAGTAAGGGGCGCTGAACATGGTAACAATGAAAAGAAGATAGAGAGAACCCAAGGAGGGCAAACAAAATGGATTTCAAGGCTTATTCCATGGAACTGGGCGGAAGAACGCTCACTCTGGAATTCGGCAAGTATGCCGAGCAGGCCAGCGGCGCAACCTTCGTTCGCTACGGCGACACCTGCGTGCTGGTCACCGCAACCGTCGCGGAAACCCCGCGTCCGGGCATCGATTTCTTCCCGCTGAGCGTGGATTTTGAAGAAAAGCTCTACTCCGTGGGCCACATTCCGGGCTCCTGGAATCGCCGCGAGGGCCGTCCGGCGGAAAAGGCCATCCTGACCAGCCGCCTGATCGACCGCCCGCTGCGCCCCCTGTTCCCCAAGGGAATGCGCCACGACGTGTCCGTGGTCGCCACTGTCATGTCCGTCGAGCAGGACAACATCCCGGACATCCCCGCGATGATCGGCGCGTCCGCTGCGCTGTCCATCTCCGAGATTCCGTGGGCAGGCCCCATTGGCGCGGTGAACATCGGCTATGTGGACGGCGAGTACATCGTCAATCCCACCGTCGAGCAGCGCGAGGTCTCCCTGATGAACCTGACCGTCGCCGGCACCTCTGAGGCCGTGCTGATGGTCGAGGCCGGCGCGAAGGAGGTCTCCGAGGAGGTCATGCTGGGCGCGATCCTGTTCGCCCACGAGGAGATCAAGAAGATCGTGGCCTTCATCGAGGGCATCAAGGCCGAGATCGGCAAGGAAAAGAAGGAATTCCCGCTGCAGCTGCCGGGCGAGGACGTCAAGGCCGCCGTGCGCGAGTATGCATATGAAAAGGTGCAGTGGATGTTCGAGACCTTCGACCGCAGCGAGCGCAACGCCCGCGAGGCTCAGGTCAAGGCCGAGGTCGCCGAGCACTTCGCAGAGCAGTTTGCGGGCCGCGAGGTGGAGGTTGGCGACGCGCTGTACGCCATCCAGAAGGAAATCATGCGCCGCCACATCATCGACAACGGCGTGCGCCCCGACGGCCGCAAGCTCACCGAGATCCGCCCCATCTGGTGCGAGGTCGGCGTGCTGCCCCGTCCCCACGGCTCCGGCGTGTTCACCCGTGGCCAGACCCAGGTCATGACCGTCGCCACCCTGGCTCCCATGTCCGAGCAGCAGATCATCGACGGCATCGGCACCCAGGATCGCAAGCGCTACATGCACCACTACAACTTCCCGGGCTACTCCACCGGCGAAGCCAAGCCCGCCCGCAGCCCGGGCCGCCGCGAGATCGGCCACGGCGCACTGGCGGAGCGCGCGCTGGAGCCCATGATCCCCTCCGTCGAGGAGTTCCCCTACTGCCTGCGCCTGGTCTCCGAGGTCATGTCCTCCAACGGCTCCACCTCCCAGGCCTCCGTCTGCGGCTCCACGCTGGCGCTGATGGACGCGGGCGTTCCGATCAAGCGCCCCGTGGCCGGCGTCGCCATGGGTCTGATCAAGGACGTTGAAAACACCGGCAAGGTCGCCGTGCTGACCGACATCCAGGGCCTGGAGGACTTCCTGGGCGACATGGACTTCAAGGTTGCCGGCACCACCAAGGGCATCACCGCCATCCAGATGGACATCAAGATCAAGGGCATCGACGAGGCCATTCTGCGCCAGGCGCTGGCCCAGGCCTACGACGGCCGTCTGTTCATCCTGGACAAGATGCTCCAGACCATCCCCGCACCGCGCGCCGAGTTGAGCAAGCATGCGCCGAAGATCGTCACCTTCACGATCAACCCCGAGAAGATCGGCGAGGTCGTCGGCCCGCGCGGCAAGACCATCAACAAGATCATCGACGAGACCGGCGTGAAGATCGACATCGAGGACGACGGCAGCGTGTTCATCGCCACCGAGGATGCCGCCGCCGCACGCCGCGCGCGCCAGATCATCGAGGGCATCGCCAAGGATCCCGAGGTGGGCGACACCTTCCTGGGCAAGGTCGTGCGCATCATGTCCTTCGGCGCGTTCATCGAGTACGCTCCGGGCAAGGACGGCATGCTGCACATCTCCAAGATGGCAAACGAGCGCGTGGAGAAGGTCGAGGATGTGATGAACATCGGCGACGAGATTCCCTGCAAGATCGCGGAGATCGACTCCCAGGGCCGCATCAACCTGCTGCGCACGGACATCGTCTATGAGGACGAATCCATGCCGGTGCGCCGTCCCCCGCGCCGCGACGGTGATCGCGGTGGCCGCGGCGGCGACCGTGGCGGACGCAGGCGCGATCGCGACTAAGACGAATTCATAGAATGCATGGGATTGGATACACTTACTGTGTGTCCAATCCCAAATCATAGCTGGATGTTTCGGGCGAGGAAATGCGCCCGCTTGTTTGAATGAGGAGAAATTATGCCTTTTGATTTGATGACGATGCCCAACGGCCTGCGGGTGGTGGGGGAGCGCATTCCCCACTTCCGCAGCGCATCCGTGGGCCTGTGGGTCGGCACCGGTTCGCAGCACGAAACGCCCGCCGAGGCCGGCCTGAGCCACTTCCTGGAGCACATGGTGTTCAAGGGCACCGAGAAGCGCACGGCCCGGCAGATCGCCGAGGAGATGGACGCCGTCGGCGGTCAGCTGAACGCCTTCACCTCCAAGGAGTGCACCTGCTTCTACGCCAAGACCGTGGACGAGCACCTGCCGCTTGCCATGGACGTGGTCTGCGACCTGGCGATCCATCCCAGCTTCGATGCGAAGGAGATGGAGAAGGAGAAGGGCGTGGTGCTGGAGGAAATCTCCATGTCCGAGGACACCCCGGAGGACCTGGTGCACGAGCTGCTGATGCTGGCCTACTACGGCGACCAGCCCATCGCCCGCCCGATCCTGGGAAGCTCGGAGCGCATCTCCGGCTACGCCCGGCAGGATCTGGTGAACTACTGGAGCGCCCGCTATCGGCCCCAGAACTGCGTGTTCTCCATTGCGGGCAACTACGACTGGGTGCGGGTGCAGGAGCTGCTGGAAAAGCACCTGGGCGCGTGGACGCAGGACGGACTGCGCGAGGTCAACTGCGTCACCAATCCCATGCCGCCCACGGTGATCACCAAGGAGAAGGAGATCGAGCAGGTGCACATCTGCCTGGGCTTCCCGGGTCTGCCCATCGGCGACGAGCGCAGCTACGAGCTGTCCCTGTTCAACAGCGTCTACGGCGGAGCCATGTCCTCCCGCCTGTTCCAGAAGATTCGCGAGGAGAGCGGCATGGCCTACACCGTGTACAGCTATCCCAACGCCTACACCGACTGCGGCATGCTGTCCGTGTACGCCGCCACCAACCCCGACACCGCCGTGGAGGTCTATGACCAGATCCTCGAGGAAACCCGCAGGATCGCCGAGGGCGGTCTGACCCGCGCGGAGTTTGACATGGCCCGCGAGCAGCTCAAGGCCAGCTTCATCATGGGCAGCGAGTCCACCTCGTCCCGCATGCAGTCCAACGGCCGACGGCTGCTGCTGCTCAACGAGACCCGCACCGAGAGCGAGGTCATCGACCGCGTCAACGCCATCGACTTCGACTCCACCAACGAGCTGATGCAGCGCATCCTCACCGCCCCCCACGCCCTCGCACTGGTGGGCAAGGGTGTGAAGGAGCTCGCCGGGAAGATGAAAAACTGAAAAGGAATTGTCCTGCATGGGAGCCGCTGGTTCGTCCGGCGGCTCTTTTGCGTGCCAGAAATCCATTTTCACAGCCCGATTCCTGATACCAAAGACAAATTTTGTTAAGTTTCGCGGAGGTACTTGCATTTTTACAAAACTGGGTGTATCATGTATTCACAAGTTAGCAAACTAAAGTGCTAAATCAATAAAGCGAGGGAAACGAACATGAAAGCAAATTGGATGAAAGTGATTGCCCTGTTTGTGCTTGCAGCGATGCTGATCGCCTCCACGGGACTTGCCGAGGCGGTGGATCTTGCGGCCATCGACTGGAACGCGCGCTACACCTATGCGGAGCTGGAGGATCAGCTCCAGGCGATAGCGGAAACCTACCCGGACGTGACCGAGCTCTACCCCATCGGCACCACCTATCAGGAGCGCACGCTGTGGTGCATGGAGCTGACCAACCCGGCGATTGACAAGGCCGACAAGACCGGCATCGCGGTGGTGGCGAACATCCACGGCGGCGAGCGCGAGTCCGCGTCCAGCGCGATGTACTTCGCCTGGTGGCTGGCCACCGAGTCCGCGACCGAGCAGGTGCAGCAGATTCTGGACAACTACGTGGTCTACATCGTGCCGGTGATCAATCCCGATGGCTACGAGCAGTCCTTCGTCTACAACACCCGCCAGAACATGCGTCCCCGCGACCTGAACGGTGACGGCACGGCCTTCTCCGATCCCTACACCGACATCGACGGCGACGGCTACATTGCCACGCTCTATCGCGGCACGGCGGATGTGCAGCCCGAAGTCAGCCGGACGACCCCGAGCTTCGGCATGGAGAGCCCGGACTGGGACGGCAACGGCATCCTGGGCGACGATCCGCGCAACAGCGGCATCGACATGAACCGCACCTTCGACTATCAGTGGAACCGCTACGACGTGGACAGCGTTGAGACCGGCGTGATCGGCGCGAACGCCTGGAAGAGCGCGGGCAGCGGCCCCGCCACCGAGCCCGAGGTCAAGGCGATCCAGAACTTCCTGCTCAACAACGACATCGACGCAATGGCCACGCTGCACACCGGCATCCAGTGCGTGCTCTACCCCTGGTGCTATCGCGCCTACGATCCGGAAGTGGATTCCGATGACATCCCCTTCATGAAGGAAACCGCGGCGGAGATGGCCGCAGCCTTCCAGGAGACCACCGGACGCGGCTTCTACTCCATGTCCTCCTATGAGGACTATCCCACCAGCGCGGAGCTGATCGACTACGCCTACGGCCGCCTGAACATCCACGCCTACACCATCGAGGTGTACAGCGGCGGCAAGTCCGAGGACGGCAGCATCGAGGCCTGCAAGTGGGAGAACACGCTGCCCGAGGCCAAGTGGGTGTTCTACAGCCAGGATGAGCTGGCTGAGATGGGTCTGGATCCCGCAGCGATCACCGATTCTCAGGGCAACGGCCTTGCCGAGGGCGAGGGCCTGTGGTTCTACACCAGCTCCACCGCGCAGATGGTGGACAAGGCCCCCGAGGATCAGGCGACCATGGTGCAGGGCTGCCGCGATGCGCTGCTGGTGATGATCAACAGCGAGCCCTACGGCGACGGCTACACCAAGCCCGCGTATCTGAACTGGTAAACCAAAACGATCTTCTTCTCCTCTACCAAGGTGCCCCGGCGCATGTGCGCCGGGGCATCGCAGCTTGTCAAAAAGTGTTTTGACAAGCTGCGCCTCCCCTGTGTAAGGGGAGGTGTCAGCGAAGCTGACGGAGGGGTTGTCCATACTCGTGAAGGCTGCGCACTGACCCTTCTCACTCCCGTCACACAAAAGTTGCTTCCGAAAGCACCGGGGAAGGGGAAGGGCGCGCTTGCACGGACTTACCGATAATGGTATAATAGATAATGTGAAAGTGTGCGGTTTTTCAAATGTGCCGCATAGGATACAAAGGAGTCCCTATGGTATTTTCCAGCAATCAATTTCTGTACTTCTTCCTCACGATCACCCTCGTGGGCTACTTCCTGCTGCACCGCTGGCGCAGGTGGAGCAACCTGTTTCTGACCCTGGTCTCGCTGGGCTTCTACGCCTGGGGCCAGCCGAAGTTCGTGGCGGTGATGGTCGCCTCCATCGCCTGCAACTGGCTCTTGGCGCTGTGGATCGACCGCGAGAAGCGCAAGCCGGAGCGTGGACATGCGAAGCTGGCGCTGACGCTGGCCATCGTGATGAACCTGGGGCTGCTGGGCGTGTTCAAGTACCTGAGCTGGCTGCTGGACAACGTAAACACCTGGTTCAAGCTGTCCTTCCCGGTGCCGGAGATCGCGCTGCCCATCGGCATCTCCTTCTTCACCTTCCAGGCGATGAGCTACGTGATCGACGTCTATCGCGGCGACGGCAAGGTGCAGCGCAGCTTCGTCAACGTCTGCCTGTACATCTCCTTCTTCCCGCAGCTGATCGCCGGCCCCATCGTGCGCTACCAGACCATCGCGGACGAGATCGAGAACCGCCGGGAGAACCTGCCGGACTTCGTGGAGGGCGTGCACCGCTTCATGCTGGGCTTCTGCAAAAAGACGATCCTGGCCAACAACCTGGGCCTGCTGGTGGACACGCTGTTCGGCCTGGATCACGCGAACCTGTCGGTGGGCGGCGCATGGATTGCTGCGGCGGCGTATCTGATGCAGGTGTACTACGATTTCTCCGGCTATTCGGACATGGCCATCGGCCTGGGCCGCATGTTCGGCTTCCACTTCCTGGAGAACTTCCGCTTCCCCTTCATCGCCAAGTCGGTGGCGGGTTTCTGGAAGCGCTGGCACATCTCCATGACCAGCTGGTTCCAGGACTACCTCTACATCCCGCTGGGTGGCAGTCGCGTGAAAACCCCGCGCCTGCTGTTCAACATGTTCATGGTCTGGTTCTGCACGGGCCTGTGGCACGGCGCTGCCTGGACCTACGTGCTCTGGGGAATCGGCTTCTTCGTCATGCTGGTGATCGAGCGCTTCACCGGCCTGGGCAAGTGGATGGAAAAGCACCCCGTCGGCCACCTCTACGCAATGCTGATGGTGGTGTTCTTCACGGTGATGATCCGCTGCGACAACCTGCCCCACGCCTGGACGATGTACGGCTCCCTCCTGGGCGTGAACGGCGCGGCGCTGTGGAACAGCGTGACCACCGTGCTCTGCCGGGAGTACGGCTGGTTCTTCCTGGCGGCGCTGATCTGCGGCCTGCCGGTGCGGGACTTCATCGTGGGCAAGCTGCACGTGAACGAGAACCTGGTGCGCGTCGCGGGCGCGGTGGCACTGGTGGCGCTGTTCGGAATTTCCGTCAGCTACATCGCCGTCAACGGCTACAACCCCTTCATCTACTTCAATTTCTGAGGACAGGAGGATGCATATGCAGCATCTGTTGAATACGCTTCGCAAGCTCGCGCCGGACCGCGTGCTGGAAAACGCGCCGATGTCCCGCTACACCACCTTCCGCGTGGGCGGCCCCGCCGATGCGCTGTTCCTCCCGGCAAGCGTGGAGGAGCTTCAGGAGGCGCTGGCAGCGGCGAAGGCGGAGGGCGTTCCGGTCTGCCTGATCGGCAACGGCTCGAACCTCATCGTGCGCGACGGCGGCATTCGCGGCCTGGTGATCGCCCTGGGCGAGCCCTTCTCCGAGCTTCGGGTGGAGGGTGCGCAGGTCTGGGCGCAGGCGGGCGCGCGGCTCTCGGCGGTGGCAGCTGCGGCCCAGCGCGCGGGCCTTGCGGGTCTGGAGTTCGCCAGCGGCATCCCGGGCACCCTGGGCGGCGGCTGCGCCATGAACGCGGGCGCCTACGGCGGGGAGCTGAAGGATGTGCTGCTCTGGGCGGACGTGCTGCTGGACGGCGAGCTGCGCAGGCTCAGCCGCGACGGGATGGAGATGGGCTACCGCAGCACGCTGCCGCTGCGCAGGGGGGCCATCGTGCTCTCGGCCTGCTTCGAGCTTCACAGCGATGATCCCGAGGCCATTCAGGAGCGCATGCGGGATCTGGCGAACCGTCGCCGGGAGAAGCAGCCGCTGAACCTGCCCAGCGCCGGCTCCACCTTCAAGCGCCCGGAGGGCCACTTTGCCGGGGCGCTGATTGAGCAGTGCGGGCTGAAGGGCTGCACCATCGGCGGCGCACAGGTCAGCGAGAAGCACGCGGGCTTCATCGTAAACGTCGGAGACGCGACCGCTGCGGACATCCTGAACCTGATCGAGCATGTGCAGGCCGTCGTGCAGGCGCAGACCGGCGTGCATCTGGAGACGGAAGTGCGCGTACTGGGGGAAAACTGAATGTCCTTTGCATCGAACGCCCGCGCGGAGATGGCGCGGGAGCTGTGCACCGAAAAATGCTGTTCCCGCGCGGAGCTGGCGGCTGCGCTGCTGGCTTCGGGCGGCATTTCTTACCGCTTCGGCCGCGAGGCGGGCTATGCGCTGTCCATCACTGCGGCGGAGGCGGCGGTGGTGCGCCACTACTTCCAGCTGCTCAAGCGTCACTTCGGCGTGACGGCCCAGATCCGCACGCTGCGCAGCAACTCGCTGAACGGCATGACGCGCTATCAGCTGGTGATCCCGGAGGAGGACTCCATGGAGCTGCTGCGCGAGGCCGGGCTGTATGATCCGGACGCGCCCTTCGGTCTGCGGGCCGTGCCGCCGGACGCGCTGCTGAACTACGCCTGCTGCAAGAAGGCCTTCCTGAAGAGCGCCTTCATGGTCTGCGGCGGAATGTCCAACCCGGAGATCGCATATCATATTGAGATCGCCGCGCCCAGCGAGGATTTCGCCGATTTCGTTATAAAAAATCTCAATTATTATGAAATTGGCGCAAAAAAAGCGTGCAGAAAAGCGAAGTTTGTGGTATACTTAAAGAAGAGTGACGATGTTTCCGATGTGCTGACGCTGATGGGCGCGTCCCAGTCGGTGCTGGCGCTGCAAAATGTTCGCATCAAGAAGGATGTGAGCAATCGGGTCAACCGGCAGGTGAACTGCGATTCCTCCAACATCAATCGGGTGATGGAGACGGCGCTGAAACAGATCGAGGACATTCGCTATATCGATCAGGAGATCGGTCTGGAAAAGCTGCCCCTGCCCCTGCGGGACATCGCCGAAGCGCGGGTGAACAACGCCGCCACTTCCCTGGCCGGACTCGGGGAGATGATGGAGCCTCCGATTGGAAAGTCGGGGGTCAATGCGCGTCTGCGCCGCATCTCCGAAATCGCGCGGAAGCTGCGCTGCGGGGAGGAAATCGAATTGAAGTGAAAGGATCAATGGAATGCTGACGAATGAAACCGTATTTGGGGCCTGCCCGTCGATCACGCCGGACTTTGCGGCGCGGCTCGCCCAGTGCGCCTCCCAGTACGAGGCGGACGTCTATCTGGAGCGCGGCAGCGTGCGGCTGTGCGTGGATTCCCTCATTGGAATTCTGGCGCTGGATCTGCGCCAGGGCACGAAGGTGCGCGTGGTGACGGACGGCGCGGACGAGCATGCGGCCATGGAGGGCGTGTGCGCGCTGCTGAGGGGCTGACGCGCCGGGGGAGGATTGCCTGTGGGGACAGGCGCGCGCCCGTGTGCGCGAAGCAAGGAAAAACCCGATGCATGAACTGCACCGGGTTTTTGTTTTGCGTTGAAAGCGCCTTACTTGGCCTTCTTGCTGCTGCGAATGAAGTCCATGTAGACCGCCAGCAGGATGACCGCGCCCTTGACGATGTACTGCCAGTCGGAGTTGACGCCCATCAGGTTCAGGCCGTTGTTCAGGATGCCGATGATCAGCGCGCCGATCAGGGTGCCGCCCAGGCGACCGGAGCCGCCGGACATGGAGGTACCGCCGATGACGACCGCCGCGATGGCGTCCATCTCAGCCGCATCGCCGGAGGTGCAGGTACCGGAGTACAGGCGGGAGGCGATGGTGATGCCGGCCAGACCGGCCATCAGGCCGCTGAAGCTGTAGACCACGAACTTGACCTTCGCGGTGTTGATGCCGGAGAACTTGGCCGCGGTATCGTTGCCGCCGACGGCGTAGATGTGGCGGCCGATCCTCGTGCGGTTCAGGAACAGCACCGAGATGATGAAGATGATGATCATCGTGACCACCGGGGTGGGGATGCCGGCGATGTAGCCCGCGCCCAGGAACTTCCAGGCGTCGGTCATGCAGCGAATCGGCTTGCCGCCGGAGAACACGTAGGCGATGCCCTTGGCGATGTTCATGGAGGCCAGGGTGACGATGAACGGCGGGATGGTGGTCTTTGCGATCATGAAACCGTTGAACAGGCCGAACAGCAGGCCGGAGAGGATGCCGATCAGGATGCCGACGACCTCGGGCATGCCACCCCAGACCACGGCGCCGGCGGCGAAGCAGCCGGACATGGCGATGATGGAGCCGACGGAAAGGTCAATGCCGCCCAGGATGATGACCATTGTCATGCCGCAGGAGAGCAGCAGGTTCGGCGCGTTCTGGCGCAGAACGTTGAAGATGTTCGTCTTTGTCAGAAAGGTGCTGTGCGTGGTGGGGTAGACATAAAGGAAGAGAATCATGATGGCCAGGGCGCACAGAATGCCCAGGTTGTCCTTAAAATACCGTTTTACGCTCTTTTTGGTTCGTTCAAGCATCGGTGTGTCCTCCTGACGATTCTTGGGTAGC
This sequence comes from Aristaeellaceae bacterium, assembly GCA_051878085.1. Taxonomy (GTDB): domain Bacteria; phylum Bacillota; class Clostridia; order Christensenellales; family Aristaeellaceae; genus SFTH01. The sequence goes on along the minus strand of JBJEJN010000032.1, from coordinate 5,329 downwards.
AAGTTTCATGATGGCTTCCTGGCTGAGGTTCTCGTAGTCGATGCAGCCGGTGACGTTGCCCTCGTACATGACGTAGACGCGGTCGCTCATGTTGATGATCTCGGGCAGCTCGGAGGAAATCATGATGATGGAAACGCCCTGCTTGGTCAGCTCGTTCATGATCTCGTAGATTTCCGCCTTCGCACCGACGTCCACGCCGCGGGTGGGCTCGTCCAGAATCAGGATCTTCGGGTTGGTGGCCAGCCAGCGGCCGATCATGACCTTCTGCTGGTTGCCGCCGGAGAGGTTCGACACCACCTGATCCTGGCTGGGCGTCTTGGTGTGCATCTTGTCGATGAACTCCTGGGTGATCTCCGTCTCGCGCGCGCCGTTCACGTTCAGATGGTTGATGAACTGATCCAGCACCTCGATGGTGGAGTTGAAGCGCACGCTCTGGACGTGGTACAGGCCCTCCAGCTTGCGGTTTTCGGGAACCATGGCGATGCCCTGCTTCATGGCCTCGACGGCATTGCGGATGCGCACCTGCTTGCCCTCCAGGTAGATTTCGCCGGTGGAGCCGGGGGTCAGGCCAAAGATGCAGTGCATGGTCTCGCTTCGGCCGGCGCCGACCAGGCCCGCAAAGCCCACGATCTCGCCACGGTGCACCTCAAAGCTGACGTTCTTGACGCGCTGATGGTTCTTCTTGCCGTCGTTGATGTTGACGCACTTGAGCACCACATCGTCGGACTTGATGTGGTCGCGGGTGTAGTACTGATCCAGCTCACGGCCGACCATCATGGCGATCAGATCGTCCTTGGGGGTGGTCGCAACCTCGCGGGTGCCGACGTAGGTGCCGTCGCGCAGCACGGTCACGCGGTCGCAGACCTCGTTCAGCTCACTCATCTTATGGGAGATGTAGATGATGCCGACGCCCTGCTTCGCCAGGTTCCGCATGATCTCGAACAGGTGGGCAACCTCGCGGTCGGAGATGGAGGAGGTGGGCTCGTCCATGACCAGAATGCGGCAGTTGAAGGAGATTGCCTTGACGATCTCGACCATCTGCTGTTGCGCGATGCTCAGATTGGCGATCTGGGTGTCCGCGTCGATGCCCAGATCGAACTGATCCAGCATCTTCTGGGCGTCGGTGCTCATCTTCACATAGTTCACGCCGAATTTACCCATGGGCTCACGGCCGAGGAAGATGTTTTCCGCAACCGTCATATGGGGAACCAGAACAAGCTCCTGGTGAATGATCGAAATGCCGTTGTCGCGGGCGGAGTTGACGCCCGTAATGGCGACTTCCTTGCCGTCGATCCAGATCTGACCCTCCTCCGGGTGGTAGATGCCGCCCAGAACCTTGATCAGCGTCGACTTTCCTGCGCCGTTTTCGCCCAGCAGCGCATGGATTTCACCGGCCTTGAGCTGGAAGTCCACCTTCTGCAGCGCCTTGACGCCCGGAAATGATTTACAGATGTTCTTCATTTCGAGCAAGTATTCGCTCACTGAGTTTCACCACCGTTTCTACTTTGTGGGGCTGATTTGAAAAAGGGCTTTGCTCTGGAAGAACAAAGCCGCTTTTTCGCTATTTCATTTTAGCCGCTTGCGCAGCCTCTGTGAAATTTTGCCGTCAGATTACTGCCATCCGTCGGTGCCGAACTCGGCAACGTTGTCGGCGTTGATCATGAAGGTCTCGATGGGATAGCGGGCCTCAACTTCCTCGCCAGCAACCCACTTGTAGTACACTTCAGCGATGGTCTTGCCGATGCTCAGAGGAGACTGAGCGCCGGTGCCGGTGACCTTGCCCTCAGCGATCAGGGCCTTGATGTCGGGGGAGCCGTCAACGCCGTAGATCAGCGCGGAGGAGCCGGCTGCCTCAGCTGCAGCGTAGGCGCCCAGAGCGGTCGGGTCGTTGCCGCCGAAGATGGCCACTGCATCGGGATGCGCGGTCAGAGCGTCGGTGCCGTTCAGGTTGCCCTGCTCCTGGTTGCCCATGCAGTCGATCTGGGAGACAACCTCGAAGCCCTTGCCTTCGATGGCATCCAGGAAGCCGTTGGTGCGGTCAACAACAGACTGCATCGTGGGGGAATCCAGGACGATGATGGGGCCGCCCTCGGGCAGCTTCTCGCACAGATCCACGCCGCAGACATAGCCCGCGTTGTAGTTATCGGAGCCAGCGTAGGAGACGAGGTAGGACATCTCGGCGACCTCGGTGTCGAAACCGAACATCGGGATGCCAGCTTCCTGCAGCTTGTCCAGCGCGGGGATGATGCCGTCGCGGTCAACGGGGTTGACGAACATGGCGACGACGCCGCGGGAGATCAGGTCCTCGATCTGGGAGATCTGCTTCTCATTGCTGTTCTGGGGATCCAGGGAGATCAGCTCGTCGCCGTTTGCTTCGACGACTTCGCGGATTGCGGCCTCAAGGGTCACAAAGAAGGGGTTGGTGCCGTCCATGCAGGTGTAACCAATCAGGTTGCCCTCTGCGATGGCGGTGCAGCCCAGCACCATAGCCAGGGCCAGCACGAGTACGAGAACTTTCTTCATAATAAGAACCTCCTTATTATTTATAACGGATGTCGCCATCCGCTATTGACGAAATGGATTCTGCATACTTCTTAATAAATATGTAGCTATCTATAAGCATGCACAAATTTCTTTGGAAATTCGCATGTCTTTTTGAACCTCTTATATTATAGGTTTATTATCACATTTTGTCAACACCATTTTTAATGCAGACGGCAAGAATCTGGCGGAATGTGCGTGGAAAGACAAAATCGCCGAAAGTATGACATACTTCCGGCGAAAAGCTTAGGAAATGCTATGTTTCGGGCGGAAACAGCGCTCAGTCCTCCACGGGCCGTGCGATGGGCGCGTTTTCGGGGGTGAGGGGCGTGGGAGACACGCGCTTGCCGCAGTGGGGGCAGTCGTACTGCGCGTCGTCGGGATCGTCCAGCGCGACGAAAAACATTCGGCCGCACGCGGGGCAGATGCTGCCTGCCAGCGTCTCGGGATCGTCCGCGTCGCGGTCGGCCTTGCCGCCGAGCAGGTGCAAATGGTCCTCACCGCCCTCCAGCTCGTCGTAGTATTCGTCCTCGTATTCGTCATCGTTGATGCTGTGGAAGTCGTCGCCGCCGCTGCCCTCCAGCTCGGCCAGATCGTCGTCGATGCTCTCGACATAGTCGTTGAGATCGTCCATCAGCTCCTCAACGCCCTCCACGCGGTCGCTGAGGTCGCCCAGCAGCTCCACCATGGCGGTGAGCAGCCTGCCCTTGGAGGGATCATCCGAAAAATCCAAGCCCTCCATCAGTCCTTTCAGGTAGCCGACCTTCTTTCCGAGATTTTCCATGTGCAATTCCCTCCTCAATTCTGGCAGATAGAACCAAAGCAGAACGAGAAAACTCATTCTGCTTTGGAAAGTGGAAGCCGGTTTTGCAATTATGCGCGGCCGAGGTACTCGCCGCCCTCGCGGGTGTCGATCTTCAGCTTGTCGCCGACGTTGATGAACAGCGGCACCTGAAGCACGAAGCCGGTCTCCAGCGTCGCGGGCTTGTAGGTGTTGGTGGCGGTGTCGCCCTTGAAGCCGGGCTCGGTGTCCACGACCTCCAGCTCCACGAAGTTGGGCGCCTGCACGGAGAAGGCGCTGCCCTTGAAGAAGCGGACGGTCACGTTGGTGTTCTCCTTCACGAAGGGGATGGCGTCGGCAACCTGATCGTGGGTCAGCGGCAGCTGCTCAAAGGTCTCCTGATCCATGAAGTAGTAGAAGTCGCCGTCGTTGTAGAGATATTCCATCTCCTTGGTCTCGATGTACGCGCGGGGGAACTTCTCGGTGGGGTTGAAGGTGCGCTCCAGCACGGCGCCGGTGACGACGTTCTTGATCTTGGTGCGAACGAAGGCCGCGCCCTTGCCGGGCTTCACGTGCAGGAATTCCACGATGGTCCAAACGCCGCCGTCCATCTCAAAGGTCACGCCGTTTCTGAAATCACTTGCGTTAATCATGGGGATAGTGCCTCCTCAAATAGTGTAGATGGTTACAGCTCGATCAACTGCTTCGGGGAAGTAATCGGGTTTACGTAACCTTCCGAAGTCAGCATCGCCATGTCCTCAATTCGGCACCCGCCGAGACCGGGGATATATACGCCGGGTTCGATCGTGATCACGTGGCCGGGCTGAAGCACGGTCGTCGATCCGGTTGCGACCCGGGGCTGTTCATGAATAAAGAGTCCAACGCCGTGGCCAAGGCTGTGGCCGAATGCGCCGGGGTAGCGCGCCTCCAGAATGTCGCGCGCAATCTTGTCGATGTCGCCGCAGAGCGCGCCGGGCCGAACCGCATCCAGCGCGGCCAGCTGGGCCTCGAGCACCAGATTGTACATCTCGCGAAGCTCGCTTCGCACCTTGCCGAAGCCGATGGTGCGGGTCATGTCGGCGCAGTAGCCATTGACCGTCGCGCCGAAGTCCAGCGTCAGCAGATCGCCCGCCTGAATCGCGGTGTCCGAGGGGATGGCGTGGCAGAGGGAGCCATTGATGCCGGTGGCGGCGATGGTGTCGAAGGCGTTGCCCTCGCTGCCCAGGGAGAGCATCTCGAAGTCCAGCATGATCTGAACCTGCTTCTCCGTCATGCCCGGATGGATCCTGTCCAGGATGTTCTCGAAGGCGCGGCAGGAGATGGCAGCGGCGGCGCGCATGCTCTCGATCTCGCCCGCGTCCTTGATCAGGCGCAGCTCCTCGGGGATGCCCTTCAGGCCCTCCAGCTTCACGAAGGGCAGCTGCTTCTTCATATCCTCCACGCTGTCGTAGCTGAGGAAATCCGTCTCAACCGCCATGGCCTTCACGCCGTGGGCGTCGGTCAGCTCCTGCACGCGGCTGATTTCCCGGTGCTTGGCGTCGGTGGATACCACCCGGCAGGCGGGCGCCTGGCGACCGGCCTGCTCCACATAGCGGAAGTCGGTGACAATCACGGTTTCGTCCTTGCAGACGAACACGCAGCCCTCGCCGGTGTAGCCATCGGTGAGGTAGCGCATGTTTTCGCTGCGGTGGAGCAGCGCAGCATCCAGCCCGCGCTTTTCCAGCTCGCTCATCAGTCGCTTGCAGCGTTCCATTTGAATATGCCTCCGTCAGTCTCTACTAAGACACTTTATTATAGCATAGGTTTCGGGAAAATTCCAGCATTCCAGGCCCTTTTTTGGCGCTGCATGTGAATTTTTTGTTGAACCTGCGCCGCATTCGCCTCCAGAGGGGAGCGGTATGCAAAAAATCTGCGGGTTCAAACCAGGTATACCCCGCGGCGCGCGTCAACACTCTGCTTATTGCTGCTGCCTTCCGGCCCTGACAAGATTCACAGCATGACGCCGCA
>JBJEJN010000031.1:0-4016 GCA_051878085.1 Aristaeellaceae bacterium | reverse complement strand
ACCAGCTGCTTCACCACGTCGAAGTTCATCAGCGGCTCGCCGCCGAAGAAGTCCACCTCCAGGTTGCGGCGGCTGCCGGAGTGCTCGATCAGGAAGTCCAGCGCGCGCTTGCCCACCTCGAAGGACATCACCGCGCGGTCGCCGTGGTACTTGCCCTGGCTGGCGAAGCAGTAGGCGCAGTTCAGGTTGCAGGTGTGGGCCACGTGCAGGCACAGCGCCTTGATCACGCCGGAGGTGCGCGCCTTCAGCGCCCCGGCCATGGGCTCGAAGCTGTCGGGGGTGAAGAGCTTGCCGCCGTCCCGAAGCGCGCAGACCTGGTCGTAGCACTCCTCGATGTCCGCGCGGGTCACGTCCTCGCGGCCGGAAAACTTCTCCGCAACGGCATTGACAACGGCCTCGCGGTCCGCGCCCTCAAAGCGGGCGATGATCTCGTAGGCGATCTCGTCCACCGCGTGAACCGAGCCGGAGCACACGTCCAGTACGATGTTGTAGCCGCCGAGCTGAAACTGATGAATCATGTATTGCTTCTCCTTTATATCCGGGCCTGTACCCAAAAAAATGCCGCCCGCCGGGCGGCATTCCGTGATGACAAATTACTTGCTCTCCTTGGTGTTCTCGCACTTCTGGTTGGCGATGCCGCAGCTGGTCTTGCAAGCGGACTGGCAGGAAGTCTGGCACTCGCCACAGCCGCCGTTCTTGGCGCTCTCGCACAGGTTGCGGGTTTCGATGGTCTGGATATGCTTCATTGTCGTTACCTCCACTTTATTCATGTGAAATATTATAGCGCGAACCGGAGATAAAGTCAATATAAATCGGGGTTGCGCCGGGGTTAATCTGAAGGAATCAGTCGCGGGTGGCCAGCAGGTCGGCGTAGAACTGCTGCATCTCCTCCTTGGTGTCGAAGTTGCACAGGTACATCTGGTTGGCCATCGCGCCTGCGAGGGCGTCCGGGATGCGCTCGCACATCTTCAGGTTCTTGCCGTACTTGGCGCGGATGGCCGCGTCGTCCATGACGAAGTTCTTGCCGTCGCGGCGGCCGCAGTAGGCGCAGTAGTGGTGCGGACGGTCCATGGGCATGGTGCTCTTGTCGTAGGCCACCATGTCGGCCCAGATCTTGTACACGTCCACCTCGTTGGCGAAGTTGTACATGTCGGGGGAGTAGCCGCCGGAAGGACGCATGTTGACCTCCAGGCCGATGACGTCGCCCTTCTTGCCCAGGCCTGTCTGATCCTCCTTGAGCACGAAGAACTCCAGGTGCACGAAACGGCTCTTCACGCCGAAGGCCTTCACCGTGCGGCGGCCCAGGTCGCGCATCTTCTCGGGCAGGGCGCGCACCATGTAGTAGATGGAGTTGTCGCTGTCGTTGACCACGTCCATGATGGAGTTGGGGGTCACGTTGCCGGTCTCAAAGATTGGCTCGCCCTTGGAGTCGATGATGCCGTCGTAGGTGCGCACCTCGCCGTTGACGAACTCCTCCATGATGTAGAGGTTCTTGTCCTTGGTGGCGAAGAAGTAGTCCAGATCGGCGTCGCTCTTGAGCTTGTAGGTGTTGTTCGCGCCAACACCGTTGTCGGGCTTCACGACCACGGGATAGCCGACCTCATGGGCAAAGGCCTTGGTGGCCTCGTAGTCCTCCACCAGATGATAGCGCGCGGTGGGGATGCCGGCCTTGGCGTAGTAGGCCTTCATGGCGGACTTGCGCTTGATCTTTTCCATATCGGCGGACTGCTGGCCGGTGGTGATGTTGAAGGCGGTGCGCAGCGCCGCGTCGCGCTCCAGCCAGTATTCGTTGTTGGATTCCAGCCAGTCGATCTTGCCGTACTTGTAGGTCAGGAAGGCGACCGCGCGGAAGACCTCGTCGTAGTTCTCGAGGCTTGCGACCTTGTAGTAGTCCGTGAGGCTGTCCCGCAGCTCCTTGCGCAGCTGGTTATAGGGGCAGTCGCCGATGCCCAGCACGCGCAGGCCGTTCTTTTTCAGCTCCGCGCAGAAGTGCCAGTAGTTGTCCGGGAAGTTGGGGGAGATGAAGATGAAGTTTTTCATGCGTACCGCTCCTTTGTGCTTTGACCGCTGTGAATCGCGCTGGCCTTAGTAGAGGAACTGGGGAACATAGTGGTCGCACTGGCGGAACCACCAATCCCAGTCGTGGTTGACGTCGTAGCCCCAGAAGTCCACCTGGGCGTGGATGCCCTTTTCGTGTACGACCTGCGCAAGCCGTCCGGTCGAGGCCTTCAGTTCGTCCTCCCAGGCGCCCTGGCCCACGCAGAACACCATCTTGCGCTCGTTGTACATCTTAATGTAGGGATGATCCCAGGGCATGTTCTTCAGGTACAGGTTGGGCGAGTTGTTGTACAGCGTCTCGTCCATGTAGTCGCCGAAGAAATCGCCGGGATCGTACAGGCCGGAGAGGGCCAGCACGCCGCCGAAGAGGTCGGGACGGCGGAAGAACAGGTTCCCCGCGTGGGTCGCGCCCATGGAGCAGCCGAAGGTGATGATCGGCTGGTCGAAGCCGTTGCGCTCGCCACTGAGGTGCTTGATGAAGGGCACCAGCTCGTCCACGATGTAGTGGTACCAGCGCTCGTGCTGCTGCACGCGCCAGGCGCAGTCGCCGCCGAAGTTGGCGTAGGTCTCGCCGTCGATGGTGTCGCAGGAGTAGACCGTCACCAGGCCTGCGTCGATCCACTTGGCCCAGGTGTCGATCATGCGGAAGGACTCAAAGTCCCAGAAGCGCCCCGCCTGGCAGGGAATGAACAGAACCGGCTTGCCGCGGTGGCCGAAGACCTTGAATTCCATGTCCCGCTGCAGATAGCCGCTGTAGTGCTTGTAGTAACGAATTTCCATGAAGATCAGCTCCAGTAAAAGGGTTGTGTGTATTTACAGGCCAAGGCAGTCCATGAAGATGGGAATCTGCTGCTCCCAGGAGGCCTCCGAGTGGGTGCCGCCGGGAACGATGCGGAACGCCAGGTTCACGCGCTTGGTCAGCAACATGTGGGATATGGAGATCAGCGCCTCCGCCGTGGCGGCGTGGTTGAACATCTCCTCGCTGCCGTAGTCCATGTAGATGCAGGTGTCGTTTTTGATCTGCGCCTTGGCGATCATCTGGATCACCTTGGAGGGGGACACCCACAGGCTGGGGGACAGGCAGGCGGCGCGCTGGAACACGTCGTTGTACTCCACCGCGCCGTAGAGCGCCATCAGGCCGCCCATGGACGAGCCGCAGATGACGGTGTGCTCACGATCCGGCAGGGTGCGCACACGCGCGTCCACCCTGGGCTTCAGCTCCCTGGTGAGCCAGTCCATGTAGATCTTGCCCTTGCCGTGAATCCGGCCCAGCGTGCTGTTTTCAAAGTTCAGCGGGGAATATTCGATCAGGCGGCCATCGCCCTCGTGGTTGCACTCGATGGCCACGATGATCAGCGGCGTGCGCGTCCAGACCATGTAGCTGTTCATGCCCCAGGATTTGCCGTAGGTCGCGTCGCTGTCGAAAAATACGTTGTGCCCGTCGAACATGTACATCACGGGGAAGCGGCGCTCAGGATCGTCGTTGTAAAAATCCGGCAGATAAATATAGCCCTTGCGGGTTTTGTCCCCGCTGAGCTGGGGGATGGTTAAATCCCAAGTATAAACCATTTGGATGCATCCTCTTTTGTTTTATTGGTTCACTTTCGTATAGTATAGTGGAACAATGTAAAATTGTCAATTTTTCGACGCGCTCCAGGCCCCAAAAAACCCACAGGATTAACATTTTCAACGCAAAATCAACGAATGAAATGTTGTGAAATTGAAAACAATGGTTTGGAACGCGCAAAATATGCCCGCGTGCCGAAAATGCTTCGGACTGCTAGCTGCGATTCATTCCTTCGACAGGATGGTCTTTTCGGTTTCGTGATCGAAGAAGTGGAGGCGATTCACGTCGAAACCGACGCTGATGCGGTCGCCGCCGCGGCTGTTGGTGCGGGGATCCACGCGGGCGATGAACGGGCCGTCCTTGCCGCTGGTGGAGAGGTAGAGGTAGGTCT
>JBJEJN010000030.1:0-4030 GCA_051878085.1 Aristaeellaceae bacterium | reverse complement strand
CATCGCCATCTGCCGGGCGCTGGGCAAGACCCTGGACGAGCTGTTCTGGGAGGAAACAGAGGAATGACAGCGCAGCGCCCGCATCCGGGAACGGATGCGGGCTTTTGATATATAAAGGAAGCGATTTTGCACCGGCCGCATCCTTGCCGAAACTGCGGAAAGCTGCTATACTGTCCTCAGAAAACAAAGGGAGGCGCCGCATGAGCGCAAGATTGAGAGCCTATCTTCGGAGCGTGGACGGCGTCATTCACACCACGCTGAACCCCTACCAGGCGAACGCGATTCGCCTGCACCTGATTCCGCCCGCGAAAAAGCGCCCCGGCGTGCCCTGGGCGCTGATCCTCAACGGCCAGGATATCCTGCCCCTGAACACCTCCTGGGCGATCCTGCTGGCGGAGCTGATTCGCGCCGCCAACCGCCGTGCGGGCAAGCCCATCGACGCGCCGGAGATGGACAGGGTGGTGGCGGAGACCCTCGGTGAGGTACGGCGGATCTTTCCCCGTGTGAACGAAAAGCTGCTTCGATCCGACCTCTCGTCCATCCTCGGCACGATTCTGGAGATCGGCCGGGGAAAATCGCCGGACGTCGACACCGGCTACATGACGCTGGCCAAGTATGCGCCCAACATGCGCGCGCCGCACCGCATGGATCTGATGGTGAGCGCCATGCGCAGGGACGGACGCTGGAGCTGCAACCAGAGATGCCTGAACTGCTATGCTGCGGACCAGCCCCTCGGCGAAACCCCAGAGCTGGGCACGGAGGACTGGAAGCGCGTCATCGACCGCTGCCGGGACGCATGGATCTCCCAGCTCACCTTCACCGGCGGCGAACCCACGCTGCGCGGCGACCTGGTCGAGCTGGTGGCGCATGCCTCCTGGTTCGTCACGCGCCTGAACACCAACGGCGTGCTGCTGACGCGGGAGCTCTGCGACCAGCTGATGGAAGCCTCGCTGGACAGCGTGCAGATCACGCTCTACTCCGCGCACCCGGAGGTACACAACGCGCTGGTGGGTGCAAATCAGTTCCACAACACCGTGGCGGGCATCCGCAACGCCGTCGCCGCAGGCTTGAACGTGAGCGTGAACACGCCGCTGTGCGTGGACAACTGCGACTATGTGGCGACGCTCCAGTTCGCCCGGGAGCTGGGCGTGCGCTACTTCAGCTGCTCTGGGCTGATCCCGGCGGGTGCGGCGACGCGCCCGGATTCCAGCTCGACGCGCCTGGATCACGACCGGCTCCTCGCCCTGCTGCGCACCGCCGTGCGCTGGTGCGCGGAGAACGGCGCGCAGCTGAGCTTCACCTCCCCGGGCTGGATCAGGGACGCGGAGCTGCGCGCGCTTCAGCTGAACGTGCCCGCCTGCGGCGCGTGCCTGTCCAACATGGCCGTCGCCCCGGACGGCAGCGTGGTTCCCTGCCAGAGCTGGCTGAGCGGCGCGCCGCTGGGCAACATGCTGCGCGACCGCTGGGACGACATCTGGAAGGGCTCCGCCTGCGCCGCCATACGCGAACGCGCGGCGGACAGCGCCGCATGCCTTCTGGGAGAGGAGGTGCGCCGGTGAAGAGGTTCTGGCTGTGCATGGTCGCGCTGCTGGCGCTGCTCGTCTCCGCTGCCCTCGCCGCGCCGCTGGACGAGATCGAGCGCTGCGACATCCGAATCGCGCCCCGGCAGGACGGCACGCTGGACATGCGCTTTGAATTTGAATGGAAGGTTCTGGATTCCTCCGCCGAAGGCCCGCTCCGCTGGGTGAAGATCGGCATTCCGAACGCCAACGCCGACGAATTGACGGCGCTCAGCGATAGCATCCGCAAAATTGCGCTGCTGACCCCCGGCGACGAGGCCTTCGTGCGCATCGATTTTGACCGCGCCTATGTCGCGGGCGAGACGCTGCGCTTTGCCTACACACTCCACCAGAAGAACATGCTCTCCCCCTCCGGCGAGAGCTGGACGTACAATTACACGCCCGGCTGGTTCGATGAGATCGACGTCAAAGAGCTGACCCTGCGCTGGCCGGCGGACGGGCTGATCGAGTCCACCGGAGGCGGCGCGGTGCAGGGCAACGAATGGGTCTGGTCGGGCGAGATGCCGGCCGGACAGAAGCTGCACTTCACGCTGCGCTATGAACTCTCCCGCTTCCCCGACGCCGTTGCCGACAAGCTGCCCGACGTACATCCATGGAGAACAGTGCTTCATGTTCTCAGCATCGCGGCCATCTATGGAGCGCTCTTTGCCTTCATCCGCTTCTATCCCTATCTGACGGTGCGCGGCTACGAGTACATGCGCTACCGCGGCTTTGCCGGAAAGGGTCGCCCCGCGCGGATCGGCGATGACAAACCGCTTTCGGGACTCGGCGTGAACCGCGAGGGCGTGGTGTTCGCCTCGGCGGAGCCGCAGTTCTACCCTGTCCATACCCACGGCGGCTCGCGCGGCGGCAGAGGAGGCTGCGCATGCGCCTGTGCGTGTGCCTGTGCTTGCGCGGGCGGAGGCCGGGCGGGCTGCTCACGCAAGGACTTCTACGGCACGCAGCTGCAATCGGACATGCTTCAGCGGGCGCTGGACGCAACTGCTTCGGAGCGCGGCTGACACCTCTCCCCCGCATTTGAAAAAGCTGTCGCCTCCACGGTTGACGCAGGGGATTCAAACTGCTATAATGGCAGTATGGAAATGTTTGCATCGCAGTCATTCTACCTCTTCGGGGAAGGACGCGCATCGGAGGTATAAAGATATGGAACAGCAGATTCAGGCAAAGAAGCGGATCTTTTCCGGCATCCAGCCCACGGGCAACCTGACCCTGGGCAACTACATCGGCGCGCTGCGCAACTTCAGTCTGCTCCAGGACGAGTACGACTGCCTGTACTCCATCGTGGACATGCACGCCATGACCGTGCGCCAGAACCCGACCGAGCTGCGCAAGGCCTGCCTGCGCACCATGGCCATCTTCCTGGCCAGCGGCCTTGATCCCAAGAAGAACATCATCTACTTCCAGAGCCAGGTTCCCCAGCACGCGGAGCTTGCATGGGTGCTGAACTGCTTCACCTACATGGGTGAACTCCAGCGCATGACCCAGTTCAAGGACAAGTCCGCCAAGCATGCCGACAACATCAACGCCGGCCTGTTCACCTATCCCGTGCTCATGGCCGCGGACATCCTGCTCTACCAGACCGATCTGGTGCCCATCGGCTCCGACCAGAAGCAGCACCTGGAGCTCAGCCGCGACATCGCCGAGCGCTTCAACGGCGTGTACGGCGACGTGTTCACCGTGCCCGAGGGCTACTTCCCCAAGGTCGGCGCGCGCGTGATGTCCCTACAGGAGCCCACCCGCAAGATGAGCAAGTCCGATCCCGAGGAGACCTACATCGCCATCCTCGACAAGCCCGAGGTCATTCGCCGCAAGATGCGCCGCGCCGTCACCGACTGCGACAACAGCGTGCGCTTCGACCCCGAGAACAAGCCCGGCGTGTCCAACCTCATGAGCATCCTCTCCGCCCTCTCCGGCATGACGATGGATGAAATCACCGCCGAGTACGACGGCAAGGGCTACGGCAAGTTCAAGGACGCCGTCGCTGACTGCGTCATTGCAACCCTGGAGCCCATCCAGAAGCGCTACGACGAGATCAGCGCCGACAAGACCTACCTTCAGGACGTGCTCATGGATGGCGCCGAGCGCGCCACCGCCCTCGCCCAGCGAACCATGTTCAAGGTGCGCAGGAAGATCGGCTACGCTCCGTTCAAGCTGTAATACGATTTTGGATTTGCGGGAGGGGGTTTTCTTTAGAAAAAGAAAACCCCCTCCCGCACCCTCCCCAAAGAAATCACATAAAAATTATAAATATACAAACAACTTTTGTGCGCCTGCCATGGTGACAGGCGCACAAAGCGAAATGAATAGCTATATCCATTTCCTTCACTAACTGCCCCTGCGGCAGCACATAAAGCGACACTGGAAGAATATTCCTCTTCCATATTCTATTATCCTTCCTGACGCAAGCCGCCACCATGGCGGCGCAGCGTCCAAACGATAATAATTTTAAT
>JBJEJN010000029.1:0-4099 GCA_051878085.1 Aristaeellaceae bacterium | reverse complement strand
CAGCAGAAGATGGAGGAGGGCAAGGAGCTCATTCGCTACTTCTCCGTTCCCTGCAAGGCGACCAAGGCCAATGGCGGCAGGATGCGAAACCTGCCTGCCGATGCGCCGGACAAGTGGGCGGTCTACAAGCAGTACAACGCACAGGATGTGGAAACGGAGCGCGCAGTGCGCAAGACGCTGGAGGCATGGCCGCTGCCGGAGCACGAATGGGAGGTCTATGCGCTTGACCAGATCATCAACGACCGGGGCGTGCGGGTGGATAAAAGGCTCGTCAAAAACGCCATTGCTGTCGATGAAGTATTTACGGAAGCAGCGTATCGGCGGGCGAAGGAGCTGACCGGGCTTGAGAATCCCGGCAGCGTTGCCCAACTGAAGGCCTGGCTGGCCGATCAGGACATGCCCATGGAATCCCTCGCCAAGAAGATCGTGCAGGAAAAGGCTGCCAAGACGGATGGCATCATCGCAGAGCTGTTAAGCCTCCGACTGGAACTGAGCAAGACCAGCGTGAAGAAGTACGAGGCTATGGCGCGCACGGTGTGCCGGGACGGGCGGATTCACGGGCTGCTCCAGTTCGGCGGGGCTTCACGAACCTTCAGATGGGCGGGCAGATTGGTTCAGGTACAGAATCTTCCCCAGAATCATCTGCCCGACCTGATGCTTGCACGGAGTATTGTCCGGCAAGGCGATGAGCAGCAACTGGAATTGCTCTTTGGCTCTGTCCCCAATACGCTCTCTGAACTGATCCGCACGGCGTTCATCCCAAAGGATGGATGCCGTTTTATCGTAGCGGACTTCTCTGCGATTGAAGCCCGCGTTCTGGCCTGGCTGGCAGGTGAGGATTGGGTGCTGGAGGAGTTCCGGGGAAAGGGCAAAATCTATGAGGCAACAGCCAGCCGCATGTTTCACATTCCGCAGGAGACGATCGTCAAAGGAAATCCGAACTACGAATACCGGCAGAAGGGCAAGCAGGCAACGCTGTCCTGCGGTTACGGCGGCGGGGTCGGCGCACTGAAGGCCATGGGCGCAAAGATGCCCGAGGAGGAGATGCAGCCGCTGGTGGATGCCTGGCGCGCTGCCAATCCCAATATCGTGGCGTTTTGGGGTGCGCTGGATCGCGCGGCGCGAAAGGTGATTCGCAGCAAGGCCTCATCGCGTGTTGGCAAGGTGACGCTGTACTGGAAGGACGACAAGATGCTCGTGCGCTTGCCTTCGGGCAGGAGCCTGTGCTATCAGTCGCCGCACTTTACCGAGAATCGCTTTGGCAGCGACGCCATCGGCTACTATGCGCCCAATGCCGCAGGCCAGATGGTGGAGCAGGAAACCTTTGGCGGAAAGCTCGCGGAGAACATAACGCAGGCCATTGCACGAGATATTCTGGCACACGCCATGCTGAATCTGGAAGCTGCCGGATATCCCATTGTCTTTCACATCCACGATGAAGCAGTGATGGAAGCTCCCATCGGGAAAGGCAGCACAGAGGATGCCTGCCGCATCATGGCGCTCCAACCGGAGTGGTCGAAGGATCTGCCGCTGCGGGCGGATGGGGATGAAATGCCCTATTATCAAAAGGCGTGATTCTGCCAGCAGAAGATGGGTAGAAATAACTTGACTTGTCCGGCAGGCAGAGTGAGTAATACCATGCCCCGAACAAGCGCGGGGCGATAACAGATTGACAGGAGGTACAACGATGAGAATTCTGATCGTGGAGCCTGATCGGCATCCCAGAATGGTGGAGATTCCGCATACGCTGGAAGCCATGCAGCAGACCGTGGGTGGATACATAGAGATCACCTACCCATGGGAGGATCCCGTTGCGCTTGTCTGCGACGAGGAGGGGCTGCTGAAGCAGCTGCCGTTCAACAGGCTTGTCGCGCGTCAATGCGCAGTTTTCGGCACATTCTTTCTCTGCGGAATCGGTGAAGAAGACCTGACGGACTTGCCGGAGAGGCTCGCGGACAAATATGCCCGGCTGCTGTATGCTCCCGAGAAGCTGATCCGGACCAGAGCCGGCTATACCGCTTTGCCTGTTGCGGTTTGCGATCCTCCGAAGGTGGTTTGAATGCAGTTCCCGGATAAGAAGACAGTTGTCCGCGTCCGTGCCCAATACCCACCGGGTACTCGTGTGGAGCTGCTTGAGATGGACGATCCGCAAGCGCCGCCTGTGGGAACGCGAGGGATCGTCATCTGGGTGGACGATACAGCATCCCTGTGCATGAGCTGGGACAATGGCTCAACGCTGAATGTGGTCTATGGACAGGATCGGGTAAGAATTGTGAGGGCATCAACCCCATAGGGCTGTGATGCAGAGCGCTGACCGGCATGCAGGCTGCAGCTGATCGGCTGCGCAGATGTGTACGGCCAGGGGAAGCAGAAACAAAAAAGTGGTCTCTCCTAAACTCCAGGACAGACCACCTATCATCTATCGATTGAGGTCTGTGCCTATATTTTGGGCGCAGACCACTTTTAATCCCTTTGAGGTTTCCCCCTATTTTGAGGGGAAAGCTCTTTTCGCTTCAGCGAAAACCTGTTTGTATTATACGCTTTTTGGCCATGAATGTCAATCTACCGAAGGAGGAAGAATCCATGCAGGTGAAGCACGACCGCAAGCTCCTGATCGCCATTGGCAGGAGCAGAAAAGCGTCCCAATGGCAGAACAAAGAGATGATGTGGAGCGAGTTTCTGGACAAGCTCGCTGTTACCACCCGCACCCGTGAAAGCGTGACCGACTACGCGGCCATGTCCAAGGCTGATCGCGATACCGTGAAGGATGTGGGCGGTTTCGTCGGTGGATACCTCAAAAACGGAAGGCGAAACAACGCCAGCGTGGTCAACCGCTGCATGCTGTGCCTGGATGCGGACAACGCAGATCCTGGCCTGATGGACGATCTGGACATGACGTTCATCAATGCCTATGCGCTGTACAGCACGCACAGCCATACCCCGGAGAGAATGCGCCTGCGCCTGATCATTCCGCTGACGCGCACGGTCACGCCGGATGAATACGCCGCTGTTGCGCGTCGCGTGGCCGATGATCTGAATCTCAAGCGTTTCGATCCCACGACCTTTGAGCCTGCCCGCTTGATGTACTGGCCCAGCACGCCTGATAATGGGGAGTTCGTGTTCCAGTACAGCGACGCGCCGTTTCTTGACCCGGATGAGGTGCTGAAGACCTATGCCGACTGGCGGGACACTTCCCTCTGGCCGACGACGCAGCCGGTGGAGGAGCGTATCCGGCACACCGCCGGAAAGCAGGAGGATCCCACACAGAAGCGTGGCATCATCGGTGCCTTCTGCCGGGCACACACAATCACCGACGTTCTGGATACGCTTCTGAAGGACGTGTATCATCCCAGCATGGAGGGCAATCGGTATACCTATGTCGGCGGCAGCACGACAGGCGGACTCGTCGTATACGATGACAAGTATGCCTACTCTCATCATGCTACCGATCCAGCTGGCGGCAAGCTGTGCAACGCCTTTGACCTGGTGCGCTGGCATCTGTTCTCGCCGGGCGGCACAGCGCCGGACGGAGCGCTGGTTGGCGATGAAGCCGACTCCATGAAGCTGATGCAGGAGTATGCTGCGAAAGACGAGGCAACCAGGCGCCAGCTGGCGGAGGAGCGCCGGGCACAGGCGATGGAGGAGTTCAGTGATCTGGATGCGGATGCCGCTTCCGCTGCGAAAAAGGCTCCGGAGGAAAACGCGAACTGGCAGGATGGACTTGACATCGACAAGCACGGCAAGGTCAAGGACACCCTTGGGAATCTCGCACTGATCCTGCGCAATGATCCCAGGCTGAAGGACATTTCCTACAATATCCACCGCAGCGGCATCGATATCCGCAGGGACGCCGAGGGCAAGACCACGCTCCCGTGGACGCAGCTCAAGCCGGGCTGGAACGAATCCGATCTCGGTGCGATTCAGATCTATCTCGAACGAGTGTATGGACTGTATACGCCCAGCAAGCTGAAGGGTATCCTGCTGGCGATTGCCGCCGAGCGCAGCTATCATCCCATCCGCGACTACTTCGATGCGCTGCCTGCTTGGGACGGTGTGCCCCGTGTGGATACGCTGTTTATCGACTACCTGGGCAGCCCAG
>JBJEJN010000028.1:0-4107 GCA_051878085.1 Aristaeellaceae bacterium | reverse complement strand
CCATGCGGCGCTTGCGGGCGATGATGTCCATGGCCGTGTTGGAGCGCGGATGGCCCACGTGCAGGCCCGCGCCGGAGGGGTAGGGGAACTCGATCAGCGGATAGAACTTCGGCTTTTCGTGGGACTTCTCGGCGGCGAAGGAGTGGTTCTTCTCCCAGTGCAGCTGCCACTTGCCCTCGATCTGTGCGGGATTGTAAACGGGAATGTTCTTCATGCAGTCAGTCGCTCCTTTTGAAATGCTTCAGGCGGCCCGTAAAATGAAAAAACCTCCGGCCTCGTAAAGAGACGGAAGGCAAGCCTTTCGCGGTACCACTCTTATTGATCCAATCAGATCCGCTTGATGCCGGGTAACGGCGGCGGCCGCCCACCCTTTCAGGCGGGATGCTCCGGAACGAGTTCAGCGCGTTCGGTCATTGCCTCGCAGCGACCGGCAATTCTCTTCAGGCCTGTGCGCGCCTACTGCTTTCCTTCTCAGCCCTTTCATTATAAAAAAGCGCAGGGGGATTGTCAAGTTAAGAATCCCTCTGCGCATCTGCACGGCAGACAGCAAGAAAAGAGAGGCGGCGCTTTCCGTCTCTCTTCCCTTGAAACCAATTGGTTCAACCGCGTCAGTTTGCGGCGGTATCGGCCTCGGCTTCGGTCTCGCCCTCGGCAGCGGCTTCAGTCTCGCCCTCGACAACAGCGTCAGTGACGTCGGCAACATCGGCTGCGGCTGCATCCTCAGCGTCAAGAATGTCCTGCACCGCAGCATTGACGTCGGTGGCGGCAGCGGAGCTGGATGCATTGTGGGCGACGATGATGGTGGTGACAATGGCCAGCACGATGAACACAACGGCAGCGATCTTGGTGATCTTCTGCAGCTTGCCATCCAGGCCGCGGGACTTATTCTTGCCAAAGAACGTCTCTGCACCGCCGGCAATGGCGCCCAGGCCCTGACGCTGGCCCTGCTGCATGAGCACTGCGGCAATCAGCACGAGAGAGATCAGAATCAGTACGATATCGAGAACAATGGACAAAGCGGTCATGGGACATCCTCCTTAAACATATCAACGCAACATACTCGAGTATTATAGCATGCTTTCGCACAAAAGGCAACAAGGTTTTTTCAATTTTCACAGAATTTATCGGAAAAACCGTCGGTTGACAGTCCGGCGGCGCTGTGGTATCCTGAGGAAAACCCCGATTTCGACACAGAATGGGAGGCGTTGACCGGATGCGCGTGCTTGGATTGGACGTTGGCGGCACGAAATGCGCGGTGCTGCTGGCGGATGCCGGTGAAAAGATTGAAATTATTCGCAAGATCCGCTTTGAGACCCACACGGAGCTGGGCTTTGAATACGCGCGGCACAGGCTGCTTGCGGCGGCGGAGGAGCTGATCCGCGAATCGGACGCGCCGGTAGAGGCCATCGGCGTAAGCTGCGGAGGCCCCCTGAACTCCCGCACCGGCGTGGTGCAGTCGCCGCCGAACCTGCCGGGCTGGGACGAGGTGCCCATCGTGAAGATTCTGGAGGACGCATTCGGCATTCCGGCCTTTTTGCAGAACGACGCCAACGCCTGCGCGCTGGTGGAGTGGAAGTACGGCGCGGGCCGGGGCTGCGAGAACATGGTGTTCCTCACCATGGGCACCGGCATGGGCGCGGGCATCATCGCCGACGGGCGGCTGCTGCGGGGCGCGCGGGACATGGCCGGCGAGGTGGGACATCTGCGGCTTGGAAAGGACGGCCCGGTGGGCTACGGCAAGGCCGGCTCCTTCGAGGGCTTCACCAGCGGCGGCGGCATCGCGCGGCTGGCTGTGGGGCTGCGCCGGGAGTGGACGAAGGAGGGCCGCAGCATCCGTTGGAAGGAGAGCGACGCGGAGCTGAGCACCCGCGCTCTGGGCGACTACGCCAAGGCGGGGGATCTGGACGCGATCCGGGTGTTTGAAATCGCGGGCGCGTATCTGGGGGAGGGCATCGCGATGATCGCGGACGTGCTCAACCCCGAGCGCATCGTGATCGGCGGCGTGTACATGCGCTGCGAAAAGCTGCTGGAGGCGAGCATGTGGCGCGCCATCCGCCGCGAGGCGCTGCCGATGTGCTGGGAGGAAATGGATGTGCTGCCCGCCGAGACAGGCGAACAGATCGGCGATTTCGCCGCCGCGATGGTCGCGGTGTATGGAATGGAGAACCGGAGGCAACAATAGATGCGGCTGCGGCGGTCGGATTGGGAGGCCGCCGGCCGGAGGTGAGGCATATGGAACTGGAATTTCGCACGGCGACGGTCGACGATCTGGACGCGCTGGTCAGCCTGTACGGCGCGGCTGCGCAGGACATGTTCCGGCAGGGCATCGATCAGTGGGACGAATACTATCCCGACCGGGAGATTCTTTCCGAGGACGTGGAGTCGGGGGACATGACGCTGGGATTTCTGGACGGACAGCTGGCCTGCGCCTACGTGGTCAATCGGGAGGTTGAGCCGGAGTACGAATTGGGCGCGTGGGATTTTACGCAGGGCGATTTCTGCGTGCTGCACCGCCTGTGCGTGAACCCGGAGATGCAGGGCCGGGGCCTTGGCCGGCAGACGATGGCCCACATGGAGAAAAATGCGCTTGAACAGGGCTTCGACAGCGTGCGCCTGGACGTGTTCAGCCAGAATCTGCACGCCCAGCGCCTGTACGAAAAGCTGGGCTACAAGCGCACGGGCGAGGTGCGCTTCCGCAAGGGAATCTTCTATTTAATGGAAAAGGGACTTCACCAGCAGTCAGTCTGATCCGCATGAAAAAGCAGCGCTCCTGCACAGGAGTGCTGCTTTTACGTTTCCTTCCTTGCGACGATCAGGTAGCGGTGGATCGTTCCCTCGATCTTTCCTTCCTTCTCCAGCACGGCCTGCATCGCAAGCAAACGCTCGAAGCAGCCGTCCACGGAAAAGCCGGGGAACTCCCACTCGATGATGTGTGCGAACCAGACGAACGCGCCGATATCGTAGAACTGAATCGGGCGGAAGGCCTCCTCCGCCTGCAAAATATGAAAGCCCGCAGCCTCAAAGTTCCTGCGCTGCTCCGCGAGGTTCAGATGCGGAAAGGGCTTCTCCGTTCCGGGGAGCACCAGATCCACCAGATCGCGGTCGTTCTCGCTGCCGACCTGCTCCGTGATGAACACGCCGCCAGCGCGCAGCAGACGGTAAACCTCCGGGGCACAGAAGTCCCCGTGGCGGTTGATGATGCAGTCAAAGCTTGCGTCCGAAAAGGGAATCTTTGCCGGATCGCTGCATTCCCGGAAGTCCACGCCCAGCGGCAGCAGCCGTTCCCTGCACAGTTGGACGTTGGGCGGATAGCCCTCCGTCGCCGCCGTAAGGGCGTGCGGGTGATGCAGCGACAGCAGGAATTCGCCGCCGCCGGTGTCGTAGTCCAACAGCCGGACGCTGCCGTCGAGCTGCTGCCGGACGATCTGCTCGTAGTCCCAGGGGAGATCGTCCTCCTCACGGTATCTGCCGTGGATGTGGGAAAAATCCCAGCCGTGGATGTGCGCAAGCTCCTCCTCGCGCTTCCAGGCGCGCTTGAAACGCTCTCTGTCCAATGTGGAAACGCTTACTCCTCCTCAAACATCTCCTGAATCCGCAGCTTCGCCCGGTAGACCTCGTTGCGGGGACAGCCTGCGTCGAGGGCGGCCTGTGCGGCCTCCGCGATGGAGCACTCGTCGTTCAGGATCGCCGAGAGCATCAGCACCGTCGCGTCCAGCGGCGGCTTTTTTTCCTCCAGCGGCGGCAGCGGCGAGAGGTCGCAGACGATGCAGTACTCGCCCTTCTCCACGCTGGGATTGCCTTCAAGCATCTCCAATACCTGACTTGCTTCGCCGCGATAGATGCGCTCGAACTTCTTGGTCAGGTCGGAGCACACGCAGAGCATGCAGCCCTTCCAGTCCTCGGCAATCTGCTTCACCAGCTCGCAGACGCGGTGGGGGGATTCGTACAGCACGCACACCGGCACGCCTGTACGGCGGATCGCCGTAAGCTTCTCCCGGAGGAACTTCTTATCCCTCGGCAGAAAGCCGTAGAAGGCGAACTCCCGTGCGTCGAAGCCCGAGGCCGACAGCGCCGTGACCACCGCCGACGGCCCGCTGACCGGCTCCA
>JBJEJN010000027.1:37018-75692 GCA_051878085.1 Aristaeellaceae bacterium | reverse complement strand
GCGGCCGCACCGTTGGTTCCGGCGTTGTCACCAAGATCTGCGAATAATTCCAGATTTCACTGGGACTCGAATCCATATGGGTTCGAGTCCTTTGTGCGTTTTGGAGGAGCTTTTGTCGGATCGGCGGCGGATGTGTGGCGTCTCTTGCGCAGACCTGCGGCTTGTGGTACAATGGGAAAAACCAAGTGCACGGACAGGGGGGATTGACGTTGTACCTGAAGCTGAATGGATATGAGATCAGCTGCGAGATGGGCATCCGCTGGCTGGACGCGCTGGAGCTGCTGCCGGAGCAGTACCGGGTGCGCGCGCCGCTGGGCATCAGCGCGCAGGGCCGCACCTTTTCGCTGAACGACCCGGTGGAGGAATACGCTCACGCGCGGATATTGACCTATGCCAACGAGGAGGGCCGCCGCATTTACGAGCGCTCCTTGCAGCTGCTGTTTCTGACGGCGGTGCACCGCCTTCGCCCGGACGCGCACGTGCGCATCGAGCACTCCTTCGGCCAGGGCCTGTACATCGTGCTGGTTGGGGAGGAGATGTCTGCAGAGTTTGTCGCGGAGATTGAGAGGGAAATGCGCGCGCTGGTTGCACAGGATTTGCCGATTCTGCGCAAGAACGTGACCACGGACGACGCGCAGGAGTATTTCGCCCGTACCGGTCAAACCGACCGGCTGCGGATTCTGGACTACCGCCAGTACAGCCACTTCACGCTCTACCGCATCGGCGACGGCCCCGAGGACTACTTCTACGGCGAAATGACCCCGTCCACGGGCTCTGTCAATGTGTTCTCGCTGGTGCCCTACGGCCCGGGCGTGGTGATGATGCAGCCGGACATCGAAAATCCGAAGCACAGCGCGCCCTTCAAGGATCTGCCGAAGCTCTGGCGCATCTATCAGGAGACGGCGGAGTGGAACAAGATTCTGCGCTGCGAGAACGCCGCCGACCTCAACGAGATGATCGACGGCCACCACCTGCGGGAGTTCATCCGCGTCAGCGAGGCGCTGCAGGAGCGCAAGATTCAGTCCATCGCCGACCGCTTCATCGCCTCCGGTGCGCGGCTGATCCTGATCGCCGGGCCGTCATCCTCGGGCAAGACCACCTTCGCCCACCGCCTGAGCATTGCGCTGCGGGTGCAGGGCCTGCGGCCGGTGAAGGTCTCGCTGGACGACTACTACCGCAACCGCAATGAGCTGCCCCGGGAGGCGGACGGCTCCATCGATCTGGAGCGCATCGACACGCTGGACACCGCGCTGATCTCCGACCATCTGAAGCGGCTGATGGACGGCGAGACGGTGGAGCTGCCGGAGTACGACTTCAACACCGGCATGCGGCGGGAGCAGACCCATCCCTTCCGTGTGGAGGCGGGTCAGCCCATCATCATCGAGGGCATCCACGGCCTGAACGAGCAGCTGACCGAGGGCATCGAGCGTAAATTGAAGTTCAAGATCTACATCAGCGCGCTGACGATGCTCAATCTGGACGATCACAACCGCATCCGCACCACCGACGCGCGGCTGCTGCGGCGCATCGTGCGCGACTACCAGTTCCGGGGCACGCCGCCGGAGGCCACCATGGCCATGTGGAATTCCGTGCGCCACGGCGAGGAGAACTACATCTTCCCCTATCAGGAGGAGGCCGACGCGATGTTCAATTCCTCGCTGACCTACGAGCTGTCCATCATGAAGAAGTACGCCTATCCGGCGCTGTTGGCGGTGAAGCCGGACAGCCCGCACTACACGCTGGCGCGGCGGCTGGTGAAGTTCCTGAACTACATCCAGACGGCGGACGTGGAGGACGAGATTCCCGTCAATTCGCTGCTGCGCGAGTTCATCGGCGGCTGCTGCTTCTATCGCGAGACGGACTGAAAAGGCGAAAAAATGTGCATGCTTCCTTCCAAACCCGCCCATAATAGGGTTTGCAAGGAGGAATGCCAAACATGAAGACACGGAATTTCAGAAGGTTGTTTTTCGCCGCCCTGCTGATCCTGGTGGTGGGCGTGGCGGTGTCCGGTTGCATGAACCGCAACGTGAACGAGAATCCCAACGTCGTCCCCTCGCCGTCGCCGAACTACATGCCGCAGGGCGGTGCGACCAACAATGTGACGAACAATGCCGCCCAGAGCAATGCCGGAGGCTATGACTGGACGAAGAACGCCGCCCAGATCGAGGCGCAGCTGTCTCAGATCAGCGAGATCTCCGAGGCGCGCGTCGTGGTCACCGGCAGCACCGCGCTGGTGGGCGTGAAGTTCAGCAACGCCTATCAGGGTGAGATGACCGAGCGCATCCGCGAGATGATCGCCGCCGAGATCATGAAGGCCGACCCGCAGATCCAGACGGTGGCGGTCACCTCCGAGGAGGACGACGTGGAGGACATCTACGAGATCTCCGAGCGCACGCTGATGGGCGAGGAGCTGGACGCGCTGAAGGAGGACATCAACGAGATCGTGCGCAACGCCACGACACTCAGATAAGGAGTTTCAATGCACCGGCAGAGTGAGCGCAGGGGAAGGCTGGGCGAGGGCCTGGTATTGGCCGCCGTCCTTGGCCTTGCGCTGCTGCTTGCCCTGGGAAGCGGATGGAACCGGCTGCTGCGGGTGGAGACCGTGGCGCCGGTTCATTCTGTTGCGGAGGAGGAGCTGCGGAGGGCGGAGATGGTGAACCTGAACAGCGCGACGGCGGAGGAGCTGGCGACGCTCCCGGGCATCGGAAGCGTGCTGGCCGGGCGGATCGTGGGCTACCGGGAGGAAAACGGCCCGTTTGCATCGGTGGAGGCGCTGACGGACGTGCCCGGCATCGGCGAGGGCAAGCTGGATGCGATCCGGGAGCTGGTTTTTGTGGAGTGATGTGTTTGCACACACAATTTTTGTGGTATAATAAAGGCGAAAACTGACTGGAATTGTACACAGGCGAAGGGGTAGAGACATGTTTGCACACCTGCATCTGCACACGGAATATTCGCTGCTGGACGGCGCGTGCCGCATCAAGCCGCTGATGCAGCGGCTGAAGGAGCTGGGCATGCAGTCCTGCGCCATCACCGACCACGGCGTGATGTACGGCGTGCTGGACTTCTACCGCGCGGCGAAGGCCGAGGGCATCCATCCGGTGATCGGCTGCGAGGTGTACGTCTGCCCGGACATGGACAACAAGACCAGCGTCTCCCGCGACTACAGCCACCTGATTCTGCTGTGCGAGAACCAGAAGGGCTATCAGAACCTGTCCGCGCTGGTGAGCGAGGGCTGGTTGCGGGGCTACTACTATCGCCCGCGGGTGGACTACGCCCTGCTGGAGAAGTACCACGAGGGCCTGATCGCCATGAGCGCCTGCCTGTCGGGCGACCTGCCCAAGCTGCTGCTGGATCGCCGGGAGAACGACGCGCGCGCCATGGCCCAGCGCTATCTGGACATCTTCGGACGGGGCAACTTCTTCATCGAGCTGCAGGATCACGGCATTCCCGAGCAGAAGCAGGTGCTGCCGAGGCTCATCAAGCTGGCCCGGGAGATGGACATTCCGCTGGTGTGCTCCAACGACTGCCACTATCTGACCCGCGAGGATGCAGAGATGCAGGAGGTGCTGATGTGCATCCAGACGGGCAAGACCCTGCA
The DNA here is from genome assembly GCA_051878085.1 of Aristaeellaceae bacterium. GTDB lineage: Bacteria > Bacillota > Clostridia > Christensenellales > Aristaeellaceae > SFTH01. Next base: position 72,091 of record JBJEJN010000027.1, on the reverse strand, counting down.
GGACGAGAACCGCATGCGCATGAACACCGACCAGCTCTACGTCAAGTCCGAGGAGGAAATGCTGCGCGCCTTCCCCAACTTCCGCGAGGCCATCGAGCGCACCGAGGAGATCGCCCAGCGCTGCCAGGTGGAGTTCGACTTCTCCACCACCCACCTGCCCAAATTCCCGCTGCCGGAGGGCGTGACCGACGACACCGCCTACCTGCGTGAGCTGTGCGAGGACGGCATCCGCCGGCTCTACGGCGAGGAGCGCAAGGATGCATGGGACAGGCTCAACTACGAGCTGGGCGTGATCGAGAAGATGGGCTATGTGGACTACTTCCTGATCGTCTGGGACTTCATTCACTACGCCAAGACCCACGGCGTGGGCGTGGGTCCTGGTCGCGGCAGCGGCGCGGGCTCCATCGTGGCCTATTCGCTGGGCATCACCGAGATTGACCCGCTGAAGTACAACCTGCTGTTCGAGCGCTTCCTGAACCCGGAGCGCATCTCCATGCCCGATATCGACTGCGACTTCGACTACGAGCGCCGGGGCAAGGTGATCGACTACGTGCGGGAGCGCTACGGCGCGGATCACGTGGCGCAGATCATCACCTTCGGCACGATGGCCGCGCGGGCGGTGCTGCGGGACGTGGGCCGGGTGCTGGGCATGAGCTACCAGCAGACGGATTCCATCGCCAAGCTGGTTCCCTTCGAGCTGAACATGACGCTGGAGAAGGCGCTGAAGGTCAGCTCCGAGCTGCGCGCGGCCTTTGAGGGCGACCCGGAGGTGCACCGGATGATCGACATGGCCCGCAAGCTGGAGGGCATGCCCCGCAACACCTCCACCCATGCGGCGGGCGTGCTGATCACCGCAAAGCCGGTGGTGGACTACCTGCCGCTGCAGATGAACGACGACGTGATTACCACCCAGTTCCCCATGGGCGACGTGGAGGCGTTGGGCCTGCTGAAGATGGACTTCCTGGGCCTGCGCACGCTGAACGTCATCATGGACACCGAGGCGCTGGTGGAGCAGGGCGGTGGGCCGAGGATCAAGACCGAGGACATCCCCTTCGACGACGCGGGGGTGTACGCCATGATCTCCGAGGGCGACACCGACGGCGTGTTCCAGCTGGAATCCTCGGGCATGCGGTCGTTTTTGCAGAGCATGCGCCCGGGCAACTTCGAGGACATCATCGCCGCGATTTCACTGTACCGTCCGGGGCCGATGGAGTCGATCCCCCGCTACGTGGCGGGCAAGGAGAACCCGGACAGCGTGCGCTACATCACGCCGGAGCTGAAGCCGATCCTGGACGTGACCTACGGCTGCATGGTGTATCAGGAGCAGGTCATGCAGATCGTGCGCGATCTGGCGGGCTACTCCATGGGCCGCAGCGACCTGGTGCGCCGCGCCATGGCCAAAAAGAAGCACGACGTGATGGCGAAGGAGAAGCAGAATTTCATCTACGGCCTGGAGGAGAACGGCGAAATCGTCGTGCCGGGCTGCGTGCGCAACGGCGTGTCGGCCCAGGCGGCGGAGCAGATCTTCGATGAGATGACCGCCTTCGCCAGCTACGCCTTCAACAAGTCCCACGCGGCGGCCTACGCCGTGGTCGCCGTGCAGACCGCCTGGCTGAAGCTGCACTATCCGGTGGAGTTCATGGCGGCGCTGATGAACTCCATGCCCGGCAACACCACCAAGATCGCCTATTACATCCAGGCCCTGCGCAAGCGGGGCATTCCGGTGCTGCCGCCGGACATCAATCACTCCCAAGAGAAGTTCTCCGTGGACTACTTCGAGGGCAAGAAGGGCGTGCGCTTCGGTCTGGCGGGGGTCAAGAACCTGGGCCACAACGCCATCGCCGAGCTGGTGGAGGAGCGCGAAGGCGGCGGCGACTACCTCGACCTCTACGACTTCATCGACCGCAACGCCGCCCACGCCATCAACAAGAAGGGCGTGGAGAGCCTGATCCGCGCGGGGGCCTTCGACCGCCTGCCCGGGCGGCGCAGCCAGAAGCTGCACGTGTTCGAGCGGGCCATGGACGGCGCATCCCGTCAGCAGAAGAGCGTGATCGCGGGCCAGATCTCCCTGTTCGACATGGGCGGCTCCGAGGTCAAGGCTCCGCCGCCGCCGATGCCCGACCTGCCTGAATTCGACAAAAAGACCATGCTCCAGATGGAGCGCGAGACCACCGGCGTGTACATCTCCGGCCATCCGCTGGACGAGTATGCAAAGGAGCTTGCATCGCTGGAGGTCAATTCCCGCTTCCTTGCGGAGCTGGCCGAGCACCCGGATCACGGCATGGAGTACGATCAGCGCGTGGTGCGCATGGGCGGACTGATCGCCGAGAAGAAGATGAAGGCGGTCAAGTCCGGCAACATGATGGCCTTTGTGCAGCTGGAGGATCTCTACGGCGTGACCGAGGTGCTGGTGTTCCCGAAGGTGTACGAGCGCGTGTCCGCGCAATTGCAGACCGACGAGGCGGTGGTGATGACCGGCAAGCTCTCCGTGCGCGAAGACGAGGACGCGAAGCTGCTGCTGGAGCGCGTGGCTCCGCTGCGGGGCGCGGACGCTGCGCGACCGGAACCGGCCTATGCGCCCCGGCGGCAATCCTACGGCACGCAGCGCAAGCTGTACCTGAAGCTGTCGCCCGACCAGCGAAGCGAGGTGCTGCGCATCCTTTCTGAGACCCCCGGCAGGATCCCGGTGGTGCTGGTGGAGGTCGACGCGGCGGGCAAGAAGAAGGCTGTTCAGGCACCCAATCAATACTGGGTGGACGAGGGTTACGACTTCGGCGCGCTGGCGAACCTCATCGGCGCGGACAGCATCGTGCTCAAGTGAAGCGGTGAAAATCCGAATACTTTTGCGATCAAAAAAGGGAAACGTTCGGCAGTAAAAGCGGATTCCACGCTGCCGGGCGTTTCCTGATTCCGGGGGCCTGGGAGGGTGAACACGCTGCCGGGCGTTTCCTGAATTTGGACGCCTGGGAACGATGTACACGCACCCGGGCGTTTTATCCAGCAAAATTTAGGCGATGTGGCGCCGTTTTTCCGTTAATTGTTTGAGAAAACCGCCTGTTTTTGCGCAGTTTTTACGAAAATCGGGGATGGCAGATTTGAAAAAAACGGGGTTTTGCGGTATAATTAAAAGGTCGTGTGCGGGGATTTCTGCGCAAAAATGCCGGTTTTCCAGCAGGAAGATGAGGCGCACGCGGCGACAGGGATGAACCGGAAGGTTGCGGCAAGCGCCGGGAATTTCCGGGGACCAGTCCGCATCAATCGGACGACGGAGCTCATGCCCGTCGAAAGAAAAGCATAACAGCACGCCCGGCAGCGTGTGCATGAGTTCAAATTTCAGGAGGAAAGACAATGGCCAACCAGAAGATCCGCATCAAGCTGAAGGCGTACGAGTCCTCGATCATCGATCAGAGCGCCGCACGCATCGTCGAGACTGCAAAGCGCACCGGTTCCCGCGTGTCCGGCCCGATCCCGCTCCCGACCGAGAAGGAGATCGTGACGATCCTGCGCTCCCCCCACAAGCACAAGGATTCCCGCGAGCAGTTCGAAATGCGCACCCACAAGCGCCTCATCGACATCCTTCAGCCCACCCCCCGCACGGTTGACGCGCTGACCAAGCTCGATCTGCCGGCAGGCGTTGAAATCGAGATCAAGCTGTAAGGGCAACGCCCGAAAGGAACGGCCTTCATCTCACGGGGCTGATCCGACAGTTTTATCAACCGGTAACTGCCAAGCGGTTACCCGAACATACCAAAAAGAGGTGTAACAATGAAAAAGGCAATTCTCGGCAAGAAGATCGGTATGACCCAGATTTTCGTCGATGACGGACGTCTCGTACCGGTCACCGTCGTTGAAGCGGGCCCCTGCACCGTCACTCAGGTGAAGACCGTTGCAACCGATGGTTACGAAGCAGTTCAGGTTGGTTTCGGCGAGCTGTCTGAGCAGCGCGCAAAGAAACTCCTCAACAAGCCCGAGCAAGGTCATTTTGCCAAGGCTGGCGTCGCTCCCGCACGCCACCTGCGCGAGTTCCGCTTCGAGGACATCTCGGGCTACTCGGTCGGCGACGCCATCAAGTGCGATGTGTTCGCCGAAGGCGATAAGATCGATGTTATCGGCACCAGCAAGGGCCACGGCTATACCGGCGTCATCCAGAGATGGAATCAGCACACCGGCCCTATGGCGCACGGTTCCAAGTATCACCGTGGCGTCGGCTCTCTGAGTGCAAACTCTGACCCGTCCCGCGTATTCAAGAACAAGAAGATGGCCGGTCAGTACGGCGGCGAGCGCGTCACCGTCCAGAACCTTGAAGTCGTCAAGGTTGACGCAGAGCGCAACCTGCTCATGATCAAGGGCGCCATTCCCGGTGCGAACGGCAGCCTTGTCATGGTACGCGACGCAATCAAGGGTTGATAGGAGGACGCAATCATGGCAAACGTGAAAGTTTACAACATGCAGGGCGCCGCAGTCGGCGAGATCTCTCTCGCGGATGAAGTTTTCGGCGTTGAGGTACACACCAGCGCAATGCACGCCGTCGTTCGCGCCTATCTGAACGCACAGCGTCAGGGCACCCAGTCGGCCAAGACCCGCACGGAAGTCCGTGGCGGCGGCCGCAAGATCTACCGCCAGAAGGGCACCGGTAATGCGCGTCACCATGGCCGCAGAGCTCCGCAGTTCACCCACGGCGGCGTCGTGTTCGCTCCCAAGCCGCGCGACTATCGCATCAGCGTCCCGCGCAAGGTTCGCCGCCTGGCGATGCGCTCCGCTCTGACCTGCAAGGTCAACGACGCTGAGATGATCGTGATCGATCAGCTGGCCATCGCCGAAGCCAAGACCAAGAACATCGCCGCGATGCTCAAGGCCCTGGGCGCGGAGAAGAAGGCTCTGATCGTGACCAAGGACGCCGATCCCATGATCGTGCGCGCCAGCAACAACATCCCGGGCGTGAAGACCACCTTCGTGGGCAGCCTGAACGTCCATGACATCCTGGATTGTGACAAGTTCATCATCTCCCAGGAAGCTGTCAAGCTGGTTGAGGAGGTTTATGCAGAATGAGCAAGGCATATGACATCATCAAGAAGCCGGTCCTGACGGAGAAATCCTACGACGCGATGGCCGATAAGAAGTACACCTTCGAGGTCGCCATCGGCGCGAACAAGACCGAGATCAAGGCCGCCATCGAGGAGATCTTCGAGGGCGTCAAGGTTGAGAGCGTCAACACCATGCGCACCATCGGCAAGGTGAAGCGCCAGGGCCGCACCCAGGGCCGCACCCCTGAGGTCAAGAAGGCCATCGTCACCCTGAAGAAGGATTCCAAGGGCATCCCGTTCTTCGAGGGCATGGCCGAGGAAGAAGCATAATTTCATAATTTCTTCTATATAATAGGGCCCACCCCAGGGAAGGCAGGTTCCTTCCACCAATGGCAGGTTCGCCGATAAAGAACCAAGTAAAGTAAAGGGGAGAAAACACCATGGCAATTCGAGTGTACAAGCCGACTTCGCCCGCACGGCGCTTCATGTCGGTTCTGACCTTCGAAGAGATCACCAAGAAGGAGCCTGAGCGCTCTCTGGTGACCGATCTGCGTCACAAGGCTGGCCGCAACCATCACGGCAAGATCACCGTTCGTCATCAGGGCGGCGGCGCACGCAGAAAGTATCGTATCATTGACTTCAAGCGCAACAAGGACGGCATCCCGGCGACCGTCAAGGCCATCGAGTACGATCCGAACCGCACCTGCTTCATCGCGCTGCTCTACTACGCAGACGGCGAGAAGCGCTACATCCTGGCTCCTCTGGGCCTCAAGGTTGGCGACACCGTGATGAGCGGCCCCGACGCCGACATCAAGCCCGGCAACTGCCTGCCGATCGAGAACATCCCGCTGGGCACCCTGATCCACAATGTTGAGATCAAGGTTGGCCGCGGCGGCCAGATGGTCCGCTCCGCCGGCACCGCCGCGCAGCTGATGGCCAAGGAAGGCGCCTACGCCCAGGTCCGCCTGCCCTCCGGCGAGGTTCGTAAGGTGGCCATGAACGCCCGCGCGACCGTCGGCCAGGTTGGCAACACCGACCACTCCAACGTCCGCGTCGGTAAGGCCGGCCGTTCCCGCCACATGGGCATCCGTCCCACCGTCCGCGGCGTGGTCATGAACCCCTGCGACCATCCGCACGGCGGCGGCGAAGGCAAGTCCCCGGTCGGCATGCCTGCTCCGATGTCTCCGTGGGGCAAGAAGACCCAGGGCGTCAAGACCCGCAAGCATCGCAAGTATTCCGACAAGCTGATCATCAGCCGCAAGTCCAAGAAGAAGTAAGCCTGAAAGGAGGCAAACCTTAATGAGCAGATCTGTTAAGAAGGGCCCGTTCATTCAGCCTGTGCTGCTGAAGCGCGTTGAGGAACTGAATGCGGCCGGCGAGAAGAAGGTTCTCAAGACCTGGTCCCGCTCTTCCACCATTTTCCCGCAGTTCATCGGACATACGGTTGCCGTCCATGACGGCCGCAGGCATGTTCCGGTCTACGTGACCGAGGATATGGTCGGACACAAGTTCGGCGAATTCGCCCCCACCCGTACTTTCAGGGGACACGCCGGTGAAAAAGCGTCATCCCGCAAGTAACGGAAGGAGAGAAAAGATATGGCAACTCGTGTAAAAGAGAAGGCAGCTGCGCGCAAGGCAAATGCTGACAAGCGCCCGCATGCAACTGTCAAGTACGTTCGCGTTGCTCCCCGCAAGGTGAAGATCGTCGTCGACCTGATCCGCGGCAAGCAGGTGGACCAGGCTCTTGCGATTTTGAAGTTCACGCCCAAGGCGGCAGCTCCGGTTGTTGAAAAGCTCCTGAATTCCGCGATTGCGAATGCAGAGAACAATCTGGAGATGGATCGCTCCACCCTGTATGTTGCGGAAGTTTACGCAAATCAGGGCCCGACGCTCAAGAGATACTGGGCGCGTTCCCACGGTCGTGCAGACATGATCAAGAAGCACACCAGCCACATTACGATCGTGCTCGACCAGAAGTGAGGGAGGATTAAAAATGGGACAGAAAGTTAATCCCCATGGCGCACGCGTTGGTGTTATCATTGACTGGAGCACCAAGTGGTACGCAGGGAAGAAGGATTTCTCCAACAATCTTATCGAGGACTACAACCTCCGCAAGATGCTCAAGGAAAAGCTGAATCAGGCGGGTATCTCCCACATCGATCTTCAGCGCGCCGGAGAAAAGCTTCATGTGATCGTCTACACCGCTAAGCCGGGCATCGTCATCGGCAAGGGCGGCGCCGGCGTGGAGGCCCTCAAGAAGGAAGTTGAGGAGTTCACCGGCAAGCAGGTTCAGCTCGACATCATCGAGATCAAGAACCCCGACATCGACGCTCAGCTGGTCGCCGAAAACATCGCCCAGCAGCTCGAAAAGCGCGTCTCCTTCCGTCGTGCCATGAAGCAGACGATCGGCCGCGCCATGAAGAGCGGCGCCAAGGGAATCAAGACCACCGTGTCCGGCCGTCTGGGCGGCGCCGATATCGCGCGTTCCGAGGGCTACCACGAGGGTTCCATCCCGCTTCAGACTCTGCGCGCCCACATCGACTATGGCTTCGCTGAGGCCAAGACGACCTACGGCCGCATCGGCGTCAAGGTTTGGATCTACAAGGGCCAGGTTCTCCCGACCAAGGACAACAAGGGCTCCAAGCTGGTCAACGCGATGAGCGAATCCACGCTCAACGGCACCGGCAACCGCCGTGAAGGCCGTCGCCGCTTCGACCGCAACAACAATCGCGGCGAGCGTGGCGAGCGCGCACCCCGCAACAACGACAGAACCGAAGCTAAGGAAGGAGGAAAATAAGTCATGCTGATGCCCAAGAGAGTTAAGCATCGCAAGCAGATGCGCGGCCGCATGAAGGGCAAGGCCCAGCGCGGCAATTTCCTCGCTTACGGCGATTTCGGCCTGGTTGCCACCCAGCCCGGCTGGATCACCTCCAATCAGATTGAAGCCGCCCGTCAGGCCATGACCCGCTACACCAAGCGCGGTGGCCAGGTGTGGATCAAGATTTTCCCGGACAAGCCCGTGACTGCAAAGCCGGCTGAGACCCGAATGGGTTCCGGTAAGGGCGCTCCGGAGTACTGGGTCGCAGTGATCAAGCCCGGCCGCGTGCTGTTCGAGATCAAGGGCGTTTCCGAAGAGGTTGCCCGCGAAGCACTGCGTCTGGCTTCCCACAAGCTGCCCATCAAGTCCAAGGTGATCAAGCGCGAAGTTGAAAAGATTGGTGGTGACGAGCAGTGAAGACTAAGGACGAACTGAACAACCTGAAGCAGAAGACCCTGGCCGAGCTCGAAACCGACCTGAAGGCCAAGAAGAGCGAGCTGCTGAACCTGCGCTTCCAGCTGGCGACCGGTCAGCTCGAGAACACCGCGGCGATCCGCGAGTGCAAGAAGGACATCGCACGAGTCAAGACCATCATGCGTCAGCGTGAAATGGCCGGCAAGGCATAAGGAGGCAACACAAAATGGCTGAAGTAAGAGCATTGCGCAAAACTCGTACCGGCGTGGTTGTTTCCGACAAGATGGACAAGACCATCGTGGTTGAGATTCGCACCCGCGTGAAGCACCCGCTGTACGGCAAAATCATGAACCGTACCATCAAGATCAAGGCCCATGACGAGAAGAACGAGTGCGGCATCGGCGACACCGTTCGCATCATGGAGACCCGCCCGCTGTCCAAGGACAAGCGCTGGCGTCTTGTTGAGATCATCGAAAAGGCGAAGTAAGCCGATTAACCAGACAAGGAGGAAGAAAAAATGATTCAGCCTCAAACTCGTTTGAAGGTGGCCGATAATTCCGGCGCAAAGGAAATCATGTGCTTCCGCGTGCTGGGCGGCTCTTTCCGCCGCACGGCTGGCGTTGGCGATGTGATCGTCGCTTCTGTGAAGTCTGCGACCCCCGGCGGCGCAGTGAAGAAGGGCGAGGTCGTCAAGGCCGTCATCGTACGCACCAAGAAGCAGTATCGCCGTCCCGACGGCACCTATATCCGCTTCGATGACAACGCAGCGGTTATCATCAACGACCAGAAGCAGCCCAAGGGCACCCGCATCTTTGGGCCTGTGGCACGCGAGCTCCGCGAGAAGGATTATATGAAGATCGTCTCCCTGGCTCCCGAAGTGCTGTAATGGAGGAACGACAAATATGAACAATCTGTTTGTTAAGACCGGCGATACCGTCATGGTGATGTCCGGCGAAGATAAAGGCAAGACCGGCAAGGTTCAGAAGGCCTATCCCTCCAAGGGCAAGATCGTCGTTGAAGGCGTCGCGATGGTGAAGAAGCACCAGAAGCCCCGTGGACAGGGTATGCAGGGCGGCATCATCGAACAGGAAGCCGCCATCCCCGCCTGCAAAGTCATGCTCGTATGCCCGAAGTGCAAGAAGCCCACTCGCATCGCACACAAGTTCACCGAAGGCGAGAAGGCACGCAAGGTTCGCATTTGCAAGAAGTGCGGCGCTGCGTTTGACAACTGAGAAGGAGGATATGCGCAGTGACTAGATTACAGGAAAAGTACCGCGCGGAGGTTGTGCCGGCACTTCAGCAGAAGTTCCAGTACAAGAACGTGATGGAGATTCCGCGTCTGGAGAAGATCGTTATCAACATGGGCCTGGGCGATTGCAAGGACAACGCCAAGGCGCTGGAGCTGGCGGTTACGGAACTGGCGACCATCGCGGGCCAGAAGCCCCTGGTGACCAAGTCCAAGAAGTCCATCGCGAACTTCAAGCTGCGCGCCGGCATGAACGTTGGCGCGAAGGTGACCCTCCGCGGCGACCGCATGTATGAGTTCGCCGACAAGCTCGTCAGCATCGTGCTCCCCCGCGTGCGCGACTTCCGCGGCGTGTCCGCCAAGGCCTTCGACGGCCGCGGCAACTACGCGCTGGGCGTTCGTGAGCAGCTGATCTTCCCGGAGATCGAGTACGACAAGGTTGAAAAGATCCGCGGCATGGAGATGTGCTTCGTCACCACCGCGAAGACCGACGAGGAAGCCAAGGAACTGCTTCGCCTGCTGGGCATGCCGTTCCAGGCCTGATTGAAGGAGGAAAATCAGCGTGGCTAAGACTAGCATGAAGGTTAAGCAGGCTCGCCCTGCGAAGTACTCCACCCGCGCCTACACCCGCTGCCGTATCTGCGGACGCCCCCATTCCGTGCTCCGCAAGTATGGCGTATGCCGTATCTGCTTCCGTGAACTGGCCTATGCCGGCCAGATCCCGGGCGTGCGTAAGGCGAGCTGGTAAACTGGCAATTCAAAGGAGGTTTAAAAATGGTTATTAACGATCCCATCGCGGATATGCTGACCAGAATCCGTAACGGACTGATTGCCAGACACGACAGTGTGACGCTCCCTGCTTCCAACATGAAGAAGGCGATCGCCAAGATCCTGCTCGACGAAGGCTTCATCAAGGCCGTGGATACCATCGACGATGGCCTGCAGGGCCAGATCAAAATCACCCTGAAGTACGCTCAGGGCAAGGAATCCGTTATCAAGGGACTCAAGCGCATTTCCAAGCCTGGTCTGCGCGTCTACGCCAAGAACGACGAGATCCCGAAGGTTCTCGGCGGCCTGGGCATTGCGATCCTGTCCACGTCCAAGGGCGTGATGACCGACAAGGAAGCCCGCAATGCCGGCATTGGCGGCGAAGTTCTGGCCTACATTTGGTAAGAGAGTTGGAGGTGCAATAGAATGTCTCGTATCGGTAGACTTCCGATTCCGGTACCTGCAGGCGTCACCGTGACCGTGGACGCGGACAACGTCGTCACCGTCAAGGGCCCCAAGGGTGAACTGAATCAGAAGGTAAATAAGGATATCAAAGTCGAGCTGGTTGGCAACGAAGTGATCGTTTCCCGTCCGTCCGACAGCAAGCCGCACCGTTCGCTGCATGGTTTGTATCGCTCCCTGATCAACAACATGGTCGTTGGCGTTACCAAGGGCTTTGAAAAGGTGCTCACGATGGAAGGCGTCGGCTACAAGGTTTCCGACTGGAACAAGAACCAGCTGACCATCGCCATCGGTTATTCCCATCCCGTGATCGTTGACGCCCCCGCCGGCATCGAGTTTGACTGCCCGGACAAGTCCGGCACCAAGATCGTTGTCAAGGGCATCGACAAGCAGGCCGTAGGCGCAATCGCTGCTGATATTCGCGCCATCCGCGAGCCCGAACCCTATCATGGCAAGGGCATCCGCTATGAGAACGAATACGTCCGCCGCAAGGAAGGCAAGGCCGGTAAGAAATAAAGAGGGAGGTAACCGCAAATGTTTAGTAAGCGTGATCGCAACGAAATTCGTAAGATCCGTCATGAGCGTGTACGCAGAAAAATCAGCGGGACGCCCGCTCGTCCGCGCCTGTGCGTATATCGCAGCAACAAGCACATCTATGCTCAGATCATCGATGATCTGGCGGGCAACACCCTGGCAGCCGCTTCTACCGTAGAGAAGGAGATCGCTTCTCAGGTTGCAGAGGCCGACAAGAAGGGCGCCGCGAAGATCGTGGGCAAGGTCGTGGCAGAACGCGCCATCGCAGCAGGCATCAAGACTGTGGTCTTTGATCGCGGTGGCTACATCTACACCGGTCGCGTAGCCGAGCTGGCAGCTGGCGCTCGCGAAGGCGGTCTGGACTTCTAATAAAGGAGGATATGAACGCAATGCAGCGCAATGAGCAAGTTAGCGAATTCAAAGAGAAACTGGTTGCAGTGAATCGCGTATCCAAGACCGTCAAGGGCGGCCGCAACATGCGATTCTCCGCGCTGATGGTCGTCGGCGACGAGAAGGGTCGCGTCGGCTGCGGCATGGGCAAGGCAGTTGAAATTCCCGAAGCAATCCGCAAGGGAACCGAGGATGCCAAGAAGCAGATGATCACCGTCCCGCTCAACGGCACCACCATCCCCCACGAGGTCGTCGGTGTGTTCGGCACCGCCCGCGTCAAGATGATGCCCGCTCCGGAAGGTACAGGCGTCATCGCCGGCGGCCCGGTGCGTGACGTTCTCGAGGCCTGCGGCATCAAGAACATCGTCACCAAGTCCATCGGCTCCAACAACAAGATCAACGTTGTTCGGGCGACCCTTGAAGGACTCAGCCAGATGCGTTCCGCCGAACAGGTTGCTAAGCTGCGCGGCAAGACCGTCGAAGAGCTGCTCGGTTAAGGGAGGATACGCACATGAAGCTTAAAATTACGCAGACCAAATCCACCATCGCCTGCCTGAAGGACCAGATCGCAACCATCGAGGCGCTGGGTCTTCACAAGATCGGCCACAGCGTCGTGAAGGAAGACAATGCAGCGGTTCGCGGCATGATCTTCAAGGTCAAGCACATGGTCAAGGTCGAAGAGATTCAGGACTAAGGAGGCCGAGAAACATGAAACTGCATGATTTGAAACCCGCTGTGGGAGCGACCACCGCTCCGAAGCGTCTCGGTCGCGGCACTGGTTCCGGCCTGGGCAAGACCTCTGGTAAGGGTCACAAGGGTGCAAAGGCCCGCTCCGGCGGCGGCAAGCGTCCCGGATTCGAGGGCGGCCAGATGCCCCTGACCATGCGTCTTCCGAAGCGCGGCTTCACCAACAAGTGGCGCACGGAATACGTGGCCATCAACGTGGATCGCCTCGAAGTCTTCGAGGACGGCCAGGTTGTTTCCCCCGTTGAGCTGATCGAAATGGGCATCATCAAGAAGATTGAGGATGGCGTGAAGATCATGGGCAACGGCGAACTGACCAAGAAGCTCACGGTGCAGGCGAACAAGTTCACTGCATCCGCGAAGGAGAAGATCGAGGCGGCAGGCGGGAAAGCAGAGGTGATCTGACATGCGCGAAACCTTGAAGAACGCATGGAAGGTCGTTGAGATCCGCAAGAAGATTCTGTACACCATCGGAATGCTGCTGATCTATCGTCTGCTGTGCTTCGTGCCGGTTCCCGGCGTCGATGCATCCTATATCGCAACCGCACTCGAGAAGGTCTCTCTGCTGGGCTTCATCAATTCGATGACCGGCTCCAACCTCTCCCAGTACACCGTCATGGCGATGGGCATCACCCCGTACATCAATGCGAGCATTATCATGCAGCTGCTGTGCGTGGCGATCCCGAAGCTGGAAGAGATGCAGAAGGAGGGAGAAGAGGGCCGCAAGAAGATCGCGCAGATCACCCGCTATGTGACCCTGGGCCTGGCCTTCCTGCAGGCAATCGCTCTGACCGTCGGCCTGAAGGCGAACGCCACCAACGCGTTCCTCGGCCTGATCACCATCGCAATGTGCCTGTCCGCAGGTACCGCCATCGCCATGTGGATCGGTGAGCGCATCACCGAGAACGGCATCGGCAACGGCATCTCCCTGCTGATCTTCGCCGGCATCATCTCCAACATCGCCCGTGGTGTGGAGACCGGTGTGTACGGCCTGTTCAGCTCCGCAGTGGAGAGCAACGTTGGCGGCATGATCGCCTCCGTGCTGGTTTTCATCATCCTGGTTGTCGGCATCGTGATCGTGGACCTGGGCGAGCGCCGCATCCCGATCCAGTATGCCAAGCGCATGGTTGGCCGCAAGATGTACGGCGGTCAGTCCACGCACATCCCGCTGAAGCTGAACTCCTCCGGCGTTCTGCCGCTGATCTTCGCAAACGCGATCATGCAGTTCCCGGCGACCATCCTGGCGTTCTTCCCGAACTCTAAGGCGAACCTCTGGTGGTCCGCCCACGTGCAGATGATGTCCTGGCCCTACCAGATCATCTTCGCACTGATGATCTTCGGCTTCACGTTCTTCTATTCTTCCATCAGCTTCAACCCTGTTGAAATTGCGAAGAATATCCAGAACAACGGCGGCATGATCCCCGGCATTCGCCAGGGCAAGCCCACCAGCGATTTCATCAAGAAGATCTCCGGACGCATCACCTGCTTCGGCGCGATCTATCTTGCGATCCTGGCGGTCATCCCCACCATCATCTACGCAATCTTCGGCGTGCAGCTGACCTTTGCAGCCTCCTCTCTGATGATCGCGGTTTCCGTTGCGATGGAGACCATGCGTCAGCTCGAGAGCGAGATGATGATGCGTCACTACAAGGGATTCCTTTAATCTCCCGGAGGTAGGACTATGAAACTGATTTTCTTAGGCCCTCCCGGAGCAGGCAAGGGCACGCAGGCGACGGGCGTAAGCTCGCACCTGCGGGTCCCGCATATCTCCACGGGCGATATGTTCCGCTCCGCCATCAAGAACCAGACCCCCACGGGCCTGGAGGCCAAGAGGTACATGGACGCCGGACAGCTGGTGCCGGACAGCGTGGTCATCGCTATGGTCAAGGAGCGCCTTGCCATGCCGGACTGCGAGAACGGCTATCTGCTGGATGGCTTCCCGCGCACTGTGGAGCAGGCCGAAGCGCTGGAGAAGTTCGCAGCGCCGGACGCCGTGGTGGATATCGAAGTGCCGGATGAGATGCTGGTGGACCGCCTGACCGGTCGCCGCGTCTGCGCAACCTGCAGCGGCACCTTCCATATCTCCAAGCTCGCCGATGAGAAGCTCTGCCCGGTTTGCGGCGGAGAGCTCTATCAGCGAGATGATGACAAGCCCGCTACGATTTCCAATCGGCTCAATGTCTACCATGAGCAGACTGCGCCGCTGATCGGATATTACGCTGGTCTTGGTAGGCTGAAGCGGATCGATGGAAACGCCCGCCCTGAGGACGTGTTCCAGAACATCCTCTCTTCACTGGAGTGACTGCATGATCACGATTAAAAATGAGTCACAGATCGAGAAGATGCGCAAGGCCGGGGCGCTGCTGCACAGCGTGCTCGAGACCCTTCGCGCGGAGATTGAGCCGGGCGTGACTACCCTGCACCTGGATCAGATGGCTGAAAAGCTGATCCGGGACGCGGGCGCGATCCCCTCCTTCAAGGGCTACGAGGGCTTTCCGTTCTCAATCTGTGCTTCAGTAGACGATCAGGTGGTACATGGTTTCGCAGACAGAAGGAAGCTCCGCAAGGGGCAGCTTCTGAGCATCGACTGCGGCGTCATCCTGGACGGCTGGCAGTCGGACAGCGCCTTTTCTGTGCTGGTCGGCGGGGGAACTCCCATGGCGCAGAAGCTGGTGGACGTTACGGAAGAATGCTTCTGGATCGGCGCAAACATGGCCCGGGAGGGAAACCGACTGGGCGACCTCTCCCATGCAATTCAGGTGCATGCCGAAAAGCACGGCTACGGAGTCATCCGCGACCTGTGCGGCCACGGCATCGGCCAGGAGATGCATGAAGATCCCAATGTTCCCAACTATGGTAATCCCGGCCGGGGCGTCAAGCTCCAGCGCGGAATGACCATCGCAATTGAGCCGATGATCTCGATGGGCACCTGGAAGGTCTATTGCGAGGACAATGACTGGACCATCGTGACCCGGGATCACAGCCTGTGCTCCCACTACGAGCACACCGTGCTGATCACGGACGGCGAGCCTGAGGTGCTCTCCTATCCGGGCAAAAAGGTTGCGGAGGAAGTGCGGCGATGAACAGATACCCGATTGAGGTTGGCGCAATCGTCGTTTCCAGGATGGGACGGGACGAGGGACGAAGCTTTGTCGTCGTTCAGGAAGTGGATGAGGATTTCGTAATGCTTGCCGACGGCAGGCTGAGAACGATGGATCATCTGAAGAAAAAGCGTCGCAAGCATCTCAAGACCACGGGCGTCGTGGTGGAGGAGCTGCGCAGCCGCCTGCGCGAGGGCGCGGCGGTGGAGAATCATGAAGTCCGCACATGGCTGAAGAGGGAGGAAAAGTAGGCGTGTCCAAGTCCGATGTTATTGAAGTTGAAGGCGTTGTCACAGAATCTTATCCCAACGCCATGTTCGAGGTAGAACTGCCCAACGGGCACAAGATATTGGCGCACGTTTCCGGCAAGATGCGCATGAACTACATCCGCATCTATCCGGGCGACAAGGTAACGATCGAGCTCTCGCCCTATGATCTGACCCGCGGTCGGATCACCTGGCGCAGCAAGAACTGATCGATTGGATGAAGAAGGAGGCAACATCATGAAAGTAAGACCTTCCGTAAAACCCATCTGCGAGAAGTGCAAGGTTATCAAGCGCAAGGGTCGCGTGATGATCATTTGCGAGAACCCCAAGCACAAGCAGAAGCAGGGCTGATCTGAATAGATGGGCTCAAGGCCGCGTTCTCTCGCGGCGAACCACATCTCTGGGCGCACAGGATGCATTAAAAGCTGCAATCGCAGAAGAAAGATGCAAACTGTACGCTCAGATTTCTTGCGTATTGGCATAAAATCCAAAAAATAACACAAGATAACAGCGTAAATTAACGCAAATCCGAATCTTTGGATTGCAATTTTACGTTGGGTTGTGGTATAATCATTTAGTCTGAATAGATTTCGGAGCGGCTGATGCGCCGCGAACCTGGGCGTCAATGCTGATGGCGCGCAGGGAATCGGTGTGTTTTCCGAAGCTTTTCAAATAACCCGTTTGACGAATCGCCAAGCGTCAAACACCACAAGCGTAAGTAAGTTGGAGGTGCATTCATCCCATGGCACGAATCTCGGGTGTCGACCTTCCCAGGGAGAAACGCATTGAAATCGCCCTGACGTATATCTACGGCATCGGCCGTACTACCGCAGACGAGATCATCGCCGCCACCGGCATCAACCCCGATGTGCGCGTGAAGGATCTGACCGAGGAAGATATCGGTAAGCTGCGTGACTACATCGACCATCACCTCAAGGTTGAAGGTGACCTTCGCCGTGAGGTTTCCATGAACATCAAGCGCCTGATGGAGATCGGTTGCTATCGTGGCCTGCGCCACCGCCGTGGTCTCCCCGTGCGTGGCCAGAATACCAAGCAGAACGCGCGCACCCGCAAGGGCCCGAAGAAGCAGGCTGCCGGTAAGAAAAAGAAGTAATCATTAGGGAGGAATATCTGCTATGGCAAAGCCGAAGCTGAAAAGGGTTACCCGCAAGCGCCGCGAGAAGAAGCTCGTCGAGCGTGGCGCAGCCCATATCCGCTCTTCTTTCAACAATACGATCGTGACCATCACGGACACCGCCGGCAACGCGCTGAGCTGGGCCTCCGCTGGCGGACTCGGTTTCCGCGGCAGCAAGAAGTCCACGCCGTTCGCAGCGCAGTCCGCTGCTGAGACCGCCGCAAAGGCGGCGCTGGAGTATGGCCTGAAGACCGTCGAGGTCTATGTCAAGGGCCCCGGCTCCGGACGTGAGGCAGCCATCCGTTCCCTGCAGGCAGCTGGCCTCGAGGTCACCATGATCAAGGACGTGACGCCGATCCCGCACAATGGATGCCGTCCGCCCAAGCGCAGAAGAGTGTAATTGGAGGTACAAACAAATGGCAAGATATACCGGTTCCGTTTGCCGCCTCTGCCGTCGTGAAGGTTGCAAGCTCTTTTTGAAGGGCGAAAAATGCTATGGCCCGAATTGCACCGTTGGCAAGCGTCCCACCCCTCCTGGAGAGCATGGTCAGGCGCGCCAGCGCAAGATGAGCGAGTACGGCCTGCAGCTGCGTGAGAAGCAGAAGGCGAAGCGCGCTTATGGCGTTCTGGAGAACCAGTTCCATCATTATTTTGAAGAAGCCGACCGTCAGAAGGGCATCACCGGCGAGAACCTGCTGGTTCTGCTGGAGCGCCGCCTGGACAACGTGGTCTATCGCGTTGGTTTCGGCAGCAGCCGCCCCATGGCCCGTCAGCTGGTTATGCACGGCCACATCCTGGTCAACGGCAAGAAGGTGGACATTCCCTCCTATCTGGTCAAGGCCGGCGACGTGATCACCGTCAAGGAAAAGACCGCTGAAAACGAGTACTTCAAGGGTCTGCGCGAAGGCACCGGCAAGGTCATGCCCAGCTGGCTGACCATCGACGCCGCGAACCTGAAGGCTACCGTAGAGGCAATGCCGAAGCGCGAAGAAATCGATCTGACGATTCAGGAGAACCTCATCGTCGAGCTGTACTCCCGTTAATTTACGCATCCTAGGAACGCAGGTAGTGTCGCTCGTGGCTCGATTTGTATCTTTGTGCAGGCCTGTGCGGGCGATAAAGCGCAGCGATCCTCGAATTGGATCGTGATAGGAGAGGAGGAAACGCTGAATGATCGATCAAATCGAAAAACCCAAAATCGAACGTGTAGAGATCGGCGAAAACAACCGATATGGCAAGTTCGTTGTGAATCCCCTGGAGCGCGGCTTCGGTCAGACGCTGGGCAATTCCCTGCGCCGCGTGCTTTTGAACTCGCTCCCGGGCGTCGCAGCAACCAGCGTCCGAATCGAGGGTGTGCAGCATGAGTTTTCGACCGTCCCCGGTGTGAAAGAAGACGTTGCAGAACTGATTCTGAACATCAAGCTTCTCTCTGCAAAGCTCTTTACCGAGCATCCGAAAATCGTGGCGATTGATGCCCACGGCCCCTGCGAAGTCACGGCCGGCGACATCAGGATTGACGACGAGGTTGAGATTGTCAACCCCGAATTGCACATTGCCACGCTGTCTGAAGGCGCGCATCTGCAGATGCAGATCACGCTGGAGCGTGGCAGGGGATACGTATCGGCGGAGCGCAACAAGCAGCTTTCCATTGAACGCAACAAGATCGGCGGCATGCCGATCGGCGTGATCCCGGTCGATTCTATTTTTACCCCGATTCGCAAAGTGAGCTACGCGGTGGAGGACACCCGCGTGGGTCAGGTTACCGACTACGATAAGCTGACCATCGAGGTGTGGACCAACGGTAGCATTCTGCCGAAGGAGGCCCTGGCTTCCGCCGCGCAGATCTTAACCAACAATATGCGCCTCTTCATCGACCTGACGGTGAATGTTGTGCGAGTGGATTATACCGAGCAGGAGGACGACAAGAAGGAGAAGGTTCTCGAGATGACCATCGAGGAGCTGGATCTTTCCGTGCGCGCGTTCAACTGCCTGAAGCGCGCGGGCATCAATACCGTCGCCGAACTCGTGCAGCGCAACCAGGAGGATATGATGAAGGTGCGCAACCTCGGCAAAAAGTCGCTTGAGGAAGTGGAACAGAAGCTCGTCGCTCTGGGCCTTTCCCTCAAGTCGAGCGAAGAATAACGCCGGGATACCGATATTGAGCATCAAGGGAGGAACCAGCAATGGCCAATCATCGCAAGTTGGGCCGTCCGTCCGACCAGAGAATGGCGATGCTTCGCAATCAGGTCACCAATCTGATCTGGTACGGAAAGATCGAAACCACTCTCGCACGTGGCAAGGAAGTTCAGTCCATGGCTGAGCATCTGATCACCATCGCAATGCGTCAGTGTGATAATACCGTCGAACTGACGAAGAAGACCAAGAACGACAAGCAGCAGATCGTTGAGCTCACCGTGACCAACGACTCTCCCGAGCGCCTGGCTGCCCGCCGCCGCGTGATGCGCTATCTGTACGACATCCCCGCAGTCCAGAACAAGGACGAGGATCGTGACGATTTCAAAGCGCGTCAGAAGCAGGTCAAGCATCAGGTCGTGGAGAAGCTCTTCCGTGAAATCGCGCCGAAGTACAAGAAGCGCGCGGAGGAGAAGGGCCAGGGCGGCGGATACACCCGCATCGTCAAGATGGGCCCCCGTCGCGGCGACGCTGCCGAGATGGTGATTGTCGAGCTCGTCTGATTGAGGAGCGAGATGCAAAGAGCCGGTACGCAAGTGCCGGTTTTTTGTGTTTTGGAAAGGCTTTAAGCTGATGAAAACTTCCGCTCTGTGACAATTCCGGAATCTTTTCACAGCAAGTCTTGTGCGCGGCTGTGCTTTTCGATATAATAATAGAATAGATATTTCTTAAGAGACAGGTGGAAAGCATTGGGCAAGATCATTGCAGTAACAAATCAGAAGGGCGGCGTGGGCAAGACGACCACCGCCGTGAACCTCTCCGCATGCCTGGCGGCGAAGGGCAGGCGCGTGCTGCTGGTGGACATCGATCCCCAGGGCAACGCGACCAGCGGCCTAGGCAAGGCCGGGGCGGGGGAGAATACGGTCTACGACATGCTCATCGGCGACGCGGAGGCCCGGGAAGCCATCCTTTCCACGGGCTTCGATACGCTGGATCTGATCCCGACGGCCATCGAGCTGGCGGGTGCGGAGATCGAGCTGGTGGGCGTGGAGAACCGCGAGACGCTGCTGAAAAATGCGCTTCAGGAGCTGCGGGGGGACTACGATGCAATCTTCATCGACTGCCCGCCGTCGCTGAGCCTGCTGACGATCAACGCCCTGACCGCTGCGGACAGCGTGCTGATCCCGATTCAGTGTGAATACTACGCGCTGGAGGGCCTGGGCCAGCTGATGAACACGGTGAAGCTCATGCGCAAGAAGCTCAACCCCAATCTGACCATCGAGGGCATCCTGCTCACGATGTTCGATTCCCGCACGAATCTGTGCGCGCAGGTGGTGCAGGAGGTGCGCAGCCACTTCCCGAACGAGCTGTTTGAGACGATGATTCCGCGAAACGTGCGCCTGAGCGAGGCGCCGAGCTACGGCCTGCCCATCCACCTCTACGACGCGCGCTGCATCGGCGCGAAGGCGTACGGGGAGCTGGCGCAGGAGCTGATCGACAGGAAAGGGGTGTAAGGCATGGCGAAGAAGGTACAGCGCGGTCTGGGCCGCGGATTGGGCGCGCTGCTGGGCGACGATGTGGTGGAGCAGCCGGTATCTGCGCCGGAGGTGAAGGCTTCGGCGGAGGAAGTGCAGGATGCGGTGCGCATGCTGCCCATTCGCCTGATCGATCCCAACCGGGATCAGCCCCGCAGGAGCTTTGACGAGGATGCGCTACGGGAGCTGGCCGCGTCCATCGAGGCGGTGGGCGTGATTCAGCCGATCATCGTGGCGGAGGTTGGCGAGCGCTACAGCATCATCGCGGGCGAGCGCCGCTATCGGGCGTCGCGCATGGCGGGGCTGGACGAGATTCCGGCCATTGTGCGCAACTGGGACGAGCAGCGCAGGCTCGAGGCCGCGCTGATTGAGAACCTGCAGCGCGACGATCTGAACCCCATCGAGGAGGCGCTGGGCGTGAAGCGCCTGATGGAGGAGAGCAGCCTGACCCAGGAGAAGGTCGCCGAGCGCCTGGGCAAGAGCCGCCCGGCGGTGGCGAACCTGCTGCGCCTGCTGACGCTGGAGGAGAGCGTGCAGCAGCTGCTGATCGAGGGCAAGCTGTCCGCAGGCCATGCGCGGGCGCTGGTGACGGTGGACAAAAAGCGCCAGGTGCAGCTGGCGAATCTCACGGTGCAGCAGGGCTGGTCGGTGCGCCAGCTGGAGCGCATCTGTGCCCAGCCGGTGAAGCAGGAGGAGCCCAAGCCGGTGAAGGTGCGGGATCAGCAGTTCAGCCGCCTGGAGGGCATGGCGCGGGAGCTGTTCGGCACGCGCGCGAAGCTGGACGGCACCCAGGACAGCGGCAAGCTGACGCTGTTCTACTACAGTGCGGACGATCTGCAGCGCATCTGGGAGGTGCTGGAGATGGCTGGCGAGGGCAAGCTGTGAATTCCCTGTACACGCAGGAGGACCGGCAACGCGCGGAGCATTTGGCGCGCAAGTGGACGCTGATTCTAGGCGGCGCGGAGCTTGCGCTGCTGGCTGCATATGTGGTGGGAATCGCGCTGGGCTGGCGCTGGGCGATGCTGGCGGCGCTGCTGCTGGGCTTCGTCGCCGCGCTGTTTCTGGGCGACCTCTGCCTGCTGCCCGCGCTGCGCTACCGCAAATTCCTGCGGGAGCTGGACGGCGGCCTGCGGCGGAGCGTGACCTGCACGGTGGCTTCCCTGAAGGAGGAAGCCGTGATGCAGGACGGCGCGCGGGTGCGGGAGCTTCAGGTGCGCCTGGATGACGGCGACAGCCGCATCTTCTATGTGAATGCGGATCACGCAGGTCAGATTCCGGTGCCGGGCGCGGAGATCGAGCTGGAGAGCTGCGGGCGGCATGTGACGGGCGTGCGGCGCTGCGGGGAGGCGCAGCCATGAGTGGGCTGTGGGCGATTCCCGGCGCTGCGGCCCTCTTTTTTTGCCTCGTGTGCGCGGCGGTGTGCATCTGTGCCCGCCGTCGGCGCGAGGTGCATGCGGCGGACTGCATCGTGGTGCTGGGCGCGAAGGTGCATCCGGACGGTCGCCTGAGCAAAACGCTGCTCTGGCGCTGCGACCGGGCCTGGGAGCTGTGGCGGGACGGACTCGCCGGAGAGCTGATCCTCTGCGGCGGTCGCGGCGGCGATGAGCCCTGCACCGAGGCCGCTGCAATGGCGGAATACCTCCGCGAAAGGGGCGTTCCCGGCGCGCGGCTGCACGCGGAGCATCGGTCGGTCAACACCGTGGAGAACCTGCGCAACGCGCAGCAGATCATGGCGGAGCACGGCTGGCGCAGCGTCATCCTCGTCACCAGCGACTATCATTTGCAGCGCGCGCTGTGGCTGGCCCGGGATCTGGGCATGAACGCCTGCGGCGCGGCGGCGAAATCCAACCCGAGGCTGCGCAAGCGCGTCAAGGCGCGGTTGCGGGAGAGCGTGAGCTGGATGTTGTATTTTGTGCGCAAGCTTTAACATAAAAGCCTGGATTGTCGAGAACTTAATCCAAATGACACGAATACTTTGTTGATGGAATCGATACATTGTGGTAAAGTACTCCGGTATCTCAAGGGAGGGACATCACAATGAAACGAATTCTTGCGCTGGCCCTGGCGCTCGCGATCTTCGCGTTGACCGGCGGCGCACTGGCGGAGGTGTTCACACCCATCACGGTGGACGGAGAAAACTATCTGTCCAACCTGGATGTGTGCATCGCCTCCATCAACGATATGGAGCTTGGAACCAACGAGACCTTCTCCTTCAACGCGGCCGTGGGCGCGCGCTCCGAGGAGCGCGGCTACCGCGAGGCCCCCAATGGGCGCGGCGTTGCGGTGGTGGGCGGCGGCGTGGCCCAGGTTGCTACCACGATCTATCTGGCGATCAAGAACATGGACAGCATGGAGGTCGTTGAGAAGCGCACCTACGGCTCCGATTTCTGCGAGAACTACGTGCCCGATAATGAGGACGCGGTGATCACGGATTACAGCCAGTTGATCGACTTCCGCTTCACCAACCACGGCGACGCGGTGACGATCTCGGTCTGGCGCGACGACAGCAAAATCTATTGCAGCATCGAGGATGCGGACGAGCCCGGCATGGTCGCCAGTGCGGCCACGGAGCTCGGCGCGGATGCGGAATGATTTCCTGCACTATAATAAGTAGATACAACAGAGGCAGCGTGGCCGTGTGACTGCGCTGCCTCTGCGTTTCCTGCATCACAGGTACTGGTTGAACTCCACCTTCTCCCGGTTGGGGCCGATGATGGTGAAAAATTTCACGCCCTTTTCAAAGAAGGGCAGGAAGTTGATGGCGGTATCCTCGGTCTCGTAGCCGCAGGCCTGGGCGTCGCTCCAGGCGGCCTCGATGTCCTGAACGTTCAGCGCCACGTGGTCAATGGCGCCGTTCCTCATGGCGGGTGCCTCCACGGCGTAGGTCTCGATCACCAGCGTGCCGTTCTGCAAAAAGGCCACCTCGCCGGGATTCTGCCAGATGACCTCGAAGCCGAGGCCCTGATAGAATTCGATGGTCTTGCCCAGGTCGCCGGTGGGGATGCCCAGGTGCTGGATGCCGGTCACATTGTTGCGAAAGCTGTCAGCGCGGTTCATTGCTCTTACCTCCTCATGGTGTATCCTTGCTGCGCGTCAGGCGAAGGCCCGACGCGGGTTTTCGATAGTCATGCTGCGGATCTGTTCCTCCGAAATGCCCGCGTTGCGCAGTGCGGGCAGGAAGCAGTTCAGGATGTAGTCCAGACCGATCTCGCCGCCGTAGGTGGACAGGCGCTGGTTCGTGGTGTCCAGCGACAGCAGCAGCTGCGCGAGGTGCCCGCCCTCGATCATGTGCCGGATCAGCCGGATCTCGGACGCGTCGTCGTGGTACTTGAAGCGGCAGATGGTGTCGTACTCCAGCATCGCGCCCGTCGCGGCGATGGCGTCGTGGGGCGCGAAGTCGTCCGCCTGGCGGTCGACGTGGCAGATCAGGATGCGCGCAGGGCTCAGTCCCGCCTCGCGGCAGAGCTGCACGGCCTCCACGCCGCCCACGCCCTTCTCCGTGTGAATCACGATGGGCACGTCCGCCTCCGCTGCGGCCCGGGCTGCGGCGCGCAGCTTGATCTCGGCGCGCGCGTCCAGGCCCTCCCTGCCCAGGGCGGCCTTCACCGCGCCGGGGCGAACCTCGCGGCACTCCGCGCAGCCGTTCTGCAGCTCGTCGCGGAAGCGTGCGAACAGGGTGTCCTCATCCTTTGAGTGGATCCAGTGCTCCTCCGGATAGAAGTGGGGCAGGTGATAGCCGGTCACGCAGACGATCTTCGCGCCGGATGCCCGGGCGATCCTACGCAGCATGGCGGCGTTGCGCCCGGCGTCCACGGGCTGTGCGTCCAGAAAGCCGCCGCCACCCTGAGAGACGTAGCGCGCGACCTCCTGTGCGGAGCGCGCGCAGTCGTCGGCCAGCAGCGCCGGGAAGCGCCGCGTGCCGGAGCCCTCTGCGACGAACAGGTGCTCGTGCATCTGGAAGTGGCCCAGCTCCGACGGGAGCACGGGCCCGCATACGGTCTGTACAGTTTTCATGGAGTTTGCCTCTTTCGTGCGCATTGTCATGACATTGCCATCCATATTATAGCAATCTTGCCTGCCATTTTCAAGGGAGGGCGGAAGATTGTCGGCTTCCGTGCGGCAAAGCGGCGCGACCACGCGGTTGCCAGTTGACAAATCCGGGTATTGGGGATATACTGATAATGTCATTACATAATAATGTATTGTAGATATAATATATACTGTGCAGCGTGAGAATACGATTGGACAGGAGGAAGAGCATATGGATTTTAATCCCAGCGATCTCAAGTTTGATTTTGAAAAGGGTTTTACCATGGCGTTCGACCCGAAGACCGGCCTCAGCCCGGACAGGGACACCGGCAAGCGCTATCTGTCTGAAATGAAAGGCATGTTTGCGGATTCTGCAGCGGAGGAGAAGATGATCGCCGAGGGAAATCCGATGGTCTACGAGTTCCACAGCATGCCGGCACCGGAGCATCCCGGCGATCTGGCGTTCGGCTGCTCCATCTGCTATCCCGGCAAGGTGGGCGACGAGTACTTCATGACCAAGGGCCACTTCCACACCATTCTGGAGACCGGCGAGGTGTACTACTGCCTCAGCGGCCACGGCTACATGCTGCTGGAGAATCCCGAGGGTGACTGGCGCGCGCTGGAGCTGGAGGCCGGCAAGGCGGTGTACGTCCCGAAGCGCTATGCGCACCGATCCATCAACGTCAGCCCCGACGAGCCGCTGGTTACCTTCTTCGTGTTCCGCGCGGACGCGGGGCACAACTACGGCACCATCGAGGAGAAGGGCTATCGCAAGCTGCTGGTGGAGCGCGACGGCAGGCCCACTATCATCGATAATCCCAGGTGGAAATAAGAAAACCCAACGAAATACTGCGTCGCCTCCGGCAAATCCGGGGGCGATTTCCTGTTTCGGGCGCTTTTACAGGACGCAGACCAACTTATTACGGTGCAGCACTTGCGGTTTACGGGATCATATGTTATAATAAAATTAACAATGCGGCGTGTCCGCATCAATACAGGGAAGTGAAGAGAAAGGGCATCCTATGAAAACGACGACATTGGCATTTATGGCCGCAGGCTTTGGGTCCCGCTTCGGCGGCGGCGTCAAGCAGATTGAACCCGTCGGGCCAAACGGAGAAGTGCTGATGGAGTATGCGGTTCATGACGCGCTGCAGGCCGGCTTCAACCGCGTGGTCTTCATCATCCGCCGGGACATCGAGCAGATGTTCCGCGAGGGCGTGGGCCGGCGCGTGGAGCAGAAGTGCAACGTGGAGTACGTCTATCAGGATCTGGAGGACGTGCCGCAGGGCATCGCGCTGCCGCAGGGACGCAAGAAGCCCTGGGGCACGGGACATGCGGTGCTGGCGTGCAGGAAGGTGATCCGCGAGCCCTTCTGCGTGCTGAATGCGGACGACTATTACGGCGCGGAGGCCTTCCGGCAGATTCACGCTTACATCAGCACGGATGTGCGGGACGATGCATCTCTGGACTGCTGCATGGCGGGCTACGTGCTGGGCAACACGCTCTCGGAGAGCGGCGCTGTGACCCGGGGCATCTGCAAGGTGGATGCGGCGGGGAAGCTCAACGAGATCCGGGAGACCCGCGGCATCCTGCTGCGCGACGGACGGCCCTGCCTGGAGGCGGAGGACGGCGTGCGCTGGCTGGACGGCGGCGAGGCGGTTTCGATGAACATCTGGGGCCTGCCGGCTTCGTTCATCGGTTATCTGGAGGAGCAGTTCCCGCGCTTTTTGGAGCGGCTGTCCAGGGATGACGTGACCTCCGAGTTCCTGCTGCCCTCGATCGTGGGCAGGCTGATCCGCAGCGGCGAGGGCAGCGTGCAGGTGCTGCCCACCCACGACAGGTGGTTCGGCATGACCTACGCCCAGGACAAGGCGAACACCCAGCAGCGGATTCGTGAGCTGATCGATCAGGGCGCCTACCCGGATCGCCTCTGAACGGAGTGCACATCGGATCATTTGAAAAAGAAAAGTCGGCGATGCTTACAGCTTCGCCGGCTTTTCTGCATAGATTTGAACTGAGGTTGCCGCCGGGAGACCGGGATTTTGCGTTAAAATGATGCAAAAGTGCATTGGGGAGACGGTAGAAAGTGCAAAAACCAGCAAATTGGCATTGAATTTTACACAATATGCAATAATTTACATTCAAAAACTCGATTCGCTATTGTCAGGCGGAGAGAAATGCGGTATAATATGAAAAAATGGGTTGTGATTGAGAAAATTCACAGGCCCAAATTTCAAGGGGGACAATACAATGAAAAAGACTTTGGCGATTCTGATTGCATTGGTCATGGTGTTCAGCTGCGCATCCGCAATGGCAGAGCTGCAGTTCACCACCGGCGGTACCTCCGGCACCTACTACGCCTTCGGCGGCGTGCTGGCCCAGTACATCAGCGACAACACCGACGTTCAGGTGACCGCAGTTGCCGGCGAGGGCTCCGCTGCGAACATCGACATGCTGGACATGGGCTTTGCGCAGCTGGGCTTCGTGCAGAGCGACGTTGCCTACTACGCCTACAACGGCATCCGCTTCGAGCAGTATGAAGGCGCTCCCATCACCTCCTTCAAGGCGCTGGCAGCCCTGTACAACGAGACCGTGCAGCTGGTCACCTGCAATCCGGAGATCAAGAGCATGGACGACCTGCGCGGCAAGAACGTCTCCATCGGCGCTGCCGGTTCCGGCGTGTACTTCAACGCCATGGACTTCCTGGCCGCCTATGACATGACCGAGGCCGACATCAATCCCCAGTACCTCTCCTTCGCGGACTCCGCTGAAGCGCTGAAGGACGGCAAGATTGACGCTGCCTTCGTCGTCGCGGGCGCTCCCACCACCGCCGTTGTCGACCTGTGCGCGACCAAGGGCGCATACCTGGTTGGCTGCGACGCGGAGCACGTTGCGAAGCTGAAGGAGCTCAACGGCGCCTACACCGAGTGCGTGATCCCCGCCGGCACCTATGAGGGCATCGACGAGGACGTGACCACCGTTGCGGTCAAGGCCATCATCATCGCCAACGCCGATGTGACCGACGAGGAGGCCTACACCATCGTTTCCACCATCTTCGAGAACACCGAGGAGATCGCCGCCGCCCATGCGAAGGGCCTGGAGCTGAATCTGGAGTACGCTTCCGAGTGCGGCCTGCCCTATGCTGCCGGCGCTGCCAAGTACTTCGCCGAGAAGGGCATCACGGTTGCCGAATAAGGAACGCTGACCGCGCGTGCAAAGCGCGGAGATAGAACAGGGGGACTACGGCGAAGGCGTTTCGCCATAGTCCCCCGTCATGTATCGGCGGCATTTTAGAAAATTTGGCGGATTCTTTCCGGTCATGGGAGGAGACAATATGAAGCGAGACCCCGATAAGGACCCGAAGATCATCGATCCGGCCACCGAAGCTGTAAGCGAGGACGTTGGCTCGGCTGCGGATGTCGATGCGATCATGCGCAAGTTCGACCGCGAGTCGAACACGCGCGTGTGGGAGGGCGTTCCCAAGATCATCGTCAACAGTCTGACGGTGCTCTTTGCGCTCTTCTGCATCTATGTGACCCTGTTTGCAAACTTCATGGAGCAGATCCGCCTGTCCTCCTTCCTGGGACTGGTGGTGCTCATCGGTTTTCTGACCTACCCGGCCAAGAAGGGCAAGGTGCGGGTCAATTACATGCCCTGGTATGATATCGTGCTGATGGTGCTGGGCGCGGGCGCGTTCCTGTTCTACACCTTCAACGCCCAGACCGTGGTGAAGCTGAACATGCGCATCACCAAGGACATGTTCTACATCGTGACCGGCGCGGTTGGCATGCTGGTGCTTGCCGAGCTGTGCCGCCGCAGCGTGGGTCTGCCGATCCTGTGCGTGGCGGGCGTGTTCATGATCTACACGCTGGTGACCCTGTGGAACAAGGGCGGCATTCCGCTGGTGGTCTACAAGCTGTTCTACGGCGACAGCGGTGTGCTTTCCACCCCGATCAACGTCTGCTCCAAGTACATCGTCGTATTCATCATCTTCGGCGCGTTCCTGGAGCGCACCGGCATCTCCGACTTCTTCATCAGCCTGGCGAACAGCCTCTGCGGCCGCTTCGCGGGCGGCCCGGCGAAGGTCGCGGTCGTGTCCTCGGCGCTGTGCGGCATGGTGTCCGGCTCCTCCGTGGGCAACACCGTCACCACCGGCTCCGTCACCATCCCGATGATGAAGAAGACCGGCTATCGCCCGGAGTTCGCTGGCGCGGTTGAGGCCGCTGCCTCCACCGGCGGTCAGATCATGCCTCCCATCATGGGCGCTGCGGCCTTCCTGATGGCGGAGTACGTGGGCGTGCCCTACTCCAACATCATCGTGCGCGCGATCCTGCCGGCGGTGCTGTACTTCCTGGGCATCTTCATCGCGGTGCATCTGGAGGCCAAGAAGCTGGGCCTGAAGGGCATCCCGAAGGAGATGCTGCCCCGCATGCGCCAGCTGATCAAGGACAGCTATCTGCTGCTGCCCCTGATCATCCTGATCTACCTGGTGTGCAGCAACACCAAGACCATGCAGTTCTCCGCAGCCATCGCCATTCTGGCGGCCATCGCGGTGGGCTTTATCAACAACCTCCTGCGCTACCTGCGCGCAAAGAAGGCGGGCGAGCAGCTCAAGCATGGCGTGGTTGCGGCAACCTTCGGCGCGGACGGCGGCTTCAGCGCAAAGAGCATCTTTGATTCCCTGGAGGCCGGCGGACGCGGCGTCATCACCGTGGCCGTGGCCTGCGGCGTGGCGGGCATCATCGCCGGCTGCCTCACCGTCACGGGACTTGCGTCCAAGCTGATCAACATCATCGTGGGCATCTCCGGCTCCTCCTCGCTGTTGGCGCTGGTGCTGACCATGCTGTGCTGCATCGTGCTGGGCATGGGTGTTCCCACCACCGCGAACTACTGCATCATGGCCTCCACCTGCGCGCCGATCCTGATCAAGATGGGCATTCCCACCATCGCGGCGCACTTCTTCGTGTTCTACTTCGGCATCGTGGCGGACATCACGCCGCCGGTTGCGCTTGCGGCCTACGCAGGCTCCGCCATCGCGAAGGGCAATCCGATGAAGACGGGCATCACGGCCACGCGGCTGGCAATTGCGGCGTTCATCATCCCCTTCGTGTTCGCCTACAGCCCGTCGATCCTCTTCGTGGGCGACGTGGTCTGGTACGACGTGATTCTGATCGCGCTGACGGCCACCATCGGCATGGTCGGCGTGGCGGCGGGCCTGAGCGGCTATCTGGTGCGGCCGATGAACGTGGTCGAGCGCGTGCTGACCATCGCTGGCGGCATGTGCCTGATCATCCCCGGCACGCTGACGGACGTGATCGGCCTCGCGCTGATTGCCCTGGGCGTGGTGCTCCAGCTGGTGCTGGGCAAGAAGCAGACCGCCTGAGTTCCCGGCTGAAAAGTGCATATTTGAACGCGAAAGTCCACCCTGAACCTCGGGGTGGACTTGATTTTTACATTGGAATCCTGTATCATTAAAATGAATAGATAGGCGGAGGATTCCATATGTCCGAATTTGATCAGAGCAGAATACGCAATTTTTGCATCATCGCCCACATCGACCACGGCAAATCCACGCTGGCGGATCGCATCCTGGAAAAGACGGGTGCGATGCAGCTGCGCGAGATGACCGATCAGGTGCTGGATTCCATGGAGCTGGAGCGGGAGCGCGGCATCACCATCAAATCGAAGGCCGTGCGCATGAACTACACCGCGAAGGACGGGAAGACCTACGAGCTGAACCTGATCGACACCCCCGGCCATGTGGACTTCAACTATGAGGTTTCCCGTGCGCTGGCCGCCTGCGAGGGCGCGATCCTGGTGGTGGACGCCTCCCAGGGCATCGAGGCCCAGACGCTGGCCAACGTGTATCTGGCGCTGGAGCACGACCTGGAGATCCTGCCCGTCATCAACAAGATCGACCTGCCCAGCGCCCAGCCCGAGGTGGTGAAGCAGGAGATCGAGGACGAGATCGGCCTGGACACCGAGGGCTGCCCGCTGATCTCCGCCAAGCAGGGCATCGGCATCGAGGACGTGCTGGAGGCGGTGATCGAAAAGATTCCCGCGCCGCAGGACGACGTGGACGGGCCGCTGCAGGCGCTGATCTTCGATTCCTACTACGACAACTATCGCGGCGCGATCTCCTCGGTGCGGCTCAAGAGCGGCCGGGTGAAGGTGGGCGACCGCATCCGCATGATGGCCGGAAAGTGCGAGTTCGAGGTCACCGAGGTGGGCGCATACCGCCCGCTGGGCTATGCGCCGAAGGACGAGCTGCGCGCGGGCGAGGTGGGCTACATCGCCGCGTCCATCAAGGACATCGCGGACGTGCACGTGGGCGACACCATCACGCTGGCGGACGCTCCGGCCTCGGAACCGCTGCCGGGCTACAAGCCGGTGCTGCCGATGGTGTACTGCGGCATCTATCCCGCCGACGGCGCGGACTACGAGAGCCTGCGCGACGCGCTGGAGAAGCTGCGCCTGAACGACGCGGCGCTGTCCTACGAGCCCGAGACCAGCGTGGCGCTGGGCTACGGCTTCCGCTGCGGCTTTCTGGGCCTTCTGCACATGGAGATCATCCAGCAGAGATTGGAGCGCGAGTTCGACCTGGATCTGGTGACCACCGCGCCCAGCGTCGTCTACAAGGTCAACAAGACCGACGGAACGACGGTGATGATCGACAACCCCACCAACCTGCCGCCGGTGCAGGAGATCGAATCCATGGAGGAGCCCTTCGTGGACGCGTCCGTCATCACGCCCCAGGACTACGTGGGCGCGATCATGGAGCTGTGCCAGGACAAGCGCGGCATCTTCCGGGACATGAAGTACATCGAGGGCGGCCGCGTGCTGCTTTCCTACGACATGCCCCTCAACGAGGTCATCTACGACTTCTTCGACCAGCTCAAGAGCCGCACGCGGGGCTACGCCTCCTTCGATTACGAGCTGAAGGGCTACGTCAAGAGCGACCTGGTGAAGCTGGACATGCTGCTCAACGGCGATCAGTGCGACGCGCTGTCCATCATCGTGCACCGCGACCGGGCCTATCCGAGGGGGCGCTCCATCGCGGAGAAGCTGAAGGAGGCCATTCCGCGGCAGATGTTTGAGATCCCGATTCAGGCGGCCATCGGTGGCAAGGTCATCGCCCGCGAGACGGTGAAGGCCCTGCGCAAGGACGTGCTGGCCAAGTGCTACGGCGGCGACATCACCCGCAAGAAGAAGCTGCTGGAGAAGCAGAAGGAGGGCAAGAAGCGCATGCGCCAGGTGGGCACGGTGTCTGTGCCCAGCGAGGCGTTCATGGCGGTTCTGAAGATGGATTGAGATTTGTACAGGATGAAGATTTGGAGAAGGCTTGCACCCCTGCTGCTGGCGATGGCGCTGCTGTGCGCCTCGCTGTGCTGTGCGGAGACGGCGGAGGAGCTCACCCGGAAGTGCGGCTTCTGGGTGAGCGAGGGCAAAAAGGGCAACCTGACCGATCGCAACCTGCACACCGACTGGACGTACAAGGGCGACGGGGCCCGGCTGGGCATAGAGCTGCCGGAGGGCGCTGCGGGAGGCACGCTGCAGATCGGCTGGGACTTCGAGCCCAGCGCCTATCAGGTGGAGGAGTACGACGCGGAGCGCAACCTGCTGCGCACGCGGGATCAGAACTTTACCTTTCCCTGCATTGAGTTCTGCGTTGACCTGCTGCCGGAGACGAGGTACGTCTTTTTGCAGCTGGACGCGCCGGGGCAGGACGTCGCTGAGCTGCGCGTGTTCGGCCCGGGCGAGCTGCCGGAAAATGTGCATGTCTGGAATCCCCCGGTGGAAAAGGCGGAGCTGATGGTGGTCTCCACCCATCAGGATGACGAGCTGATCTTCTTCGGCGGCACGATTCCCTACTATACCGTGGCCCAGAACCGGCCCACGGTGGTGGTCTACATGGCGAACTGCGGCCGATCCCGCCGTCAGGAGGCCCTCAACGGGCTGTGGGCGATGGGCGTTCGGGACTACCCCGACTTCATCAACCTGAAGGACAAGCGCGTGAAGAGCATCGAGGAGGGCCTGAAGCTCTGGGGCGGCGAGGAGCACGTCCTGGAGGAGTTGGTGGCGCGCATCCGCCGCTATCGGCCCGAGGTGATCGTCACCCACGACCTCGACGGCGAGTACGGCCACAACCAGCACAAAATCACTTCTCGGCTGATGCAGGACGCCATCGATGCCGCTGCGGATGCGGCCCGCTTCCCCGACACCGCCGCCCGGTACGGCGCGTGGCAGGTGAAGAAGCTCTACATCCACCTCTACGGGGAGAACCAGGTCAGCATGCCCTGGAAGGTTCCGCTGGAGGCGCTGGGCGGACGCACGCCGCTGGAGGTGGCTCGGCTGGGCTATGCGGAGCATGCGTCCCAGCAGAAGTACTTCCAGGTGGAGGACGGCGGCAAGTACGACAACGCCCGCTTCGGCCTGTACTTCACTGCGGTGGGGCTGGACAGCGGCGCAAATGACATGTTCGAAAACATCCCCACCCCCACGCCGGAACCCACGCCTACCCCTGAAATCACCCTTACGCCGGAACCTACTAAGATTCCCACAGCGGAGCCCACGGCGCAGATCGTGCTGCCGCTTCTGACTGCGGAGCCGACCGCTGCACCCATGGCGGAACCGGTTTCCACAGCGGAGCAGAGCGCACCCGGCGGCATGGGTCTGTTGCTGGGGATGCTGGGCGGCGCTGTGGCGCTGGGCATCGCCGTTCTGGCGCTGGATAAGCGCGCGAGGAAGCGCCGGCGCAAGCATAGACGGCGGAAGTGACGCATCTGAGGACAGAAACGATGAAACCCCTTGCAATCTACATCCACGTTCCCTTCTGCGCCCGCAAGTGCGCCTACTGCGACTTTGCGTCCTTTGCGGGCCGGGAGGACGCGTGGGAGGACTACTTTGCCGCCCTGCGTGCCGAGATGGACGCCTGGGCGGATCGCCTGCGCGCTTACGAGGCGCGCAGCGTCTTTTTCGGCGGGGGCACGCCCTCGCTGGTGCCCGCGGCGTACATCGCGAATGCGCTGAACCACCTGCGGCGAATGCTGCCCTTCGCCCCGGACTGCGAGATCACGCTGGAGGCCAATCCGGGCACGCTGACAGCGGAGAAGCTGGAAACCTACCGCCGCGCGGGCGTGAGCCGGCTGTCCATCGGCGTGCAGAGCTTCGATGCGGCGCTTCTGCGGAACCTTGGCCGCATCCACACGCCCGAACAGGCCGTTGAGGCGGTGCGCATGGCGGCGGACACGGGCTTTACAAACCTCAGCATCGATCTGATGTACGCCCTGCCGGGCCAGAGCATGGAGCAGTGGTCGGACACGCTTGCACAGGCGGTTTCTCTGCCTGTCAAGCACATCTCCGCCTACAGCCTGATCGTGGAGCCGGGCACCGGGATGGAGAGAAGGGTGGAGTGCGGCGAGGCGAACATCCCCGACGACGATCTGGTGAACGAGATGCAGCGCATGGCGGTGCAGCGTCTGGCGGAGCATGGCCTTGCGCGCTACGAAATCTCCAACTTCGCCGTGCCGGGCTATGAGTCCCGCCACAACCTGACCTACTGGCAGGACGGCGACTACCTGGGCCTGGGCAGCGCGGCGCACTCGCTGGTGGAGAACGAGCGCTTCTCCAATCCGCCGGAGCTGGAACGCTACCTGGCGGGGGAGCGCATGTGTGAGCGCACGCTGCGCAGCCTGCGCGACCACCGGGAGGAGGTGCTGATGCTTTCCACCCGCACGCTGCGTGGGCTGGATCTGGCGCGCTGGCGGGCGGAGTTCGGCGAGGACTTTGAGAGCACTCACGCACGGCAGCTCAACAAGCTGGAAAGCTACGGTCTGATTGAAATCGAGGGCGGCTTTCTGCGACTCACGCCCGTGGGACTGGAGCTTCAGGACAGCGTGGTGCTGGAGCTGATGGACGACTGACAAATTCGGAGGTGCAATATGGCACGCAATACCGACCTTTCCCTGCGCAATGCGCTGATTTACTCCGTGTACGTGCGCAACCACACCAAGGAGGGAACCTTTCGGGCGCTGGAAAGTGACCTGCCCCGCATCCGTTCCCTCGGCACGGACATATTGTGGCTGATGCCCATTCATCCCATCGGAGTGGAGGGCAAGAAGGGGAGCCTCGGCTGTCCCTACGCCAATAAGGACTACCGCACGGTGAACCCGGAGTACGGCACGATGGAGGATTTCCGCCATCTGGTGGACGCGATTCACGCAAACGGCATGAAGTGCATCATTGACGTGGTGTACAACCACACCTCGCCGGACTCCACGCTGCGCGGCATTCACCCGGAGTTCTTCTATCACAAGCCCGACGGCGGCTTTGGCAACCGCTTCGGCGACTGGACAGACGTGATCGATCTGGACTATCGCGTGCGCGGCCTGTGGGACTACCAGATCGAGACGCTCAAGCTGTGGGCGGGCATCGTGGACGGCTTCCGCTGCGACGTGGCCTCGCTGGTGCCGGT
>JBJEJN010000027.1:0-36918 GCA_051878085.1 Aristaeellaceae bacterium | reverse complement strand
TGTGGGCGGGCATCGTGGACGGCTTCCGCTGCGACGTGGCCTCGCTGGTGCCGGTGGCGTTCTGGCAGGAGGCCCGCAGGGCCTGCGCGGAGGTCAATCCCGATCTGATCTGGCTGGCTGAGAGCGTGCACATGAGCTTCCAGCTCGCCGCGCGACGGGAGGGCATGGAGATGATCTACTCCGACGCGGAGGGCTACGCCGCCTTCGATCTGGAGTACGACTACGATATCCGTGAGCTGCTGGACGACTACTGGGCGGGCAAGCGGCCGCTGCACGAGTGGGTGGAGGCGCTGAACCGCCAGGAGATCAGCTTCCCGAAAAACTACATCAAGCTGCGCTGCCTGGAGAACCACGACCAGCCCCGCATCGCATCCCGGGTTTCCGATCCCGTGGCGCTGTCCAACTGGCACGCGCTGCTGTTCTTCCTCAAGGGCAGCACGTTGATCTACGCCGGGGAGGAGAAGTGCGATGCAAACCAGCCCAGCCTGTTCGACCGCGATCCGGTGAACTGGGACGGGCGGGATATTTCCGAGGAACTGCGCACGCTCGCCGCACTGAAGAAGCGCTTCCCGGCGGACTGCTGGTTCAGCGCTGCGGCCGACGACGCGCAGCATGCGGTCTGCGCCCAGCTCGGCGGCGAGGGCAGGCGCTATCTGGGCCTGTTCAGCCTGAAGGGCACGCCGGTGAGGATGCCCGCCGAGCGCTTCGGGGGCGATCTGCGCTGCACGAACCTGCTGGATGGCTCTCCGGTGGAGATTCGCGGCGGCGTGATCCAGACGGACGGTCGTCCGGTGATCGTCGAGCTGCCTGCATAAGAGCAAAAAGAATCCACGTTCCGACGCACAGTGCGTAAGGACGTGGATTTTTGCGTTTTCAGTCGGGTGCGACGGTTTCGACGGCGCTGGCTGCGGCGGGCGATTCCAGCACGGCGGGCTGGAGCAGCACGGCAGCAAGCCAGAACACCAGCATGCATGCAAGCGTCAGCACCGCCGCCACGATCAGACGCAGGATGCGCCCGGGCAGGCGGTTGGAGCGCGCCACCGAGGCCGCGTCCATCTGGAAGGTGCGCAGCATGTTGTTCAGCTCCGGGGCCAGCGGATTGGGCTGGGTCAGACCGCTGCGGACGGCGCGGGCGATGCGCAGCTCAAAGCGGCGGCGATCCGCCGGGGGCAGCGCGCGTCGGGCGCGGGCCTCGAAGCGCTGAAACAGCTGCTTCGCGCGGCGGTACTCCACCCCGGCCAGTCGGGCGCTCCTGCGCAGCGAAAATCCGCAGCCGCAGCGCAGCGCCAGCATGCGCCGCAGCTCCACTCCCTCCTGGGCGATCAGCCGCGCGATGGGGTCGTCGGGGTTCGACGGCGTGCGCAGGCCGTCCCAGTCCTCCTCGCCGCCCGCGTCGCCGGGGTTCTTCAGCGCCGCGTGCAGGGTGGCGCTGCGCAGGGCCTCGCGGAAGCCGTGGCGGCTGGAGGGCAGCTCACCCAGGCTCCAGCACTCCAGCATGGCGTATTGCAGGCTGTACTCCGCCTGGGCGCTTGCGCCGGTGACGGCGTGGGCCAGGTTGAACAGCTCTTGATAGATGGGCCGGATCCGGTTGAAGTAGACCTGAAAGTCCTCACTGTCGCGGCGAACCATGCTCAACCTCCGATTCCCAGACCGGCGATGCGGTCGCTCAGCGGGCGGACGCGCTCGTACACGTCCTTGTAGATGGGATAGATTTCGTCGTAGACCTGCTTCCAGCTGGGATTGACCTGGTGGGTGGAGCGGGTGGTGATGACGGAGGCCGCGTCCTCATAGCTGGCGAAGATGCCCACGCCCACGCCCGCCAGGATGGCTGCGCCCAGCGAGGTGCATTCGCCGGGAGCCCGGTGCACCTTGGTCGTCATGCCGAACACCGCCGCCAGGATGTCCGGCCACAGGCCGCTGCGCGCGCCGCCGCCGGTGAGCATCATGGACTGGATGGGCGTGCCGTACTCGGAGATGATCTCCGCGCAGCTGTTCAGCGCGAAGGCGATGCCCTCGTACACTGCCCGGGCGATGTGCCGCGAATCATGGTAGAGGGTGAAGCCCATCAGCACGCCGCGGGTGTTGGGATCCCAGTAGGGCGTGCGGGAGCCCATCAGCGTGGGCAGGAACAAGAGGCCCTCCGCGCCGGGGCGAATCTGCCGGGCCATGTTCTCCACCCGGGAGATGTCCAGCGAGCCCTCGCGGCTGCCCAGCAGGTTCTTCAGCGCCCAGTCGAAGGCCGCCGCGCCGGTCTGCACGTTGCCGATCACGTGGCAGGCCTTGCCGTCGGAGTCCAGATAGTTGAAGATGCGGGCCTTGGGGTCCAGCACGGGATGATCCTGAATCTGGGAGACCCAGGCGCTGGAGCCGATGTAGGTGTAGGCGCTGCCGGGGCTGACGATGCCCGCGCCCCGGGCCGTGCAGCAGCCGCTGCCGCCGCCGATGGCCACCGGCGTTCCGGTGATCAGGCCCGTGCGATAGTACACCTGCCGGGTGATCTTGCCGCGAATGTCGTGGCCCGGGATGATCTTGGGCATGCGGCTGCTGTCGATGTCCAGATCGTGGAGCAGATCCTCCGCCCAGCAGCGGTTGTTGATGTCCAGCGCCGTGGTCAGCGATGCGTCGGAGTAGTCCGTGTAGCCGATGCGCCCGGTCATGTGGGCGTAGATGTAGTCCTTGATGTTCATGAACCAGCGCGCCCGGCTGTACACCTCCGGCAGGTTCTCCTTGAACCAGAGAATCTTGGGCAGGGTGTAGTGGGTGTCCAGGCGGTTGCCGGTGAGGGTGTAGAAGTGGTACTTGTTGATGACGCTGCCGATCTTTTCCACCTGCGCGCCCGTGCGGCTGTCGGAGTGGATGATGTTGGGGTGCAGCGCGTTGCCCTCCGCGTCCACGGGGATGCAGCCGTTCATGGAGCCGCTGAGACCCACGCAGGCGATGCGCTGGGGGCTGACCTGCTGCAACAGCTCCCGGATGCCGTCGTACACCGCGTCCAGGATGCGGTCGGGCTCCTGCTCCGACCAGTTCGGGCGCGGGTACAGCGTGGGATAGTCGCGCCGCACCGAGCACAGCGCCTCGCCGCGCAGGTTGAACACGGAGCATTTGCAACCGGTGGTTCCGGCGTCACAGGTGAGAATCAGGTCTTTTTCCATGCTGGAACTCCTTTGTCACTTTTTCTTTTGCCGCTGGTTGAGCACCTCGCCCGTGGCGGCGCCTACCAGAGAAATCAGGCCGCAGAGAAACACCGGGCCGGGCTGCGGGGGATAGCCCCAGGCGATTTCATAGCCCACGAACAGCATCACCGGCGGAGCGATCCACGCGGCATGGTTCAGCAGCCCCCTGCGCGTGGCGATGAGGCCGGAGAGGAAGCCGAGGATGGGGGAGAGCACCCACATGCATATGGCGTGCACCGCGCCGCCCAGCCACAGGCTCAGGGAGATGGGCAGGGCAACCAACAGCGCGGCTGCGATCTGAATCAGCCACACCCACAGCCAGCGCAGCCGGCTCCTTTTGCGCTGCGGGGCCTTTTTTTGCATACTTTTCAAACGCATTTTCCTTTTTCGCGCGTGGCAGATGTGCCGAACGTGCAGAATTGTTCCATTTGCCTTTCATTATAACATCAAAGCTCGACGCATGACAACTCAATGGAAGAAAATTTCACGAATACGATTCTAAAGGAAGCATATACTTCTATAAGACTGTTCCAACGGAGGTGTGAATTCGATAAACTGAAAAAAAGGTGGTGGAGTGTAAAAAATGCTGTACGAAGATTTTGGCCGGCGCGTGCGTCAACAGCGGATTGCGCTCCAGATGACGCAGGAAAAGCTGTCGGAGCGCGCGGGCATCAGCCTGTCCTTTCTGGGACACATCGAGCGCGGCACGCGCAAGGCGAGTTTGGATACGGTCATCAAGCTGTGCAACGCCTTGCAGGTGTCGCCGAGCCTTCTGCTTCAGGATTCGCTGGACAGCGACCTGCTGGGCGACCGTGACCAGTCGCTCTCGGACGACCAGCGCAAGCTGCTGCGGGAGATTTCCAACCGCATCATCGAATACAACGAATTGAAGTGAGGACGGAATCCCATGTGGGGTTCCGCCCTTTCTCTGTATCACCCGGGGAATTCAAACTTGACGGAACGCGCTTTCTCGGCTATAATAGAGCTATTCATACATTAAAGCGTGAAAGCCGGTGACAAGATGTTTGAATCCAGATTGCAGAGCGAGCAGGCGGATCTGCTGGCGAGGGCGTTTCTGGCGCTGGAGAGCATGGAGGACTGCTATCGCCTGTTCGAGGATCTGTTCACGATCCGGGAGGTGCAGGACCTCAGCTCGCGCATGGAGATCGCCATGATGCTGCGCGACAAGATCACCTACAACGAGATCGTGGAAAAGACGGGCGCGTCCACCGCGACCATCGGCCGGGTGAACCGCGCGCTGAACTACGGCGCGGGCGGCTATGAGCGCGTGATTGAAAAACTCAAGGGTCAAGAGGATTGAGGCATAAAGGATTGAACCGATGAATTATTTGGACAAACTGAATCCCGAGCAGCGCGCCGCCGTCGAACAGACGCAGGGGCCGCTGCTTGTTTTGGCGGGCGCTGGCAGCGGCAAGACCCGCGTGCTCACCTGCCGCATCGCCCATCTGATCGACAGCGGCGTGCCCGCGTGGAAGATTCTGGCCATCACCTTCACCAACAAGGCGGCAAGGGAGATGGTGGAGCGCGTGGACGCACTCAGCGGCGAGTCCGGCAAGGACGCCTGGGTGTCCACCTTCCACTCCTGCTGCGCGCGCATCCTGAGAAGGGACATCGAGAAGCTGGGCTACAAGCGCGAGTTCGCCATCTACGATGAGGACGATCGCATGACGGTCATCAAGGGCGTGGCGAAGTCGCTGGAATTGAGTGACAAGGAGTTTCCGCCGAAGGCCATCAAGGCCGCGATCTCCGATGCGAAGAACCGCATGCTCACGCCGAAAGAGTGGCTGAAGGACGCGGGCGACAACTTCCGCAACCGCAAGCTGTGCGAGGCCTACGAAAAATATGAAATCGCCCTTCGCGGCAACAACGCGCTGGACTTCGATGACCTGCTCATCAAGACGCTGGAGTTGCTGAGCGAGCATCCGCCGGTGCTGCAATACTACCAGGACAAGTTCGACTATGTTCTGGTGGACGAGTATCAGGACACGAACATCGCCCAGTACCAGTTCGTGCGGCTGATGGCCGGGGGCAAGCGCAACCTGTGCGTGGTGGGTGACGACGACCAGTCCATCTACGGCTGGCGCGGCGCGGACATCCGCAACATCCTGGAGTTCGAGAAGGACTTCCCGGACTGCAAGGTCATCAAGCTGGAGCAGAACTACCGCTCCACCGCCAACATCCTGGACGCGGCGAATCAGGTGATCGCCCACAACGCGGGCCGCAAGGAGAAGGCGCTGTGGACCCAGTGCGATCCCGGCGACAAGGTGGGCCTGTACCACGCCATGGACGAGCGCGACGAGGCCGCCTTTGCGGCGCTGATGTCGAAGAAGCTGATTTCTCAGGGCATGCGCCCCGGCGAGATTGCGGTGCTCTATCGCACCAACGCCCAGTCGCGCGTGCTTGAAGAGGCCTTTGTGCGCGCGGGCGTGCCCAACCGCATCTACGGCGGCCAGAGGTTCTACGACCGCAAGGAGGTCAAGGATCTGATTGCCTACATGCGCGCGCTGGTGAACCCGGACGACGACGTTTCCGTGCGGCGCATCATCAACGAGCCCAAGCGCGGCATCGGCGACAGCACCGTGGAGGCGCTGGCGCTGTATGCGGGCGAAAATGAGCTCTCCCTGATGGCCGCGGTGCTGGACAGCGAGGGCGCGGGGCTGAGCAGCCGCGCGCAGCGGCTGGTGGGCGGCTTTGCCGACCTGATGGTGGAGCTGACCGAGGCCATGTACAGCATGAGCATCACGGAGTTCACCTCGGCACTGATTGAGAAGACGGGCTACGTCAAGGCGCTGGAGGAGAGCAAGACCGAGGAGAACCAGACCCGCATCGAGAACATCCGCGAGCTGGAGGG
The DNA here is from genome assembly GCA_051878085.1 of Aristaeellaceae bacterium. Lineage (GTDB taxonomy): Bacteria > Bacillota > Clostridia > Christensenellales > Aristaeellaceae > SFTH01. The sequence continues at coordinate 30,873 of JBJEJN010000027.1, read as the reverse complement.
CGCGGTTTCGGAGTTTGCGAAGCTGAACCCCGAGGGCACGCTGACCGACTTTTTGGAGAACGTGGCGCTGATCACCGACGTGGACAACCTGAACCAGACCAGCGGCGCGGTGACGCTGATGACGCTGCACTCCGCCAAGGGACTGGAGTTCGACGCGGTGTTCCTGGTGGGCATGGAGGAGGGCGTGTTCCCCCTCAGCCGCGCGCTGTTCGATGAGACGGCGCTGGAGGAGGAGCGCAGGCTGGCCTACGTGGGCATCACCCGCGCGAAGAAGAAGCTGTACCTGAGCCACGCCCACACCCGCATGCTGTACAACGCGCGCTCGGCGAACCAGCTGTCGCGCTTCGTCAGCGAGATTCCCCAGCGGCTGATTCAGGAGGGCGCGGTGAAATCCCAGACCCGCGTGCCCATGCCGCCGCGCAGGCCGTCCTATGAGGATGCGCCCCGCCCGGTTGGCTACAATTCCCGATCCGCATCCCGGGCGAATGCGGAAAAGCCGTCCGGCAAGCCCGCGCTGAACATCCCCGGACTGCAAAAGGGCTTCGGCGGCGCACAGCCTGCGCCCCAGCGGAGCCTGAAGCTCTTCCGCGTGGGGGACAATGTGATTCATGCGGTGTTCGGACGCGGACGGGTGAGCGAGGTTTCCGGCGAGGGCAGCGATCAGAAGGTGATCGTGGACTTCGACAGTGGCGCGCGCAAGCGCTTCTCCGCGAACATTGCCCCGCTGCGCAAGCTGAACTGAGGGAATATCTACCATATAATCTGGAAATGATTTGCATAGAATCAAAGCTGAGAACGGAGGTTCCGCGATGAACCGAATGCGCGAGCTGGTGGACCGGCTCAACGAAACGGCATATCAGTACTACACGCTGGACGCGCCCACCATCTCGGACAAGGAGTGGGACGCGCTCTACGACGAGCTGGTGCGCCTGGAAAAGGAGACGGGCGAGCGCCTGCCGGATTCCCCCACGCGGCGCGTGGGCGGCGCAGTGCTGCCGGGCTTCGAGCCCCACACCCATCTGGCGCGGCTGTGGAGCATGGGCAAGGCTCAGTCCATCGCCGAGCTGCGGGACTGGGCGGCGCGTGCGGAGAGGCTGCGGCTGGAGGCGGGGCTTCCGGCGCTCAAGTACGTGGTGGAGCACAAGTTCGACGGCCTGACGGTGAACCTGACCTACGAGGGCGGGCACCTGGTGGGCGCGGCGACCCGCGGGAACGGCGTGACCGGCGAGGAGATCCTCCAGCAGGCGCTGACCATCCGCACGATTCCGGTGCGCATCCCCTATGAGGGCCGCATGGAGGTGCACGGCGAGGCGTTCATGAAGCTCTCCACGCTGGAGGCGTACAACAAAACCGCGAAGGAGCCGCTGAAGAACCCCCGCAACGCCGCTGCAGGCGCGCTGCGCAACCTGGACCCGGCGGTCACGGCGGCGCGAAAGCTGTCCGCCTGCTTCTACGACGTGGGTTACATCGAGGGCAAAAGCTTTGCCGACCAGCGGGAGATGCTGGACTTTCTCCGCGAGAACCGCTTCCCGGTGTCCTGCTGCGAGGTGTACGCCGATACGCTGGACGGAGCCATCGACGCGGTGCACGCGGTGGAGGCCTCGCGCTCCGAGCTGGATTACATGATCGACGGCGCGGTCATCAAGATCACAGACTTCGCCACGCGGGACGCGCTGGGCTACACCGACAAGTTCCCCCGCTGGGCGGTGGCGTACAAGTTTGAAGCCGAAGAGGTCACCACGACCCTCGAGGACGTGACCTGGCAGATCGGCCGCACCGGCAAGCTTACGCCCCTGGCCCACGTCTCCCCCGTGGAGCTGGCCGGGGCCACTGTGAAGCGCGCCACGCTGAACAACTGGCAGGACATCCAGCGCAAGCGGGTGAAGATCGGTGCAAAGGTGTGGATCCGCCGCTCCAATGAGGTCATCCCGGAGATCATGGGCCGGGTGGACGAGTATGTCGAGGGTGAGCGCGACGTTCAAAAGCCGGAGGTCTGTCCGGCCTGCGGCACGGCGCTCGTGGAGACCGGCGCGCACCTGTTCTGTCCGAACCGGGACGGCTGCAAGCCCCAGATCGTGATGCGCCTGAGCCACTTCGCCAGCCGCGACGCAATGGACATCGACACCTTCTCCGAAAAGACCGCCGCCCAGCTGGTGGACGCGGGGCTTCTGCAGGAGGCCGACCAGCTCTATACCTTGACGAAGGAGCAGCTCTGCACGCTGGAGCGCTTCGGCGAGAAGAAGGCGGAGAACCTGATCAAAGCCATCGAGAAGAGCAAGAAGTGCAGCCTGGCCGCGTTCATCTACGCCATCGGCATCCCTGGCATCGGCGCAAAGACCGCCCGGGACCTTGCGGAGCGCTACCGCAGCGTGGATGCGCTGCGAAATGCAAAGCGCGAGGAGCTTTTGCAGATGGACGACGTGGGCGAAATCCTTGCGGACTCCATTGCGGGCTTCTTCGAGGACGCGGCGAACCTGCGCCTGATCGAGGCGCTGCTGGCTGCGGGCGTAAACCCGGAGGCCCCCGCACAGGCGGTCGCCGGAGGCCCCTTCGAGGGCATGACCGTGGTGGTCACGGGCACGCTTGCACGCTTCTCCCGCGCGGAGGCCGAGGCCGCCGTGCGCAACGCGGGCGGCAAGGCGGCAGGCTCGGTGTCCAAGAAGACCAGTCTGGTGGTTGCCGGAGAGAACGCGGGCAGCAAGCTGGACAAGGCCAACGCCCTGGGCGTGGAGGTCATCGGCGAGGCGGAATTTCTGGCGCGGCTGGGTCTGGCCTGAGCAAAACGTGCGCGCACCTGTAAATTTCTGTAAACCGGTGAAAAAACGCGCGCTTTGTGTTATAATGTACAATAAGATTCTAATATGGAGGCCTGTCTATGTTGAGTATGACCGGTTACGGCCGCGCCATGCGTGAGCTGGACGGACGGCAGCTGACGATCGAACTCAAGAGTGTGAATCACCGCTTCCTGGATCTGTCCTTCCGCATGCCCCGCAACCTGATGTTTCTGGAGGACGACGCGCGGAAGCGCATCGGCGCACGGCTCTCCCGGGGCCACGTGGACGTGTTCATGACCTACCGCAACATGCGCAGCGACGCCCGCAACGTCCAGGTGGATCGCGCGCTGTTCGACGCCTACGTAAGTGCGCTGAGTGGACTTACCGATTCCGGCGTGCAGGACGACCGCAGCCTGATGAGCATCGCCCGCCTGCCGGACGTGCTGGTGGTCACCGAGGCGGAGGAGGATCAGGATGCGCTGCGGGAGCTTCTGAAGGAGACGCTGGATGCAGCGCTGGATCAGCTGATTGAGATGCGCCGCCGCGAGGGCGCGGAGATGAAGAAGGATCTTTCCTTCCGCACCGACCGCATCGAGGAGATGACCAACGCGGTGGAGGCGCGCTATCCCGAGACGGTGGAGGAGTACACCCGCCGCCTGCGCGCGTCCATTGAGGAGCTGATCGGCAGGAATGTGGACGAGACCCGCCTGTTGACGGAGGTTGCCGTGATGGCCGACCGCAGCGCCATCGCCGAGGAGACGGTGCGCCTGCACGCCCACATCGCCCAGCTGCGCGAGTGCCTGGAGAAGGCCGAGCCGGTGGGCCGCAGGATCGATTTCCTGGTGCAGGAGCTCAATCGAGAGGTGAATACGATTTCATCCAAGTCACAGGACGTGCCGATCACCCAGCTGGTGGTCAGCATGAAAGCCGAAATCGAAAAGCTGCGCGAACAGCTGCAGAACATCGAGTAAGTTTACCAAGGACTTTAATGGAGGGAATGATTTCATATGGCAAAGCGTGGAATGCTGTTTGTCATTTCGGGCCCCGCAGGTGCGGGCAAGTCCGAAATTGTCAAGACCCTGCTCAAGAAGCACCCGGATGTGCGCCTGTCCGTGTCCTGCACGACCCGCGCACCCCGCGAGGGCGAAATCAACGGCGTGCACTACCACTTTGTGACCGAGGAACGCTTCGATGAACTGATCAGGGAAGACGCATTCTACGAATGGGCGCACGTCCATCAGAACCGCTACGGCACGCTGAAGGACGTCGTCCGCCAGGAGCTGAATGAGGGCAACGATCTGATCCTGGAGATCGACGTGCAGGGCTGCCAGCAGGTGCTCAAGCACGATCCCGACGCGGTGGGCATCTTTGTAAGCCCCCCCAGCCGCGAGAATCTGGAGACCCGCCTGCGCCATCGCGGCACGGAGTCCGAGGAATCCATCCGCGTGCGGCTGAACAATGTGGCCGGCGAGGTTGCCACTGCCTACTCCTACAACTATGTCATCATCCATCAGGACTGGAGCGTCGTGCCCGACGCGCTGGACGTCGCCGTGGAGGAGGTCTACTCCATCATCCGCGCGAAGCGCTGCGAGGTCAAGAACCGCCGCGATTTCCTGGATCAGCTGAGCGCCGAGCTGCGCGCCGACTGACACCAACCATATCCGCCCGAACGGGCTGTATAAATCCAACAAGGAGGAACACCATCCATGATGACCGAACCGCCCATTGGCGAACTGCTGAGCAAAGTGGATTGCCGCTACACGCTGGCCGTGGAAGCGTCCAAGCGTGCGCGCGAGCTGATCGGTGGCAGCCTGCCGCTGATCGACACCAAGGACACCAACCCGCTCTCCATCGCCATCGAGGAGATCAACCGCGGGCTGATCACCTATTCCCGCGATGAGGCCGCCGAGAACGACGAGGATTGATCCCGGCGCGCGGCCTGTGTCCAAACCTGCGACGCTCCGCAGCCATTGCGCGGCGGAGCGCGAATTCCAAATCTGATTCTGACGCGAAAACCCGATGTTTCAAAAAAGAAGCACGGTTTTCGCTTGTTGTGTTGAACGGAAAGGGGTAGAACATGATGCTGACGGGCAAGAAAATCGTCGTGGGCGTGACCGGCGGGATCGCCGCCTACAAGGCCTGCGATCTGGTGAGCCGGCTGAAGAAGCGCGGCGCGCAGGTGCGCGTGGTGCTCACGGAGCCCGCCTGTCAGTTCGTGCAGCCCTTGACCTTCGAGACCCTCAGCGGCAACCCGGCCTACACCGATTCCTTCGACCGCAAGTATGAGATCGGGCACGTCGCGCTGGCGAAGTGGGCGGATCTGCTGCTCATCGCCCCGGCCACGGCCAACTGCATGGCGAAGATGGCCTGCGGCGTCGCAGACGATCTGCTGTCCACCACCTGCCTGGCGGTGCGCTGCCCGGTGCTGGTCGCGCCTGCGATGAACAGCGCCATGTGGCGCAATCCGGCTACCCAGGCAAACCTTGCGCTGCTGCGCTCGCGGGGCGTGCGCTTCGTCGGGCCGGAGGCGGGCCATCTGGCCTGCGGTGACGACGACGTGGGCCGCATGTCCGAGCCGGAGCAGATCGTGGAGGCGGTTGAGGCGATCCTCAATCCCCTGCGGGATCTGGAGGGCCTGAACCTGCTGGTGACCGCAGGCCCCACGGTGGAGCGCATCGACCCGGTGCGCTACATCACCAATCGATCCACGGGCAAGATGGGCTATGCGCTGGCCGAGGCCGCGCGGGATCGGGGCGCGAACGTCACGCTGATCTCCGGGCCGACGCAGCTGACCGCGCCGCAGGGCGTGGAGCTTGTGCGCATCGAGTCCAGCGCCCAGCTCTGCGCGGCGGTGCTGGAGCGCGGCGATCAGGCGGACGTGGTCGTTCAGGCGGCGGCGCCTGCGGACTTCCGTCCGAAGCACGTTGCCGAGCGCAAGATCAAGAAGACCGGCGACAGCATGACCCTGGAGCTGGAGTCGACCACGGACATCGCTGCGGAGCTGGGCCGTCGCAAGCAGCCGGGGCAGATTCTGGTGGCCTTCGCAGCGGAGACCAACGACGTGATGGACAACGCCCGGGGCAAGCTCATCAAGAAGAACGCCGATCTGATCGTGGCCAACGACGTTTCCCGCAGCGACGCGGGCTTCGGCGTGGACACGAATGTGATCACGCTCATCACCGCTGAAGATGTGCGGGCGCTGGAGAAGATGTCCAAGCGCGCGGCGGCGGACGCGATTCTCAGCCGCGTGCGGGAACTGAGGGGCAAATGACGCAGTACGCAAACGTGATCGTGGATCTCTCGGCGGGGGCGCTGGACCGCCTGTTCAGCTACCGCGTGCCCGAGGGCATGAACATCGTGCCGGGACAGCAGGTGCGCATCCCCTTCGGCCCTAGGAGAATCGAGGGTTTCGTGGTGTCGCTGACGGATCGCTGCGAGCTGGATGCGGAGCGCATGAAGGACATCTTGGAGCCTGTGCAGGACTACCCGGTGGTGCTGCCGGAGCTGATGGAGCTGGCGGACTGGATGCACGAGCGCTACCTGTGCAATCTGGTGGACGCGCTTCGATTGATGATCCCCTCGGAGATGCGCAGCGGACGGGTGCAGGCGCGCATGCGACGCTTTGCGCACCTTGTGTGGAGCGAAGAGCAGGTCGCGGCCTATGCGCAGGGAAATTCCCGGGCGAAGCGGCAGATCGAGCTGCTTGCGCAGCTGCAAAACGGCGACATGGACACCGCCTCCCTGAACGCGGGCGCGCTGAAGGCGCTGCGGGAGAAGGGCGCAGTGGAGATTCTGACGCGGGAGCAGCGGCGCACGCCCCCGGCGCTGCGGGGCTTCGTTGATATGCGGGAATTTACGCTGACGGCGGGTCAGCGGCGCGCGGTGGAGGCCATCACGGCGGCCATGGACAACGGCGGCGGGCGCTTTCTGCTCAACGGCGTGACCGGCAGCGGCAAGACGGAGGTCTACATGCGTGCCATCCGGCATGCGCTGGATGCGGGCAGAACCGCCATCGTGCTGGTACCGGAGATTGCGCTCACCCCGCAGATGGTATCCTGGTTCCACGGGCGCTTCGGCGACCTGGCGGCAGTGCTGCACTCGGGGCTGTCCGCCGGGGAGAAGTTCGACGAGTGGCGGCGCATCCGCTTCGGCGAGGCCCGTGTGGTGGTGGGTGCGCGCAGTGCGATCTTTGCGCCGCTGACCGACATCGGCGCGATCATCGTGGACGAGGAGCACGAGAACACCTACCAGTCCGAGAGCCGCCCGCGCTACGACGCCCGGGAGGTCGCCTGGCGGCGCGCGGAGAAGAACGGCGCGGCGCTGGTGCTGGGCAGCGCCACGCCCTCCATTTCAAGCTTCATGCGGGCCATGCCCGGCGTTCGCCCGGAGAACCGGCTGGAGCTGTTGGAGCTGCGGGAGCGCGTCAACGGACGGCCCCTTCCCGAGGTGGAGCTGGTGGACATGCGCGGCGAATTTGAGCGCGGCAACCACTCCATCTTTTCGGCAAAGCTTCTGAGCGCGCTGGAGGAGTGTCTGCGCACCGGGGAACAGGCGATGCTGTTCATCAACCGCCGGGGCCACTCCACCTTCGTCTCCTGCCGCAAGTGCGGCTACGTGGTGAAGTGCCCCCAGTGCGACGTGTCCATGACCTACCATCAGGTGGAGAACCAGCTTCGCTGCCACTACTGCGGCAACACCATGCCGCCGCCGAGGACCTGCCCCCAGTGCGGCAGCTCCTACATCAAATACTTCGGCGCAGGCACGCAGAAGGTGGCCGAGGAGGCGCAGAAGCTGCTGCCGGACGCGCGCATCGTGCGCATGGACGTGGACACCACCCGCGAAAAGGACGCGCACGCGCGCATCCTGAACCGCTTCCGTTCGGGTGAGGCGAACCTGCTGATCGGCACGCAGATGATCGCCAAGGGCCTGGACTTCCCCAACGTCACGCTGGTGGGCGTGGTGGCGGCGGACATGACGCTGAACCTGCCGGACTACCGCAGCACGGAGCGCACCTTCCAGCTGATCACGCAGGTGGCGGGGCGCGCGGGCCGCGCGGAGAAGCGCGGTCGGGTGATCGTGCAGACCTACGAGCCGGATCACTACGGCATCCAATTGGCGGCGGCGCAGGACTTCCGGGCCTTCTACCGCAAGGAGAGCGCCTTCCGCAGGAGCGCTCTGTACCCGCCGTTTACCCAGATCGTGCGCATCGTGTACTCCGGCAAGGAGGAAAAGCAGGTGCGCGCGGCGGCGGAAAAGGACGAAGCGCGCTTCAATGAATGGCTAGACAGGGAAGGCCTGCGCGGCGACGTGGTGCAGATGCGCGCCCACGAGGCGCCGATCTCCCTGCTGCGCGGGGAGCACCGCTGGCAGCTGTTTTTAAAGATGTACTTCAAGGGCGACGTGAATGCCGCCTGCGCGCGGATGCAGGCCATGGCCGACGCAGCCCCCGAGGGCGTGCGCGCGGAGCTGGAGGTCAATCCGGCGAACCTGTATTGATGAAATTCTATGGAGTGAGGTAAAAATATATGGCAATTCGCAAAATTGTGGTGCTGGGCGAGGACGAGGTGCTGCGCAAGCACGCCCGCAAGGTGGATAGCTTTGACAAGCGGCTGGCAACGCTGCTGGACGACATGGCCGATACGATGTACGAGGCCGACGGCGCGGGTCTGGCCGCGCCGCAGGTGGGAATTCTCAAGCGCGTGGTGGTCGTGGACGTTGGCGAGGGCCTGATCGAGCTGGTCAACCCGGAGATCATCGCCGCCGAGGGCGTGCAGACCTGCGTGGAGGGCTGCCTGTCCGTGCCCGGAAAGCGCGGCACCGTGGAGCGCCCCGCGAAGGTGCGTGTGCACGCCCAGGATCGCAAGGGCCGCCACATCGAGGTGGAGGGCGAGGGCTTCCTGGCCCAGGCCTTCTGCCACGAGCTGGATCATCTGGACGGCATCGTCTACGTGGACAAGATGATCGAGGACGTGACCGACCAGTACGAGGAGGACTGAGCCATGCGCATCGTATTCATGGGCACGCCGGAGTTCGCTGTGCCCTCGCTGCGCGCGCTGCTGGACAACGGCTACGAGGTGGTCGGCGCGATCACCCAGCCGGACCGCCCGGCGGGACGCGGCCACAAATTGACGCCCTGCCCGGTCAAGCTCCTTGCACAGGAGCGCGGCGTTCCGGTGTATCAGTTTGAGAAGATCAAAAATCAGGAGGGCGTGGACTGCCTGCGGGCGCTGAAGCCCGAGCTGGTGGTCACTGCCGCCTTCGGCCAGCTGCTCAGCCCGGAGATTCTCGCAATCCCCCAGTACGGCACCGTGAACGTGCATGCGTCGCTGCTGCCCAAGTATCGCGGCTCCGCGCCCATCAACTGGTGCATTCTCAATGGTGAAAAGGTCGCGGGCGTGACCACCATGCTCACGGACATCGGCATGGATACCGGCGACATGCTCATGAAGGCCCAGACCGACATCGGCGAGCTGGAGACGGCGGGCGAGCTGACCCATCGGCTGTCGGAGATCGGCGCGAAGCTGCTGATCGACACGCTGAAATTCTATCCCCACGGCGGGCTGAAGAGCGTGCCTCAGAATGAAGCCGAGGCCAGCTACCAGCCGATGCTGACCAGGGAGATGGGAAAAATCGACTGGACGAAGTCCGCGCAGGAGATTTCCTGTCAGGTGCGCGGCCTGAACCCCTGGCCCTGCGCCTACACGGAAAGCGGCGACGGTCGGCTCAAGATCTATCTGGCGAAGCCCTGCGCTGCCGAGGGCGCTGCGGAGCCGGGAACCGTGGCGGTTTCCAGCGCGAAGGAGGGCCTGAAGATCGCCTGCGGCGAGGGCTGGCTGGAGGTGCTGGAGATGCAGGCTCCCAACGCCAGGCGCATGTCCGCCAAGGCCTACCTTCAGGGCAAGAAAATTGAAATCGGAACCAAATTCAACTGAAACGGGGCAACAGCCGAATGGATCAGGGAAACAACAGGAATCAGGGCGGAAACAAGCGCGAGTTCAAGCGTGACGGCAAGCCGTTTGAAAAGAGATTTGAGCGGAAATCCGGCGACAGGCCGTTCAAGAAGAAGTATGACAGCGAACCCGGCGAGAAGAAGTTCGACCGCAAGCCGGGGGACAAATCTGCCGGAAGGAAGTTCGAGGGCCGCGACCGCAGACCGGCTCCGGCGAAGCCTGCGGGGCCGTCCGCGCGGGATGTGGCGCTGCGGGCGCTGCGTAGCGTGGCACGGAACGACGCATATGCGGCGCAGGCGCTGGATCGGGAGTTGAGCGCGGCGCGTCTCAGCGACGAGGATCGCCGCCTGGCCTCCAGCGTGTTCTACTTCACGCTGGAGAACCGGCTGCGCATCGAACACGTGCTTTCTGCGCGCCTGAAGACCCGCCCGGAGCCGGAGGTCATGGACATCCTCTGCATCGCCACGGCGCAGATCCTGTTCATGGACAAGATCCCGGATCACGCGGCGGTGGACGAGGCCGTGAAGCAGACCCGCCGTGCGGGTCGGGACGGGCTCACGGCGCTGGTGAACGGCGTGCTGCGGAGCCTGATCCGCGACCGGGATGCGGGCGAATTGGCCCTGCCCGAGCGCGACGCGGAGCCGGAGGCCTATCTGTCTGAGAGGTATTCCACCGCGCCGGAACTGGTTGCGCGACTGGTGGCGGCCTATGGCGTGGAGCAGACCGAGGAGATGCTCGCCTGGTCGCCGGATCGCCGCAGCGATACCATCCGTCCCAACCGCATGCGCATGAACGATGAAGCGTTCGAGGCGTGGCTGACCCAGAACGGCTTCACCTGGGAGCCTGCCACCGTGCCCGGGGCGTATCGCGTGACCGGCGCGGGCAAGCTCTCCGCCCACGAGGGCTACCGCAAGGGCCTGTTCTCCATTCAGGGAGAGAGCTCCATGCTGGCGGCGGCTGCGGTGGGCGCGAAGCCGGGCATGCAGGTGCTGGACGCCTGCGCCGCGCCCGGAGGCAAGACCTGCCTGATCGCCGAGACGATGCAGGGCACGGGCCGCGTGTACGCCTGGGACCTGCACGAGCACCGGGTGGAGCTGATCCGCGCGGCGGCGCGCCGACTGGAGCTGGACAACATCCGCGCTCAGGTGCGCGACGCGGCAAGGCCCATGGAGAGCATGGAGCTGTCCATGGACGCGGTGCTCGTGGACGCGCCCTGCTCGGGTCTGGGCGTGATGGGCGACAAGCCGGACATCAAGTACCGCCTGACGGGCGCGACCATCGACGCGCTGGTTCCGGTGCAGAGGGGCATCCTCAACGCCTGCGCCGCCAGCGTGCGGCCCGGTGGACTTCTGGTGTACTCCACCTGCACGCTGCTGCCGGAGGAGAATGAGAAGCAGATCGAGGCCTTCCTGAACCTGCACCCGGAGTTTGCGCCCGATGGGGACGACAGCTGGCTCCCGGAGCAGCTGCGCGCTCATTACAAGAACGGCTGCATCCAGATTCTGCCCGGTCGGGACGGAATCGAGGGCTTCTTCATCGCGCGCCTGCGCAGAAAGGCGGGGAGCTATGAGCGATAAAATCCAGCTGCTGTCATTAAACGACCAGGAGCTTCTGGACTTCGTGCTGAACGAGCTTCACGAGAGCAAGTTCCGCGCCGGACAGATTCGCCAGTGGCTGAACCGGGGCGTGGAGATTGCCGAGATGTCGAACCTCTCTGGCGCGCTGCGGGAGCGCCTTTCTGAGATCGCCGTGGCGAACCCGGTGCGCATCCGCGAGAGCTATAAATCCAAAATCGACGAGACGGAGAAGTTCCTCTACGAGCTTCACGACGGCAACCTGATCGAGGGCGTGGTGATGCGCTACAAGTACGGCGATACGCTGTGCGTGTCCACCCAGGTGGGCTGCCGCATGGGCTGTGCGTTCTGCGCGTCCACGCTGGAGGGCAGGGTGCGCAACCTGACCCCCGGCGAGATTCTGGGCCAGGTGGTGGCCGCGAACCGCCACATTCAGGCCCAGAACGCCGAGCGCCGCATCCACAACATCGTGCTGATGGGCAGCGGAGAGCCCTTCGACAATTACGACAACGTGGTAAAGTTCCTGCGGCTGGTGAACAGCCCGACGGGGCTGAACATCTCCATCCGCAACATCTCGCTGTCCACCTGCGGCCTGGTGAACCGCATCTACGACTTCATCAGGGAGGGCCTGCCGCTGACGCTTTCGCTGTCGCTGCACGCCCCCAACGATTCCATTCGCCAGAAGATCATGCCCGTGGCCAACGCCTATCCCTACGAGGACGTGATCGCCGCGTGCAAAAAGTACAGCGAGGAGACGGGACGGCGCGTGGTGTTCGAGTACGCGCTCATTAAGAACGTCAACTGCGAGGTGCGCCACGCCGAGGAGCTGGCGCGGCGGCTGCGCGGCATGCGCTGCCATGTGAACCTGATTCCGCTGAACGCGGTCAAGGAGCGCAACCTTGAAGCGCCGACCAAGCAGGACGTGGCCGCGTTCCTGAAGCGCCTGGAGCTGAAGAACATCTCGGCCACGGTGCGGCGGGAGATGGGCGCGGACATCGACGGCGCCTGCGGCCAGCTCAGGCGGAAGTACATCTCGGAGCAAAAGTAAAGCAAAACGCAAACCCCGGAGGAAAACGAATGAAGGTTTTTGTGCAGACGGATACCGGCAGGGTACGGCCCATCAACGAGGATTCCTACTACCTTCCTCGGGAAGGTGAGCGCTTCTGCGCGATTGCGGACGGCATGGGCGGCCACAACGCGGGCGAGATCGCCAGCGCCATGGCCGTGCGGGTCTTTTCCGGGGAGATGCGGATGTGCAGGTGGATCGACGGCGCAAGCATGCGCCGTTCGGTGGAGCGCGCCAACGCGGCGGTGCACGCGCGGTCGCGCTGTGTGGAACAGTACAGCGGCATGGGCACCACCTTCACCGCACTGGCGCTGAACAACGGCAGCGCCTACGTCGCCCACGTGGGCGACAGCCGCGCGTACCTGATCCGCAGGGGCAGCATCCTGCGCATCACCGTGGATCACACGCTGGTGGAGGAGATGGTGCGCAAGGGACTGATCACGCCCCAGGAGGCGAAGCACCACCCCAAGCGCAACTACATCACCCGCGCGCTGGGCACGGCGGATCAGGTGACGGTGGATCTAATGCAGATCGCGCTGGAGCCGGGGGACGTGTTCTTCCTCTGCACCGACGGCCTGTCCAACCACCTGGAGGATCGGGACATACTTGAGCTCACCCAGAGCGACTGCGGCTGGGAGGAGAAGCTGCAACAGGCGGTGCAGGCCGCGCTGGATGACGGCGGAAGCGACAACATCACCGCAATGTACGTGGTGACCGGGGAGGAAGACAGATGATCGGACGGCTCATATCGGGCCGGTATCGCATCGAAGCTGTCGTTGGTACGGGCGGCATGGCCGTCGTATACCGCGCCCTGGATTTACAGGAGAACCGAACCGTCGCCATCAAGGTGCTGCGGCCGGAGTACGAATCCGACATGGAGTTCGTGCGCCGCTTCAGCCGCGAGGCCGAGGCCGCCGCGAAGATGTCTCACGAGAACATCGTGAACCTGCTGGACGTGGGCATCGAGGGCGAGATGCGCTACATCGTGATGGAGTATGTGGACGGCCAGACCCTCAAGCAGATGATCCGCGACGAGGGCCGCATCCACCCGGACGTGGCGCTGCGGATGACCATACGCATCCTGGCGGCGGTGGATCATGCCCATCGCAACGGCATCGTGCACCGCGATATCAAGCCCCAGAACATCCTGGTGGACAGGCAGGGCCGGGTGAAGGTTGCCGACTTCGGCATCGCCCGCCTGAAGGCGAGCCAGACCACCCAGCTGGATCCCAACGGCTCGGCCATGGGCAGCGTGCACTACCTCTCGCCGGAGCAGGCCCGGGGCGAGGTCGCCGACGAGCAGAGCGACCTGTACTCCGTGGGCGTGGTGCTCTACGAGATGCTTACCGGCCACGTGCCCTTCGACGGCGATACCACCGTATCGGTGGCGCTCAAGCACATCAACGAGCAGCCCGCGTCTATGCGCAGCCGGAATTCCCACATCTCCCGGGCGCTGGACGAGGTCGTGATGCGCGCGCTGTGCAAGGACAAGCAGCTGCGCTACCAGAGCGCGGCGGAGATGGCGGCGGATCTGCGCATGACCATCTCCAAGCCCAAGGGCGGCTTCGTGCGCTATCCCACAAAGCGGGAGGAGGCCCAGCCGGAGCCGGCGCGTGAAGAGGTAAAGAAGCATCCCCAGCCGTCCAAACCCCGGCGCAGGAAGCTGTTCTGGTGGATGATCGCGCTGGGAACTGCGGCGCTGGTGCTTGCGCTGGCCGCGCTGGGCCTGGTGCTGCAGGAGCGCTACGCCACCGTGAACATGCCCTATCTCATCGGCAATGTCGAGGAGGACGCGGTGCGTGCCATGGAGGCGCTGGGCGTGTCGCCCACCGTGGTCAACGCCTACAGCGACGACTATCCCGACGGAACGGTGATGCTGCAATCCCGGGAGGCGGGCGAGTCGATCCGCAAGAGCGCAAAGATCACGCTGACGGTGAGCCTGGGCAGCCAGTGGTACTATCTGGAGGACATGACCGGCTGGAGCGAAACGGAGGCGCTGGAGGCGCTCAACGGCGCGGGCGTGCGAACCGTGGAGGTCGCAAATGTGCAGAGCGACCGGGCGGTGGGTACGGTGGTTTCCGTGAACCTGACCCCCGGCTGGCAGTCCCGCGACAGCGAGGTTTTGCTGAAGGTGAGCGGCCAGTGCGTGTCGGTTCCGTCGCTGTCGGGTCTGACGCTGGAGGGCGCGCAGGCGGTGATCGAGGCCGAGGGCCTGGTGCTGGGCACGGTGAGCGAGGGCGATTCCGCCGACGCGAGATCCGGCGCGGTGATCGCCCAGAGCATTGCGCCCTACACCCAGGTGCTCACGGGAACGGCGGTGGATCTCACCATCTGCCGCGCGCAGGAGAAGAAGTATGCGCCCGACGCGGAGCTTACGCTGGTGGTGCCGCTGAACAACCTGCGGGTGACGGTGAATTTGGTCACGCCCTCGGGCGTGAGCCTGGAGGTCTATCGGGAGGTGCTGCCGAAGGGTACCCACGCCATCGGCCTGAGCAGCTCGGAGAGCGGCGTGCACCAAATCTACATCTATATGGACGACGTGCTCTACGAGAGCATGCAGCTGGATTTCAACTAGAACCGGAGGGGAGCGTTTGCAGGGAACGATTTTGCGGGGCATCGGCGGCTTTTACACCGTCCTGAGTGATGCGGGCGAGGAATACACGCTGCGCGCGCAGCGCAAGCTTCGCCGCGAGCGCATGAAGCCCAAGGTGGGCGACCGCGTGGAGATGACGCCCGGCACGGGCGAGGAGGACGGCTGGCTGCATGCGATCCTGCCGCGCCGGAACGAGCTGGAGCGCCCGCCGGTGGCGAACATCGACCGGATCGTGATCGTGGCGGCGGCGGCTGCGCCGGAGGCCGACTTAAGTCTTGTGGATCGCATGATCCTCACGGCCCGACGGCGGGACATCGCGCCGATGCTGGTGGTCAGCAAGTGCGAACTGGCACCAGAGCGCGCGCAGGAGATCGTGCATCAGTACCGGGGCGCTCAGGTGAATGCCATGGCGGTCTCGGCGCACACGGGCGAGAACGTGGACGCGCTGCGGGATGCGCTGCGGAACAGCGTGCACGCGCTGGCGGGACAGAGTGGTGCGGGCAAGTCCTCGCTGATCAACGCGCTGTACCGCCTGGAGCTGGAGACCGGCGACCTGTCGGAGAAGATCGAGCGCGGCAGGAACACCACCCGGCGCTCGGAGCTGATCCCCCTGCCGGGGGGTGGCATGGTGCTGGACACCCCGGGTTTCAGCCTGCTGGACAATGAGCTGTTCGACCCGGTGGAGCTGCAGGACAGCTATCCGGAGTTTGAACCCTACCTGGGAAGCTGCTACTTCCAGCCCTGCTACCACGCCACCGAGCCCAGGTGCGGCGTGCGGCAGGCGGTGGAGGCGGGCGAGATCGACGAACTGCGGCACCGCAGGTATGTGGAGCTGCTGGAGGACATGAAACAGAAGTGGAGGGAACGTTATGATTAAGCTGGCGCCGTCGCTGCTTGCGGCGGATTACCTGAAGATCGGCGAGGAAATTGAGCGCATGGCCGAGGCCGGCGCGGACTATCTGCACTACGACGTGATGGACGGCAACTTCGTGCCGAACATCTCCTTTGGTCAGGGCATCCTGAAGGCTGCGGCAAAGTGTTCGCTGCCGGTGGACGCTCATCTGATGATCGCCAACCCGGAGAAGTACGTGGAGGAGTTCGTCGCGGCGGGCGCGAAGATCGTCACCGTGCACGCCGAGGCCACCAACCACCTGCACCGCCTGCTCCAGCAGATTCGCGCTGCCGGTGCGCTGGCGGGCGTGGCGCTGAACCCGGCGACCAGCCCGGAGTGCCTGCGGTACGTGCTGGGCGACTTCGATCTGGCGCTGGTGATGAGCGTGAACCCCGGCTTCGGCGGACAGAAGATGATTCCGGCAACCATAAACAAGGTGGGCGAGATTCGCCGGATGCTGGACGAGGCCGGCTGCGACGCGCTGATCGAGGTGGACGGCGGTCTGAACCCCACCACCTGCGTGCCCTTCATCGAGCAGGGCATGACCGTGATGGTGGCGGGCAGCGCCCTCTACGGTGCGCCGGACGCGAAGGCCTTCATCGACGAGGTGCGCGCCACCGAGGCCAGAATCCGCGGCTGAGCGTAAATTCACACCAATCGACATTCTTTTTGGAACTTCACAGCGCTCCCTTGCGTCTATCTTGCAGAAATTGACGCAAAGGAGCGTGTTTTTATGAAGAAGATTTTTTCCATACTGCTGTGCCTGGTGCTACTGAGCTGTACTGCGGTGGCGGAAACCTCCCCGGCTGGCGAGAAGCTGGGCTTTGAACTGCTGAAGGAGCTGTATGCCGGAGACGGCAACGTGATGCTCTCCCCGGCGAGCCTGACCATGGCGCTGGGCATGGCCGCCGAGGGCGCGGAAGGGGAGACACTCGCTGCGATCCTGCGCGCGCTGGGTGCGGAGGATGCGTCCGAGCTGTCCGGCGTTGTGCCCGAGGAGATCAAATCCGCCAACGCCGCCTTCATGGCGCAGGGCCTTTCCCTGAAGCAGGCTTACATCGACCGCCTGAACGAGGCTTATGGCGCGGAGTGGTTCGAGCTGGACGCGGAGGTGGTGGAGAAGGTCAACGCCTGGGTGGCGGAGCACACCGACGGCCTGATCGATAAGCTGCTCAGCGACGCGCCCGACCCGATGACCGGACTGATCCTCATCAACGCCATTGCCATGGACGCGAAGTGGGCGAAGCCCTTCGAGGCGTACAACACCATCGAGGATACTTTCCACGCGCCGGAGGGCGACCTGAGCGTGGAGATGATGTACCAGCAGGATTTCTTTGACTATGTGGAGCGGGACGGCCTGCAGATCATCCGCCTGCCCTACGCGGACGGCGCGCTCTCGATGTGGATCGCGCTGCCCGGCGAGGGCGTGAGCATCGGCCTTGACGGCCTGCTGGACGCGCTGGCGGAGCAGGGCATGGCCTATCTGACCGATGGAGCACAGGAGCGCGAGGTTGACCTGTTCCTGCCGAAGTTCGACCTGACGACGGAGAATTCCCTCTCCGACGCGCTGAAGGCGCTGGGCCTGGAGGTTCCCTTTGGCAGCGATGCGGACTTCTCCGGGATTTCGGAGGTCCCCATGTGGATCGATGAGATTCTCCAGAAGGTGCGCGTGCAGCTGGACGAGGAGGGCACCAGGGCGGCTGCGGTCACTGCGGCCATGGTGGCGTGCATGGCGATGCTTCCCGAGGAGGAACCGGTGGAGATGCGCGTGGACCGTCCCTTCGCCTTCGTCATCGCGGACGGAGAGACGGACAGCGTGTGCTTTGCGGGTGTGGTGGAGAATCCCCTTGCGTAATGCAAAAATTCGTTCCGGGATTAACACAAGAAAGTCGGAATTTAACGAAAACGTACTGGTTGAAAAGCACCAAAAAAACTATAATATCCTGTCGAAAGGGTTCCTTTAACTCGATCCCGTGAGGTCGGCAAGGCGCTCGGACGACGCGATACGTATGCATGTCCCTGCCACTGCCGGCAGGGATTTTTTTGCGATTGCAGGCGATCCGGCGCGCCTTGGGGTGGAAGCGCCGGGCGCATTGAAGCGAGGTGAGCCGCATGCAGAAGAAGAACCAGATCATGGACGCACGTCAGGTGCAGCGCACGATCACGCGCATGGCGCATGAGATCATCGAGCGCAACAAGGGCGTGGAGGACGTGGTGCTGGTGGGCATCCGCAGGCGCGGCGAGCCCATCGCAAGGATGCTCGCGGAGGCCATTCTGCGGGTGGAGGGCGCGTCGGTTCCGGTGGGCTCGGTGGACATCACCTTCTATCGGGACGATCTGACGCACATCTCGGGGGAACCCACGCTCAACCGGACGGACATTCCCTTCGACGTAAACGGCAAGACGGTGGTGCTGGTGGACGACGTGCTCTACACCGGCCGGACCGCCCGCGCGGCCATGGATGCACTGATGGATCTGGGCCGCGCAAGGCGGATTCAGCTGGCGGTGCTCATCGACCGGGGCCATCGGGAGCTGCCGATACGCGCCGACTTCGCGGGGAAGAACATTCCCACCGCGCAGACGGAGTTCATCCGGGTGAATATACCGGGCATTGACGAGGACGAGAGCGTCTGGCTCTGTGACCGGTGACGGTTTGGGACCAAATTAGGGGAGGAATATTTCATGTCTGACAATGGTATCCGCGATGCAAGAACCCTCGGTACCCCGAAGATGCTGCTGCTGGGCTTCCAGCACATGTTCGCCATGTTTGGCGCAACCGTGCTGGTGCCGGTGCTCACCGGCCTGCCGGTCTCCGCGACCCTGCTGTTCGCCGGCCTGGGCACGCTGCTGTTCCACTTCCTGACCAAGGGCAAGGTTCCGGCCTTCCTGGGCTCCTCCTTCGCCTTCATCGGTGGTTACGCCGCCGTGTGCGCCCTGTTTGAAAACGCAGAGGGCATGAACTGGATCCCCTACGCCGGCGTGGGCGTCATGTGCGCAGGCCTGCTGTACGTGGTTCTCTCCGCGCTGTTCAAGGCCTTCGGCACTTCCCGCGTCATGCGCTTCTTCCCGCCGATCGTCACCGGCCCGGTCATCATCTGCATCGGCCTGTCCCTGGCCAACTCCGCCATCAACAACTGCCAGGCCAACTGGTGGATCGCCCTGCTGGCCATCGCCATCGTGGTGGTCTGCAACATCTGGGGCAAGGGCATGATCAAGATCATCCCTATCCTGCTGGGCGTGGTCGGCTCCTACGTGGTCGCCGCCATCTTCGGCCAGGTGGACTTCACCGCAGTCAAGGAAGCTGCATGGATCGGCCTGCCCTTCCAGTGGAAGGACACCGTGTTCTCCCTGTTCAAGGGCTGTGACGGCGGCATGCTGGTTTCCTCCATCGCCATCATGATGCCCATCGCGCTGGCCACCATGGTTGAGCACATCGGCGATATGTGCGCCATCTCCTCCACCGTCGGCGAAAACTTCGTCGCCGAGCCCGGCCTGCACCGCACCCTGCTGGGCGACGGCTGCGCCACCGCGCTGGCCGCTGCCTTCGGCGCTCCCGCAAACACCACCTACGGCGAGAACACCGGCGTGCTCGCGCTGACCAAGGTCTACGATCCCCGCGTCATCCGCATCGCAGCCGTGCTGGCCGTGATCTTCGCCTTCTGCCCGAAGTTTGAGGCCCTGATCGCCTGCATGCCCACCGCCACCATCGGCGGCGTCTCCCTGATCCTCTACGGCATGATCTCCGCCGTCGGCGTGCGCAACGTCGTGGAAAACCAGGTGGACTTCACCAAGAACCGCAACATCATCATCGCCGCGCTGATCATGGGTCTGTCCCTGGGCATCACCTTCTCCAGCGCCGGCAAGATCGTGCTTGGCCCCATCAGCCTGTCCGGTCTGGCCGTCGGCGCGCTGGTTGGCATCATCCTCAACGCCATCCTGCCCGGCAACGACTACGTGTTCGGCTCCAACGATCAGGGCGACAAGTCCGTCAACTTCAAGGTCTGATCTCAGAATAGATATGGCCCGGATGTTCCATGCGAACGTCCGGGCCTTTTCTGTCCTCACGGGAACTCGAACAGGTCGATCTGGTACGGCCCCTGGGCCCCGCCCGAGGACACGGCGCGGTAGTACAGCGGTGCGACCCGAGCCAGGTTCCCGCCCTCCAGGCGCAAAAGCCCCACGCAGGGCCGGGAATCCGGCGGCGCGTACTTCATCTCCACGCACAGGTCGCAGCTCCGGCGCAGCTGTTCCACGGAGAAGCTGCGGCGCAGCGACGGTGCGAGGTAGCCCTTCGCCTCCGCATCCAGCCCCGCCAGCGCAGCCTCCACCGCGGCCATGGCGGTCTGCGCCGGGGTCTGGGGCCAGCGCGGCGCACCCTGGGCCCAGGCGGGCTCCGACGTGACCAGCGTCAGCCCCTCCGCCGTGAGCCGCCAGATCTCCAGCGTGGCGTGGCCCACGATGTCGCCCGGTGCGACGATGGCCCGGATGCGCCCGTCGCTCTCCAGGTCGATCTGCCGCGCGCGCAGAAAGCCCGTCTGACTGCGCAGATCCGGCGTGGCGCACAGCAGGTATGCGCCCTCGCTGCACCTGCCCAGCAGCACCGCGCCCTCCGGGAGCAGCTGCATCGACGGTGGCTCCGCGCCCTCGGGCAGCGCGCACAGCGTCCGCCCGTCGCAGCGCAATACCGGCGGATCGCCCTCCAGTGCAAGCTCATGCCCGGACAGATTCAGACTGCGGGGCGGCGCAGTTCTCGTCTCTGGCGTGAGCTCCAGCTCGGTCACGTTCCCGGGCCAGATCACGGCGCTCAGGTTCTCCGCCGCCTCGACGGACTCCGCCATGGGTGCGCCCCCGGAGAACACGATGCGCCGCGCCATCGCCCGGCAGACGCGGGTCAGCGGACGGTAGTCCAGGTAGAGCGCCCCGGTTGCGCACACGGGACGCAGCAGGGGCTGTTCCCTGGAGACCTCCCCGGAAAAGCGCCCGTTGATGTAGATGAGGCCCGGATGCGGCGCGGTGACCGCCAGCATTGGCTGCATGCAAAATCCCCTCCCGTGCTGCGCACTTTGCTCCAGCATATGCGGCGGGGGAGGGGATTCTGAACCGCTGCGTTCAGGATTGGGGACTCGGCTGGGGACTCGGCTGGGGATTGGGCTGGGGATTGGGCTGGGGTGGAATGACGCCGGCCTTCTTCGCCTGTTCCTTGTCGTTTTTGTTCTTCAGCATGGTCTTGACCTCGCACATCAGCTGGGGAACCAGCTCGATGATGCGGTCGGCGGGCGCGTAGGCCTGGGCGGGCAGCAGGCGCACGGAGTTCTGGTTGGTCACCAGAAAGCCCATGGGCTGCAGGGTCACGCCCGCGCCGGTGCCGCCGCCGAAGGGGAGGCGTTCGCCGTCCTCCGCCGGGGCGCGGTAGCGGTTTCCGCAGTGGTACTCCGCGCCGCCCGCCACGAAGCCGAAGCTGACCCGGGAGACCGGAATCACGGTCGAGCCGTCCTGGGTGAGGATCGGTTCGCCGATGACGGTGTCCACGTCCACCATGTCGCGTATGTTCTCCATCGTCGTGCGCATGATATTTTCAATCGGATGTTTTCCTTCCATGGGGCAAGCCTCCTGCGAACATAGTGCTGCGCGCCGATGAGCGCGGCGAGAATAATATGTCCCACGGTCATGGAAATCATTCCGCTGAAGCTGAGGTCGCTGCCTGCGCAGGAGAAGTCGGGCAGGGGATTTAGACGGATCGCGCCCGGCGGAGCCACGGGCTCCAGCGCCGCCTGTAAGGATCGCGCGAGTCCGCACAGCAGCGCCGTCATTGCAGCGTCACGCGCGCCGATGGTTCCCGAAAGATTCAGCTGCTCCAGGCGCATGTGCCGCAGGACATAGCGTGCGGCGTGCAGCAGCGCAGGCAGCGCGTCCTTCTTATTGATATCCACCTCCGCCCGCTTCCAGGGCAGGTGCTTTTTCTTGCCCAGCATGCGCTGGTGCGCGCCCCGCAGGGCGTAGCGGCCCTCGAAGATGGAGCCGCCCGCGCCGAAGGCTGCACCCCGGCGGATGCGCATTTCCACGGCAAATTTTACCGGAATGCTGCACAAGTAGAACAGCAGCACGGCGGCTGCGGCGAAGTATACGGCCAAATTCACACCTTCTCAACAATTGTGAAGACATTTTTTCCAAACTGACGCGAATTATTCTTTTTTTTTGTGCCGGAGTGTGTTATAATAAAGCTTAGACGAATAACCTGACGGAAAGTGGCGGATGCGTAGGCATGACGGATGAACGCGGGTTCAAACTGCTTCAGGTGGAGATCCTGGGCCAGCAAGTCTCTCTGGAGACGCGGCCGGGTCTGTTTTCTCCGGAGCACGTGGATCGCGGCACGCTCGCGATGCTTTCGCATGTAAAGATTGCGTCGGGTATGCGCATTATGGATCTTGGCTGTGGGTGCGGCGTTGTCGGCATCGTGGCAGCGAAGATCGCCGGGGAAGAAAATGTTTTCATGTCCGATGCCGATCCGATGGCGGTGGAAACCGCGCGCCGGAATGCGGAGCGGAACGGTGTGGGCGGAGTGCAGGTCTGCGTCTCGGACGGTTTTCAGAGCGTGGACGCCAGCGGCTTCGATCTCATCCTGTCCAATCCTCCGTATCAGACGGATTTTTCGGTGGCAAAGGGTTTTATTGAAAAGGGTTTTAACCGATTGAAAATCGGCGGCAAGCTGTATATGGTCACAAAGCGGCGCGCGTGGTACAAAAACAAGATGATCTCCGTTTTCGGCGGCGTGGAAATCCGCGAGACGGACGGTTACTATGTGTTCATTGCCGAACGGCGCAGCCTGCAATATGCGAATAAGGCTCCCAGGCGGACATAAAGCCTGCTGTGGAGCCATTCCGGGCGGATTTTTTCCGACCGTGCTCGACGCGAACGCATCTTCAAAACGGAAAATCGATTTCTTCTTCGGACCGGCAGGGCGGCGCATTTTTCGCGCGGTTCTGTCGGCCTGACTTTTTGCATAGAAGTGAAGCGCATGTCATATCAGCGGTACGTACCGCTTTTGCCGGGAGAGAATGTGAAAATCTGAAATTGGAATGGGAGGATGGAAAGACGTGAATGTTGCAATCACTGCTGTCATTGCGCTGATTGCGTTGGTGGCCGGCCTCGCAGCCGGATACTTCTACCGCAAGAACACGATGGAGAAGAAGATCGGCCAGACGGAGGAGTACGCCCGGAACCTGCTGGACGAGGCGGCCCGCAAGGCTGAGGACAAGAAGAAGGAAGCGGTGCTGGAGGCCAAGGAGGAGGTCATTC
This sequence comes from Aristaeellaceae bacterium, assembly GCA_051878085.1. Classification (GTDB taxonomy): domain Bacteria; phylum Bacillota; class Clostridia; order Christensenellales; family Aristaeellaceae; genus SFTH01. The sequence continues at coordinate 7,728 of JBJEJN010000027.1, read as the reverse complement.
GCCTGAAGAATGAGCTCGACAAGGAGATCCGCGACCGCCGCAGCGAGGTGACCCGCCAGGAGCGCAGGGTCAACCAGCGCGAGGAACAGCTCGACAAGAAGATGGACAACCTGGAGCAGCGCGAGGAGCAGCTCAACGACAAGTACCGCGAGGCCGAGCGCCTGGAGGCCGAGGCCCAGGAGATGCACGACCGCCAGCAGCAGGAGCTGGAGCGCGTGGCCAACATGACCAGCGACGAAGCCAAGAACATCCTGATCGACCGCGTCCAGAAGGACGCTTACCACGACGCCGCCGTCATGGTGCGCGAGATTGAAGCCCGCGCCAAGGAGGAGGCGGACAAGAAGGCCCGCGACATCATCTCCACCGCCATCCAGAAGTGCGCGGCGGATCACGTGGCCGAGACCACCGTGTCCGTGGTTGCGCTGCCCAACGACGACATGAAGGGCCGCATCATCGGCCGCGAGGGCCGCAACATCCGCACGCTGGAGACCGCCACGGGCGTGGATCTCATCATCGACGACACCCCTGAGGCCGTGATCATCTCCGCCTTCGATCCGGTGCGCCGCGAGATCGCCCGCATCGCCCTGGAGAAGCTGATCACCGACGGCCGCATCCACCCCGCCCGCATCGAGGAGATGGTGGAGAAGGCCCGCAAGGAAGTGGACAACCAGATCCGCGAGGCCGGCGAACAAGCCATCTTTGAGACCAACCTGCACGGCATCCATCCGGAGCTGGTCAAGCTCCTGGGCCGCATGCGCTACCGCACCAGCTACGGCCAGAACGTGCTGCGCCACTCCATCGAGGTCAGCCATCTGGCGGGCGTGATGGCGGCGGAGCTGGGCGCGGACGTGCAGCTGGCGAAGCGCGCAGGTCTGCTGCATGACATCGGCAAGGCCATCGACCACGAGGTCGAGGGCACCCACGTCACCATCGGCGCGGAGCTTGCCAAGAAGTTCCGCGAGAACGACCTGGTGGTCAACGCCATCATGGCCCACCACAACGATGTGGAGCCCGCCAGCGTGGAGGCCGTGCTGGTGCAGGCTGCGGACGCAATCTCCGCAGCGCGCCCCGGCGCACGCCGCGAGTCGCTGGAGAACTACATCAAGCGCCTGGAGAAGCTGGAGTCCATCGCCTACTCCTTCGACGGCGTGGAGACCTGCTACGCGATCCAGTCCGGCCGCGAGATCCGCATCGTCGTCAAGCCCGAGGATGTGAACGACGCAGGCACGCTGATCCTGGCCCGCGAGATCGTCAAGAAGATCGAAAAGGAAATGGAGTACCCCGGACAGATCAAGGTGAACGTCATCCGCGAGACCCGCGCGGTGGAATTCGCCAAGTAAACTGTTCTACCGAGAGGCCCGGCACATGCCGGGTCTCTTTTTGCGCACAGGAGTCGACATGATTCCCAATAAATTAACATAATGTTCAGAAAAATATAGATTCTTTGCACTCGCTGCTGCCTTTAAAAAGGAGTATTATATAAAGTAGAGGTTTAATATCGGTCATTGTGCCTATACATAGATGGAGGAAAATCCGTGTCCCAAAAAAAGCAAGGCCGCGCCAACGGAAAGTCCGGCGGCAGCGGCGTTTCAAGGCGGAACGCGCTCTGGCTTCGCAAGCGGGAGGGCGAGCGTCCGCTGGTGGTTGCGCTGGTCGCCTGCGTGTGCGTGGTCGCCATCGTGGCGGGCTACCTGCTGCAGGGGAGCGCGCTGCTGGACGGCCGCGCGGCCTCGGGCGAGGCGGCGCAGAGCGCCATTCAGCTCAGCGAGATCATGTCCGAGAACGGCTCCACGCTGCTGAGCGACACCGGCGACGCGCCGGACTGGATCGAGATTGTGAACAGCGGCAGCGCGTCCGTCAACCTTTCCAAGTATTCGCTGCTGGTGGAATCCAACATCAACAAGGTTTTTGTCTTCCCGGACGTGACCATCGCGCCGGGCGAATATTTGGTGATCTACGCCGAGGGCTCCGATGCGGCGACCTCCGGCGAAGCGCTGAGCGCGCCCTTCCGGCTCGCTGCCTCCGGCGGGGACAGCGTGGTGCTGCTTGACGCACAGGGCGCGGCCATCGACAGCGTGACCACGCCGGAGCTGGGCGTGGACGAGGTCTACTGCCGGGACGCGGACGGTGTCTGGCAGATCAGCGGCGCGGCAACCCCCGGGCGCAAAAATGAAATCGCCGATGAGGGCAGCGGCGCGGCGAAGGTTCGCGTGCAGAGCGGCGCGGTGGAGATCAGCGAGGTCATGAGCTCCAATACGATCTACTGCCCGGATGAAAACGGCGAGACCCACGACTACGTGGAGCTGCACAATACCTCCGATTCGGATGTGAATCTGGAGGGATGGTACCTCTCCGATTCCAGCGACAAGCTGAAGAAGTGGAGTTTCCCGGCGGTGAAGATCCCGGCGGGCGGCTACCTTGTGGTGTACTGCTCCGGCTACGACCGCAGGAACAGCGCAAGCAATCTGCACACCAACTTCAAGCTGAGCAGCGCGGGCGAGAGCGTCTACCTGAGCAACGCCGACGGCCAGACCGTGTCTGCGGTGGAGCTTCCTGCGCTGACGAACGGTCAGGCCTACAGCTACTTTGACGGCGCGTGGAGCACCCAGATGGCGCCCACGCCGGGCATAGCCAATACCCACGAGAACGCAGCGGCGCTCAACGCACAGCGCTTCGGCGCGGCGGCGGGCGTGTACATCAATGAAGTGATGGCTTCGCCCAGCAGTCAGAAGTACGACTGGGTGGAGATCTACAACGGCGGCAGCCAGGCGGTGGACCTGAGCGGCTACGGCCTGACCGACGACGCATCCAAGCCCCGCAAGTGGCAGTTCCCCTCCGGCACGGTGATCCAGCCCGGCCAGTATCTGGGCGTGTACCTGTCGGGAAGCACGGTCAGCATGCTGGACGGCTATCTGAACGCGGACTTTTCGCTGAACGTCGAGGGCGGCTACACCATGGCGCTGTCCACGCCGGACGGCAAAATTCAGGACGCGCTGTACCTGCCCCGGCAGTACGGCGGCGTCTCCTACGGACGCGTCAATGGGGAGAACGGCTGCTTCTACTTCGCCGAGGGCACGCCCGGCACCGCCAACAGCGCCAGCCGCTATCGCGGCCGCGCGGAGGTTGCCGAGTATTCCGTGCGGGGCGGTTTGTTCAAGACCGGCGACGCGTTCACGGTGGAGCTCTCCGCCGCGCCCGGCAGCCGTATCTACTACACCCTGGATTGCTCCGACCCGGATCAGTCCTCCACGCTCTACACCGGGCCGATCACCGTAAATTCCACCACCATCCTGCGCACCCGCGTTTACCGGGACGGCTACATGGAGTCCTACATGGACGCCCAGAGCTACCTCTACGACGTGAACAACGAGGGCGGCGCGCGCGTGGTGTCGCTGGTGTCCGACTGGGACAACCTGACCAGCCAGGATCGGGGTATCATGATCAAGGGTCCCAATGCCCTGGCGGAGTTCCCCTATGGTTCGCTGAACAAGGGCGCGAACTTCTGGATGGACTGGGAGCGCGAGGCCCACGTGGAGCTCTTCCTGGGCGACGGCGAGCAGGTGCTTTCTCAGGAGTGCGGCATCAAGCTGCACGGCCAGTACAGCCGCGCCGCCGACGTCAAGGCATTCAAGGTCATCGCAAGGAATGAATACGGCTCCAGCCGCTTTGAATACCCGATCTTTACCAACCGGGACTACACGGAGTACCAGTCCTTCCTGCTGCGCGCCTCCGGTCAGGATTACAACCGCACCTTCATGCGCGATTCGGTGCTGAGCACGCTGGCGGAGGACACCTCCGTGATGTATCAGGAGTCGGAGATCTGCGTCTGCTATCTCAACGGCCAGTACTACAGCATGATGTACCTGCGCGAGCGCATCAACACCCACTCCATCTGCCAGTTTGAGGGCTGGGAGGGCATGGAGGATGACATCGATCTGGTGAAGGCCAACAACAACGTGATGCAGGGCTCCAACGACACCTACGCCGCGCTGATCGACTTCCTCAAGGAGAACAAGAACAACCTCAACACCCAGGAGGTCTACGAGCGCATCGATGCGACCATCGATCTTCAGAACTACATCGAGTACATGGCCATCGAGATCTTCGTGGGCAACGGCGATACGCTGAACGTGAAGCGTTACCGCAACGCCAAGGCCGACGGCAAGTGGCGATGGGTGCTCTTCGATCTGGACTGGGCCTTCGATGTGGACACCAACTCCATCCGCCGCTGGCTGGATCCGCAGGGCATGGGCACAAACAAGTACACGCGCACGGAGCTGTTCATCGCCTGCATGGTGAACGACACGATCCGCGAGCGCTTCCTGACCTACTTCGGAGAGCAACTGGCCACCACCTTCTCCACCGAGGCGGTGATGGCGAAGTTTGAGGCACGCTACGACCTGATCGACGGCCTGCTGCCGGAGTATCTGGCGAAGCTGGGCATGTCGCAGGAGAAGTACAACAAGCAGCTCAAGGAGATCGTGGACTACGCCCAGACCCGCCCGACCAAGATCCTGGAGTACTTCGACGGCGTGTTTGAGTTCACGGACGCGGAGAAGCAGAGGTACTTCGGCGAGGCCGTGGCAAAGATTCAGGCGTGGACAGCCGCGCAGGGAGGTGCGTAAACAGGATGCAGGACAAGAGAACCAGCCTGCCCGCGCGGCATGAGCTGAAATATTTCATCAATCCGGCGGAGCTGGACGTACTGCGCGCGCGCCTGCGGCCGGTGATGAGGATGGATCCCCACTGCAAGGGGGGCAAACCCTACGTCATCCGTTCGCTGTACTTCGATGACGTCGACGACAGCGCCTATTACGACAAGCAGGCGGGTGTGATGCACCGCGACAAGTACCGCATCCGCATCTACCGCTACTCCGACAAGGAGATCTTTCTGGAGCGCAAGCGCAAGATGGGCGATCTGATCCAGAAGTCCTCGGTGCAGATCACCCGGCGGCTTTGCGAGCAGCTGATCTCCGGCGATCCGCGCGGCTTGCAGGCCTCCAGCAATCCGCTGTTGCAGGACATGTACGTGCAGATGCGGCTGCGGCTGCTGCGCCCGGCGGTGATCGTGGACTACGCCCGGGAGGCCTACCTGCACCCGGCGGAGAACGTGCGCATCACCTTCGATCTGGGGCTGTGCAGCGGCCTGCATTCCCAGGATCTGTTCAACGCGGAGCTGCCCACGGTTTCTCCGCACGACCGGAACGTGGAGATCCTGGAGGTCAAGTTCGACCGCTACCTTCCGGGGCACATCGCCGCGCTGCTGGACGGCGTGGAGGCCGAGCGCAGCGCCGTTTCCAAATATGTGCTCTGCCGGCGCTTTGAGCCCCTGGAGGGCTGACGCGCGCCGCGCCACACGATACCTTTGATGAGATTTTAAAGATACTTAGGAGGAACGAACCATGAACGCAATTTCCGGACTCTGGAGCTCCCAGACGATCACCCCCGCATCCTGGCTGACGATTGTCGTGTCGCTCGTGCTGGCATTCGCCGTCGGTCTCTTCATCGCTTGGATCTACCGCCGGAATTTCCGCGGCGTGATGTATTCCAACAACTTCGCGCTGACGCTGGTGCTGATGACGCTGATCACCTGCCCGGTGGTCATGTGCATCAAGGAGTCCATTCAGCTGTCCATGGGCATGGTCGGCGCGCTGTCCATCGTGCGCTTCCGCACGGCGGTGAAGGATCCGCTGGACACCGCGTACATGTTCTGGGCGCTGACGATGGGCATCCTGCTGGGCGCAGGCCAGTTCTTCCTGACCGCGCTGACCGTTGTGGGCATCGGCATCCTGATCACCGTGGTGGTGAACGTGCAGTCCAAGCGCATGAACAGCTTCCTTCTGGTGCTGCGCATGGGCGACGAGGCCGAGCGCGCTGCCAGCCAGATCGTGGCCAGCGTGCGCAACCAGCAGCTCAAGAGCAAGACCGTCTCCTCCAACGGCATCGAAGCGACTTACGAGGTGCGCGTGGACAAGCCCGACGCGCTGTTGAACAAGCTGCGCGCGGTGCAGGGCGTGTACGACGCGACCCTGGTTTCCTACTCCGGAGAGTCGGCCTGATCTGCCCAGGGCAAATCGGCTGAAACTTCTATGGGAGGGAAATCTCAGTGAGCCAATCGAACAGACGGCCCTATCCCCAGGGCCAGCGCGGCCCTCAGCGGAGCGCGGCCCGACCGGGATCGTATGCCGGCGGCGCAGGCAGACCGCCGGTTCGCCCGGGAAGCGGCGCACCCGTGCGGCGCGGCGCACCCGCCAGCCGCAGGCCTGCCTCCCGCCGTCGGGGTGGAATCGGTCCGTTGATGCGGGAGCTGAGCGTGCTGCTGATCGTCGGCGTGGTCGTGGCGGTGCTGGCCTACAGTTTGCAGTGCCTGTGGCCCGACGGCTTCCCGCTGAAGACGCGGCAGGTGAACAGCGTGCCTGCGGTGCAGGCGGTGTCGGAGATCCACTCCGGCGGTCCGATCCGCATCAATGAGGTCATGACCGGCAACCAGAGCGTATTGAGCATCGAGGACGGCAGCACGCCGGACTGGATCGAGATCGCCAACATTGGCAAGAGCGCGGTGAATCTGGCGGGCTACAGCCTGTCCAAGACCGCCAATTCGGTGACGGTGTTCACCTTCCCGGAGGTCTGGCTGAACGCCGGCGAGTGCCTGCTGGTGTACGCCGACAGCCGCCTGCGTGCGACTGCGGGCGAGGAGCTGCATGCGCCCTTCCGCCTGTCCTCCTCCGGCGATACGCTGATGCTGTTCAACGAGGGCGGCACCGCCATCGATACGGTGAACCTGCCCGCTGTGACGCGCAACTGCTCCTATGTCCGGCTGGATACCTCCAAATGGGCTGAGAGCAGCATGCCCACGCCCGGCTTGCTCAACACCGAGGAGAACTATCGCGCGCTCAACGAGCCGCGCAGCGACAGTCCGGTGATCGTCACCGAGCTGATGTCCAGCAACAGCAAGACCATCGCCGATGAAAACGGCCAGTACTACGATTACATCGAGCTGTACAACCGCTCCGGCGAGGCGGTGAACCTGTCCGGCTGGTACCTCTCGGACAATTCCGCCCGCGCGCGCAAGTGGCGCTTCCCGGACGTGACCCTTGCGCCCGGCGAGTATCTTGTGGTCTTTGCCTCGGGCCTCGACCGCAAGGACGATCCCGCGCACCTGCACACCAGCTTCTCGCTGAGCTCCGAGGGCGAGGAGGTCGTGCTCTCCGACGTCAACGGCAGGGAGATGGACAGCGTACAGTTTGACCTGCTGCAGCGGGACGTGGCCTGGTCGCGCGCTGACGACGGCAGCTGGAGCAGTGCAAAGCAGCCCAGCCCCGGCCGGGCCAATCCCTGAATGAAAGCATAAAATCGTTTGGGACAGCCTCACCCCGCCGCAGAACGAACGCGGCTGCACAGCGCAAAAAATGTGCGCCCCCGATTGCATGGAATTTGCAATCGGGGGCGCTTCCCGTCTTTCAACGGGTGGGCAGCCGATAATTCTCGCTTACTTGCGATAGCCGCACTTCGGGCACACGCCGTTCTCGTTCAGCGCGATGCCGCACAGCGGGCAGCGGTCGATGGTCTTGTCCACCGGGTACTCCTGGGAGGCAGCGTTCACGCCACTGGTGAAGGTGAGCTTCGCGATGTTCAGCTTGTCCTTCAGCAGGTCATACACGATCTTGATCATACCCTCGACGGTCATGGTCTCCTTGGTGACCACCACGCGGCACTCCGGATAGGCGG
>JBJEJN010000026.1:0-4178 GCA_051878085.1 Aristaeellaceae bacterium | reverse complement strand
AAGGTCATGGAGCTGCTCTCCACCGACGAGGGCATGATGCGCATCATGGAGCGCTACGAGACGGCTTCCGCCCGCGTCTGTTCCCTGAAGGACTGGGAGATGCCCGAATCGAGCCCCTATTACGATTACAGGGACTTCATCGCGGATGGCCATGTCGCCCCGCTGATCTATGCGGGCTGGGAGAACATCATGGTGGACGTGGGCAACACCTTCTTTGCCTATCTGCGCGGGGACTGCACCGCCATGGACGTGCTGACCACGATGGACGCATGCCAGGCGGAGAACCTCTCCTCCGGCGCACACGTCTACGCCCACGTGGAGGAGACGCTCTACGTGGAGGACCTTGCCAGGCTCACCGGCATGGTGTTCTGCGAGGCGGCGGGCGCGGATCTGGCGCTGATCTCCCTGAACGAGTGGAAGGCGGGCGTCAGCGCGCGGCGGGAGAACGCCGATGGCATCGGCGGCGCCATGATGCCGCTGGAGATGACGGAGATGGACATCGTCTGCTGGCTGCCGACGGGCTGGTACGGCACGATCCAGACCTATACCTTCACCGGCGCGCGAATCCGGGAGCTTGCGGAGATCGGCTATGATCTGAACGGCGATGGAAACAGCTATCCCTACGTGCTCGTCGCGCCCGAGGGCTTTGAGCTGGACGATGCGGCGGAGTATACCGTGTATTTTGCGGGAATTGCGGAGGAGGTCGCTGCGGAGAGCGAAATGCAGGACAGCGGGATCGTGGGGCTTGAGGCGATGGAGGCGTATCTGGATCGCGTGGAGGTCACGAAGCCGGCGGATATTCTCTGGGAAGCGTAAGCTGTGCCGCCGATTAAAGGACAGGATCGATTTATGAAGAGGGCTTATCTGAAGAAGAACAGAATCCTGCTTCCAATTCTGCTCACGATCGTGATCGGAATCGGGGTTGTCTTTGCATTATCTTCCTATCGGGACTATCTTGATGAACTGATTTACCAGGAGCGGCTGAACCAGATGACCGAGGTCACCAAGGAGCTGTATTCCAGCATGGATATGCTCATGAGCAATGAGTGGGCAACGGCGCAGTTCATCCGGGACGGTGCGATCGGCGAGCAGCCTGAGACGCTTGAACAGCTGACGGAGTATCTGAAGAAAATACAGAATACCTATCATGCGGGATCGAACAAGCTCACGCCCATCGCAATCGACGATAGCGGCGGATACTATACCGCCTCGGGAAAGAAGGGTGTGATCTACAACATCGAGAAGCTGGTGGACTGCGGGGAGCGCATCAGCAGCGTCACGAACATCTTCGGCACGGACGAGACGGACATCCTGTTCATCTACAGGCTGGAGGAACCCATTCGATTGGAGAACTGCACAATTTCGTATTGCGGGTACATCAAGGACTTTTCGATCATCATCAATCGCTATCACACGGATGCGTTCTGCGGGCAGAGCACGGTCTATCTGATGAACGACAGCGGCACAAAGCTGTACGCGACGGATTCGGAGGCGCGCGGGCAGATCTTTGTCGGCAGAAACATCTACAGCATCCTCGAGGACATGACGTACACGCATGGCAACAGCTATGCGTCCTGCATGCAGACGCTTCAGGAGACGGGCAATTCGATTGCGAACGCTTCCCTGAATGGAACGGAGTACTACCTGTGCCTGCATCGCATGGCCGACACCAACTGGGTGCTCATGCTGGTCATACCCGCGCAGTACGTCGCGACGAATACGCAGATACTGATCGATTCCGTTGTAACGACGCTGCTCTTTGCCGGCCTCGTGCTTGCAATCATACTGGTCCTGATTCTGATCATCGCAATGCGCATGCAGCAGCAGGAGCAGCTCTACCGGAAGGAGCAGGAGAACAGCGCGAAGATCGAGGTCTCCCGCCAGGAGGCCGAGCAGGCGAAGCATGCGGCGGAGGAGGCCTTCAAGGTGGCGGACGCGGCGAACAACTCCAAGAGTTCGTTTCTGACCAACATGTCCCACGACATCCGCACGCCGATGAACGCCATCGTGGGCTTTGCGGATTTGCTCGAGCGGGATGCGGACGATCCGCAGAGGGTTCGGGAATACACGAAGAAGATCAAATCCTCCGGCCAGCACCTGCTCGGACTCATCAACGACGTGCTGGACATGTCCAAGATTGAGGCGGGCAAGACGAATCTGAGCCTGTCCGAGGAGCGCATCGCGGACATCATCGACGGCGCGGAGACCATCATCCGCCCGCAGATGCTGAAAAAGGGACACGTGTTCGAGGTGGTCACCCACGACGTGCAGCACGAGAGCATCGTCGTCGACAAGCTGCGCCTGAACCAGATTCTGCTCAATCTTCTGTCAAACGCCTGCAAGTATACGCCGAACGGAGGCCACATCGTGCTCTCCGTGACGGAGCTGCCGAACCGGCGGCCGCAGTACGCCAGCTTCCGCTTCACCGTGCAGGACAACGGCTACGGCATGACCGAGGAATTCGCCGCGCGCATCTTCGACACCTTCACCCGCGAGGAGAATTCCGTGACCAACAAGGTGCAGGGCACCGGCCTGGGCATGGCCATCACCCGGAGTCTGGTGAAGCTGATGGGCGGCCAGGTATCCGTGCAGACGCAGAAGGGCAAGGGCTCCACCTTTACGGTCGAGCTGGAGCTGCAGATCTCCGACGAGATGGGCAACGCCTCCTTCTGGGAGCAGAACGGCATCCTGCGCATCCTGGTCGTGGACGACAGCGCACAGGTCTGCCGGGACATTGCGCTCTCCATGAAAAAGTACGGCGTGGAGGTGAAATATGCGCTGTCCGGCGAGGAGGCCGTGCGCATCGTCCGCGAGGACTGCGATTTCGACGCCGTGATGATCGACTGGTACATGACCAGCATGAGCGGCAGGCAGACCGCCATCGAGCTGCGCAGGCTGATGCAGCGGCCCTGCCCGTTTATCCTGCTGTCCTCCTACGACCTGAACGACACCATCGCAAAATCGGAGGAGCTTCCGGTGGACGGCATCCTGGCGAAGCCCTTCTTCGTGTCCAAGCTGCGCGCGACGCTGGACGAGATCCTGCACGGTCATGAGGTGGGGAAGGGCGCGGAGACGTCCAGCGCCCTGAACGGGCTGCACTTCCTGGCTGCGGAGGACAACGAGCTGAATGCGGAAATTCTGAAGGAGATGCTGAAGATCGCCGGTGCAAGCGTGGACATCTACGAAAATGGCCGGCTGGTCGTCGAGGCTTTCGAGAATTCGTCGCTTGGCCAGTATTCGGCCGTCCTGATGGACGTGCAGATGCCGGTGATGAACGGTCTCGAGGCCACGCGGGCGATCCGCGCCTCGGCGCATCCGCTGGCGGTCACGATCCCGATCATCGCCATGACGGCCAACGCCTTTTCCGAGGACATTCACGACTGCCTGGCGGCGGGCATGAATGCACACGTCTCCAAGCCCATCGACATGGCCTGCTTCGAGCAGACCGTCCGCAGGGTGCTGGGGATGGAAGCCGGGGAAGAAGGCTGAAAAATGAGAAGGCTGTTCCGCGCATACAGCGCAGCTCTTGCGCATGAAGCGTGCCTTCCTGCCATCGCGCATGTGCGATGTTTCGCAGCTGATATGGCTCCATTGACCACCGTCGCAGTCCGCAAACACGCAAAAATACCAGGCTGAAATGCCTGGTATTTTTGCGCACTGAACCAGCTTTGTGCGCGGTGTGGATCAGGCGCGCACGACGCTGATGCGCTGGCGGATGTGGTTTCCACAGGTCGCCTCGTCCACCATGGCGATGGCGTAGTCGGCGTAGCTGATGATGCTCTCGCCGCGCGCGTTCAGCATAAGCTCCTCGCCGCCCAGCAGGTACCTGCCGCTGCGCGCACCCTCTGCCTGGAAGTCGCAGGCGGGGCTGACGAAGGTCCACTTCACGTCGCTGCGCTGCCGCAGCTCCTCCAGCGCCTTGCCCTGCGCGTTGGCCAGGGGCTTGAACATCTCCGGGAAGTCGGGGCCGTCCATGACCTGCGCGCTGTGCTCCGGATTGACGTACAGGCTGCCCGCGCCGCCCACCACCAGCAGGCGAATCTCCGTGCCGCTGAGGATGTCGCACAGGTGCTTCAGCGAGGCGCTGTGCTGGGGCAGGGCCTCGGGAGCCCACGCGCCGAAGGCGTCTACCACAACGTCGTAAGCCTTCAGATCGGCGGTGGTCAGATTGAAGAGAT
>JBJEJN010000025.1:0-4191 GCA_051878085.1 Aristaeellaceae bacterium | reverse complement strand
ATTACAGCAAGGTGGAGGTGCTCCACTTCCTGCTCTCCAACCTGAAGTTCTGGCAGGAGGAGTACCACTTCGACGGCTTCCGCTTCGACGGCGTGACCTCCATGATCTATCAGGACCACGGCCTGGGCACCAGCTTCTCCAGCTACGACCAGTACTTCGGCCTGAACACCAACGTGGACGCCATCACCTACCTCCAGCTGGCGAACGAGCTGATTCACTCCGTCAATCCCTTCGCTGTGACGGTTGCGGAGGAGATGAGCGGCATGCCAGGCATGTGCATCCCGATCCGCAGCGGCGGCGTGGGCTTCGACTACCGCCTCTCCATGGGCCTGCCGGACTTCTGGATCAAGCTGCTGAAGGAGTACAAGGACGAGCAGTGGGACATGCACAAGCTCTGGTATGAGATGACCACCCGCCGCCCGAAGGAGAAGAACATCGGCTACTGCGAGTCCCACGACCAGGCGCTGGTGGGCGACAAGACGCTGATCTTCCGCATGGCGGACGCGGAGATGTACACCGGCATGGACAAGGCCTACCACTCCCCGGTGATCGACCGCGCCATCGACCTGCACAAGCTGATCCGCTTCTCCACGCTGGTGCTGGCCTGCGAGGGCTATCTCAACTTCATGGGCAACGAATTCGGCCATCCCGAGTGGATCGACTTCCCCCGCGAGGGCAACGGCTGGAGCTACAAGTACGCCCGCCGCCAGTGGTCGCTGGCGGAGAACGGCTACCTGAAGTATCAGTGGCTGGAGAACTTCGACCGGGCCATGCTGAAGTTTGCGCGCAAGTACCGGGTGCTGAGCAAGCCCCAGGCGGTAAACCTGTGGATCGATCAGGACAACAAGATCATCTCCTTTGCGAAGGGCGATCTGCTGTACCTGTTCAACTTCAACACCACCAAGTCCGATCCGAAGTTCTTCATGCACACCCATATCACCGGTGCGGGCAACTATCGCGCCATCTTCTCCAGCGACGATGCCGAGTTCGGCGGCTTGGATCGCGTGAGCAAGGACTACGTCTATCAGGCGAAGGAGATTCCGGAAAAGGGAACCGGCTTCGAGGTCTACATTCCCTGCCGCACCGCAGTGGTGTTCCAGCGCGTGGATTGACCGAAAGGCCTTTACATGTGAACAGAAGCCCTCGGTTCATCGACGAACCGAGGGCTTCTGTCGCATACTCTTGTCACTGAATCACGATCTTCGCGCCGGGCTTGGCCCATTGCACGATCTTCTTCATCACGCTCTCCGGCACGGCCACGCAGCCGCCTGTGGATTTGCTGCTTCCGGTGCAGTGCAGGAAGATGCAGCTGCCCTTCCCCGCCTCGCCGGATGCGTTGTAATCGACGAACATGCAGTAGTTGTACTCCGGCACGTAGCTGATGAGGTACTCGTCCGACGACGTGCGCGCCCGGTCGGTCACGCGGGTATCGATCAGCCGGTTGTAGTACTCCGAACCGGAGGTCCCACACCAGTAGTGGTACTTCGTGACCTGGGTGTAGGGCAGGTTCGCGCCGGGATCGGCCTTGATTCCGAAGGGAGTTGTCAGGTTGAAGGTGCCCGTGGGCGTGCGCTTGTCGCCCTCCTTCGTCTTGCCGATGCCGTTCTTCCCCACGTAGGCCGTGCAGGCGTACAGCTCCTTCCACACACCGTTCCGCTTCTCATGGATGCTCAGGTTCGCCTTGCTGCCGCTCTGGTACTCCACAAGTACGATCTGATCCGTCTGCGAAGCGCAGCTCAGCTGCGCTGCCTTGCTCTGTTCCACCTGCACTTCCTCCCTGTCCGTCACCTGAATCTGCACGTAGAGCTTCTGCTTGCCGTAGCTGACGCGCAGCAGCGTGCTTCCCACCTTTTTGCCTGTGATCGCACCGCCCTTGGTTATGCTGGCGATGGAATCGTACTGCATGGTGTAGCTCTCCTTGGTGCCGTTCGGCAGCGAAACCGTCTCGCCCACCTTCACCTGCAGCTCCCTGGGCAGCACCACCACGCCGCAGCGGGCCGTCGCGCCGCCGCCGGAGACGGTGATCACCGTGCGCCCGGCGGACTTCGCCCGGATGGTTCCACCGGAGACCGCTGCGACGCTCTCGTCGGAGCTGCTCCAGAACAGATCCGATGCCGACAGGTTCTTCAGCTTCGGCTTCAGCGTGACCGAGCCGTCCTCATACAGAAAGCCCAGATTTCCGCCCAGCGAGATGCTCGCCTTCGCAGCCAGCGCAGATGCAGGGAACATGCTCAGCAGCAGAATCGCGAGCAATACGCGGGCCAAATGCTTCTTCATTGCGTAATTTCCTCCAAATATGCTAATTCTGTTTAGATTTTATCACGTAAATATGTCATAGATATTATAGACTATGCACATTTGTATGGAGGCCCTGTCTTGCAGACAAAAAGAGACCCCGGATGCAAAATACATCTCGGGATCTCCAGGTTTTCAGCGGAAATTACTTCTGCGCCTCTTCGACTGCAACGGCAACCGCGACGGTCATGCCGACCATGGGGTTGTTGCCCGCACCGATCAGACCCATCATCTCGACGTGCGCCGGGACGGAGGAGGAACCTGCGAACTGCGCGTCGGAGTGCATGCGGCCCATGGTGTCGGTCATGCCGTAGGAGGCGGGGCCGGCGGCCATGTTGTCGGGATGCAGGGTACGGCCAGTGCCGCCGCCGGAGGCCACGGAGAAGTACTTCTTGCCGGCCTCGGTCATTTCCTTCTTATAGGTGCCCGCGGTGGGATGCTGGAAGCGGGTGGGGTTGGTGGAGTTGCCGGTGATGGAAACGCCGACGTTCTCGTGCCACATGATGGCAACGCCCTCGCGGACGTCGTCCGCGCCGTAGCAGCGAACCTTGGCGCGCTCGCCATCGGAGTAAGCGGTCTCGCTGACGATGGTCAGGGCATGATCTTCCTTGACGTCGTGGCCGAGGTAGTCATACTTGGTCTGCACATAGGTGAAGCCGTTGATGCGGGAGATGATCATGGCGGCGTCCTTGCCCAGGCCGTTCAGGATGACGCGCAGGGGGTTCTTGCGCACCTTGTTGGCGTTGCGGGCGATGCCGATTGCGCCCTCAGCGGCGGCGAAGGACTCGTGGCCGGCCAGGAAGCAGAAGCACTCGGTCTCCTCGCTCAGCAGCATTGCGCCCAGATTGCCGTGGCCGATGCCGACCTGGCGCTGGTCCGCGACGGAGCCGGGGATGCAGAAGGCCTGCAGGCCCTCGCCGATGCAGGTGGCGGCCTCAGCGGCGGTCTTGACGCCCTTCTTCAGAGCGATGGCAGCGCCGAGCTCGTAGGCCCACTTGGCGTTCTCGAAAGCGATGGGCTGGATGCCTTCGACGATCTTGTATGCATCAACGCCCTTGGAGTTGTTGTAGGCCTTCAGCTCCTCAAAATCCTTGAAGCCGTACTTTTCCAGAACGGGCTGGAGCTGGGGGATGCGTCTTTCATATCCTTCAAACAGAGCCATTATGCACACCTCCTATTACTGCTTGCGCGGGTCAATCCAGGCGACGGCGCCGTCCTCGGCCTTGAAGCGGCCGTAGGTGCCGATGTTCTTCTCGTAGGCCTCGTTGGGGGACATGCCCTTCTTGATGGCGTCCATCATCTTGCCCAGGGAGAGGAACTTGTAGCCGCAAACCTGGTTGTCCTTGTCCAGCGCCATCTGCAGGACGTAGCCCTCAGCCATCTCCAGATAGCGGGTGCCCTTGTCCTTGGTGCCGTACATGGTGCCGACCTGAGAGCGCAGGCCCTTGCCCAGATCCTCCAGACCGGCGCCGATGACCAGGCCGTCGTCGGAGAAAGCGGACTGCGTGCGGCCATAGACGACCTGCAGGAACAGCTCGCGCATGGCGGTGTTGATGGCGTCGCACACCAGGTCGGTGTTGAGCGCCTCGAGGATGGTCTTGCCGGGCAGGATCTCGCTGGCCATGGCGGCGGAGTGGGTCATGCCGGAGCAGCCGATGGTCTCAACCAGGGCCTCTTCGATGATGCCCTTCTTGATGTTCAGGGACAGCTTGCAGGTGCCCTGCTGGGGAGCGCACCAGCCAATGCCGTGGGTGAAGCCGGAAATGTCCTTAATTTCCTTGGCCTGAACCCACTGACCCTCTTCCGGGATCGGCGCCGGGCCGTGATTGGGGCCCTTGGCAACGCATACCATTTCCTCAACTTCGCGGGAATATTGCATGGTTCTTCCTCCTTTTT
>JBJEJN010000024.1:0-22092 GCA_051878085.1 Aristaeellaceae bacterium | reverse complement strand
TGCAACAGCAAGTACGATGATGAGAAGAAGTGTTCAACGCCGATCCCTACACCTTTGTGGCGTTGATAGATAAGGTGGTTGTCGGGAAGGACAGAAAGCTGGAATTCTGCTTCAGGAATGGGATGAATTATAGATCGTCCTACCGAGGAAGGGAAATTGCATGGATCTGAAGGCCCCATTGGACTGGGTGCCGTTCACTTATTTTCCGTCGTCCAGCTCCACACCAGCCTCATCCAGAAAGGCGTGGATGTAGGGCAGGGAGATACCAACGGTGATGTTGTGGGAGGGCATCTTGCTGATTCGGATGAAGTCGTGCTCCTCCTCGAAGGGACAGAGCTGGCGGATTTCATCGTAGAGGTGTTGAATGTCGCTCTCGGTAATGTAGGGTGCCAGGTGGCCGCCGAGGATGAAATCCACGTCGTTCACCAGATGCAGTGCGGCAATCAGCCGTCCGAGGTTTTTGAGATAAAGATTCCAGCGTTTGATGGCGGACGCGTCGCCCGCACGCACGTTTTCAAAGAATGCGCCCAGAGTTTCCTCGCCCACCAGCGCCTGAAGGGACAGCAGGGTGTCCCAGCAGCCGCGCTTGCCGCAGTAGCAGAGCTCGCCCCGGGATCGAGCCTGGATGTGCTCGAAGGTGGAATTGTGGCCGTGCTTGCCGGGCATGATGTGCCGGTTGACGATGATCGCACCGCCCAGATGGGAGCTCAGCGACAGATACACGGCGTTCGTTAGTTCCGGAGAAATCCACAGCTCCGAGAGCGCCGCGCCCATCGGGTCGTGAACGAAGCGGCAGGGGAGATGAACGTCCTGTTCAAAGACGTCGATGGTCAGTCCTGTACAGCCCAGAATCGCGCCGTAGACGATGCTGCGGCCATCCTTTGAGGCCAGGCCCTGCGCAGAAATGCCCACGCCCAGGATATGATCCCTGGGAGCCTGGAGCGCATCCACAAAGCAGTTGATGGCCCGACAGATTCTGTTATAATAGGAAGCTTCGTGCGCAAAGCGCAGCTCCACCACCTCGCGGCGCAGCTTTTCTCCGTACAGATCCACGGCGATCAGCTTCACCTGGGTACGCAGAATCTCTACGCCGATGGCCACGCGGTAGTCGGGTACGATGGAATAGGCGATTGCCTTGCGCCCGATCTGATCGGATTCGATCTGTCCGTTTTTGCAGATCAACCCGTCTTCCTCCAGTTCGTTCAGGTTCGCAGCCACCGTGGGACGCGACAGTCGGAGCGCATAGAGGATGTCCTGCTGGGAGACCTTGTGCTGCCGATAGATGAAACTGTAGATCTGCTGCCGGTTGTTCGCCTTGATCTGCCCGGGCGTGATGCGTTTGGGCATGGTGCTGCCTCCTGTCGTTTTTTCCTGAAAAAAACATACCGCTCTTATTTTATCAAATCAAATCCGCCCATGACAATCCGAAAAGTGTGATAAAATTGGGAAATGAATTTGTGCAAATTGCCATATTGACATCGTTGTGATTATTATTTATAATCAAAACAGTTAATGAAAAACCATTTTACAAAATAGAATGAGAAATTAAATTTCGTAAATCGATTGGAGGAGGCGTTGGTATGGGAATCATTGAGCGCATGAGACTGGACGGAAAGAAGGGCTTCGTCACCGGCGGCGCCAGAGGCATCGGAAAGTGCACCGCAACGGGCTTCGCGGAGGCCGGCGCGGACGTTGCCATCGTGGATCTCGATTACGAAACTGCGGTCAAGACGGCTGCGGAAATCGCTGAAGCCACCGGCCGCAAGGTCATCGCCATCAAGTGCGATGTGACCAAGGAGGAGGACGTGCAGCGGATGGTCGACGAGGTCGTCGAGAAGCTGGGCGGCTTGGACTTCTGCCATGCCAATGCGGGCATCTGCATTAACGCTCCGGCGGATGAGATGACCTATCAGCAGTGGCTCAAGAATATGGACGTGAACATCAATTCCGTGTTCCTCACCGACACCATCGCAGGCAAGTACATGCTGGCCCACGGTGGCGGCTCCATCATCAACACCGCCTCCATGTCCGGCCACATCGTGAACGTGCCCCAGCCCCAGTGCGCGTACAACGCATCCAAGGCTGCGGTCATTCAGCTGACCAAGAGCCTGGCGGTGGAGTGGGCCAAGCGCGGCGTGCGCGTCAACTGCATCAGCCCCGGATACATCGGTACCGAGCTGGTTCTGGCTGCACCGCATCTGCGGGCGCTGATCGACCAGTGGAATGCCATCGCGCCCATGGGCAGGCTGGGCAAGCCCGAAGAGTTGGAGAGCATCTGCGTCTACCTCGCGGGAGACACCTCTAGCTTTACCACCGGCTCCGACTTCATCGTTGACGGCGCGTTCACCTGCTTCTGATCGATGGGAGTCTCTCCCGGTAGACCGGGTTCGGGAGGGTTGGCATGGCATTTTCCGCATCGCGGAAGCATTTCCAAAATAATTACATCCATATTGTGAATCATGCGTCCGCATCGGGCGTATAGAATAAGTGTGAATTATGCGTCCGGAGTGGGCGTATAGAGAATAGAAAAGGAGAGATCAAACATGAAGAAACTCGTTGCACTGATTCTGGCTGTCGTTATGCTCATGAGCGTCTGCGCGCTCGCTGAGACCAGCACCGGAGAGACCGAAGGCGTTCAGGCATCCCCCGAATTCTACGCCAAGGCCGACCTGTCCGTTCTGTCCGGCAAGAAGCTGGGCATCACCATCCAGTCCCTGCAGAATGCCTACTGGGCAGGCGTCATGACTGCCCTGGACACCGTTCTGACCGAGGCGGGCGCTGAATTCACCATCGTCGCCTGCGACGACTCCTCCGCCACCCAGATCGGCCAGATCGAGAACTTCATCTCCTCCGGCTGCGACCTGATCATGGTGCATCCCTCCGATGCGGCTGCGGTTGAGGACGTCTGCGCCCAGGCCCGCGAGGCTGGCATCAAGGTGATGTGCTGGGACGATCCCATGGAGAACACCGATGCCAACTGGATCCTGGACAACACCTACCTGGGCACCGAGATCGGCAAGCTGGCCGGCAACTTCATCAACGAGCACTACACCGAGGACAACAAGGCCGAGGTCATCGTGATCGGCTATCCCCAGACTAAGGTTCTGCTCGAGCGCGAAGAGGGCATCATGATGGGTCTGGAAGAGGTTGCCGCAGGCAAGTATGAGGTCGTCGCCAACCAGGCCGGCATCATCGCTTCTGATGCACAGACCGCTGTTGAGACCACCCTGCAGGCCCATCCCAACGCGAAGGTCGTTGCCGGTGTCGGCGCCGGCGCCATGATCGGTGCGGACGAAGCCCTGAACATCTACACCAACGGCGAAATCCCCGAGGACATGGGCGTGTTCACCACCGACGTCACCAAGCAGCAGCTGGAGCAGTTGGAGGATCCCACCTATCCCGCGAAGGGCATCATCGGCTTCGAGGGCTCTGACGTGGATACCGCGACCGCCTGCGCCTCCATGTACGCGCTGATCCTGGCCGACAATGTCGGCGCGCAGAACGTCTTCCGCGGCGTGACCCCCATCACCGAGGAGACTGTTGCCCAGATCAAGGCTGGCATGCAGTAATACATACCAGGGTTTGACCCGCGCCCCTTCCCCTCCTGGGAGGGGGCGCAATCTGTTTACTCCCGTATTCTTCCCAAAGGAGGCTGCGCAATGAGCGAAGATTTTGTTCTTGAATTAGAGCATATCCGAAAGGAGTATCCTGGCGTGGTCGCGCTGAACGACGTGACGCTTCAGCTGCGCCGGGGCGAAATCCTGGGTCTGATCGGCGAAAACGGCGCCGGCAAATCCACTCTTATCAAATGCTGCTCCGGCGCGGTGGTGCCCACCTCGGGCAAAATCAAGATTAACGGCAAGGTTTTCGACCACATGACGCCCCAGCTGGCGGCTGAAAACGGAATTGCCATCATTTACCAGGAGTTCAATAACGTCAAGGAGCTGTCTGCGGCGGAAAACATGTTCCTGGGTCGGCCCATCCGCAAGGGCATCACCATCGATAAAAAGGCGATGGAGGCTGAGGCTGCCAAGGCCTTTGAGCAGCTGCGCATCAAAATCAACCCCAGGGAGCTTGTGAAAAACCTGTCTGTGGGCTATCAGCAGATGATTGAAATCGCAAAGGCCATACAGCAGAACGCCCAGGTGCTGATTATGGACGAGCCCTCCGCCCCG
The DNA here is from genome assembly GCA_051878085.1 of Aristaeellaceae bacterium. Lineage (GTDB taxonomy): Bacteria > Bacillota > Clostridia > Christensenellales > Aristaeellaceae > SFTH01. The sequence continues at coordinate 17,917 of JBJEJN010000024.1, read as the reverse complement.
CTGACGAACAACGAGGTTGAGAGCATGTTCAAGGTTGTGGAGCTGCTCAAGGAGCGCGGCGTCTCTATCATCTACATCTCCCATCGCCTGGAGGAAATCTTCCGCCTGACCGACCGCATCGAGGTCATTCGCGACGGCGAATATGTGGATACCCTGATTACGCCCGAGGCCACCGTGGATCAGCTGATCCGCATGATGGTGGGCCGCGAGATGACCCAGAAGTACCCCGAGCGCAAGCCCTGCGTGGACAAGAGCAAGGTGGTGCTGGAGCTGAAGAACGTCTGCGGCAACGGCGACAAGGACATGAGCCTCAAGATTCATGCGGGCGAGGTGCTGGGTCTGGGCGGCCTGGTGGGCGCGGGGCGTACCGAGCTTGCGCAGGTCATCTTCGGCGCAAGGGCCAAGGAATCCGGCACGATCCTGCTCAACGGCAAGGAAATCAACCCCAAGTCCCCGCGCGAGGCCATCGACCTGGGCATCGCGCTGGTGCCCGAGGACAGAAAGCGCCACGGCGTGCTGCTCGGCGTCTCCATCAAAAACAACATCAATATGCCGATCTATGATCGAATCTCCAAGGCCAGCGTGATCGACCTGGGCACGGAGAAGAAGACGGCGGAAAAATTCAGGGATGAGATTCAGATCAAGTGTCCCTCCATCAACCAACTGGTCAAGAACCTCTCCGGCGGCAATCAGCAGAAGGTGATTCTGGGCAAGTGGCTGGCTGCCGATTCTCAGCTGATTATATTCGATGAACCCACCCGGGGCATCGACGTCGGCGCAAAGTACGAGATCTACAAGCTGATCAACGCCCTGGTGGAGCAGGGCCGCGCTGTGCTGATGATCTCCTCGGAAATGGAGGAGCTGATCGGCATGTCGGATCGCATCATCGTGCTTGCCGAACACAGGATGACGGGTGAACTGCAAAAGGAAGATTTCGATGCCGACGCCATCATGGCGCTCGCTTCCGCAATCGTGGATCAAAAGGAGGTTTCCTGATATGGAGAAAAGGGTGGATGTCAAGAATCTCATCAAAAGAAATGCGATCTGGCTGGTATTCGTCGTAGAGGTGCTGTTCTTCGCCATCTTCAGCGGCGGCAAGTTCATCTCCGGCAGCAACATCGTCAACATCATGCGCCAGGTCTCCTATTACGGCATCGCCTCCGTGGGCATGACCTTCGTCATCCTGATCGCCGGCATCGATCTGTCTATCGGCTCGATCATCACCCTGGTGAATATGCTCTGCGCCTACATGATGGTGAACATGGGCGTCAACATCTGGATCGCAATCCTGGCTTCGCTGGTCGTGGCGGTTCTGATCGGCCTGCTGAACGGCTTCATGGTCGCCACCGTGCACATGCCCGCGCTGATTGCAACCTTTGCGTCCCAGACCGTGTTTGAGGGCCTCGCGTTCCTGCTGACCAACGGCCGTCCGGTTTCCGGCTTCACCAAGACCTATCCCGCCATCAACTTCTTCGCCCGCTGGACCCTTGGCCCGATTCCGTGGTGCGCGATCATCATGGCGATCTGCTTCGCCGTCGGCAGCTTCATCCTCAACCGCTCCTACTTCGGTCGCTACTTCTACGCCATCGGCGGCAACGAGGAGGCCTCGGAGCTCTCCGGCATCCTGGTCAACAGGATGAAGTACCTGATCTACGCCCTGTCCGGCTTCTTTGCGGGCCTGGCCGGCATCGTGCTTTTGTCCCGCTCCGGCTCCGCGCAGACCACCGTCGGCAAGGGCCTGGAGTTCGACGTCATCACCTGCGTGGTGCTGGGCGGTGTGTCCGTCAACGGCGGCGTGGGCCGCATCTCCGGCGTGATCGCGGGCGTGCTGATCATCGGCAGCCTGACCAACGGCATGATCCTGCTCAACGTCTCCGAGTACATCCAGATGGTCGTCAAGGGCCTGGTTCTGGCGGCGGCCGTCGGCCTGGATTGCATGTCCAACAAGCGCAAGACCAACTGATAAGGAGATCAAACCATGTCCAACAAGACATTTTACATGACGGGTATCGAGAAAATTGAGCTGGGCGAGTCTCCAATGCCGAAAATGGGTCCCGATGACGTGATCATCAAGATCCAGTCCGTCGGCATCTGCGGCTCCGACCTGCACTACTATCGTTCCGGTTCCATCGGAGATTTCAAGGTGGAGTTTCCCTTTGTACTGGGTCACGAGGCCGCGGGCGTCGTGTTCGACGTGGGTGAGAACGTGACTACGCTGAAGAAGGGCGACCGGGTGTGCATGGAGCCGGGCGTGCCCTGCATGAAGTGCGAGGAGTGCTTATCCGGCCACTACAACCTGTGCAGGGACGTGCGCTTCTGGGCCACACCGCCCTACGATGGCGTGCTGAGCGAGTATGTGGCCCATCCGGCGGCCTTCACTTTCAAGATTCCCGACAACATGAGCTTTACGGAGGGCGCACTGGTGGAGCCGCTGGCCATCGGCCTGCACGCCTGCAACATGGGCGGCGTGAAGCTTGGGCAGACCGTGGCCATCATGGGCGCGGGCTGCATCGGGCTGGTAACGCTGCTGGCGGCAAAGGCCTACGGCGCGACCCGCATCATCGTGGGCGACGTGCTTGACAAGCGGCTGGACAAAGCCCGGGAGTTGGGCGCGACCGCAGTCAACACCAGGGAGGAGGATTTCGTCGCGAAGGTGATGGAGCTCACCGAAGGGCGCGGTGCGGACGTGTGCATCGACTGCGCCGGCTTCTCCGCCACTGTGGACAGCTGCCTGAGCTGCGCAAAGCCTGCGGGCACGGTCATCATCGTGGGCCTGGGACAGGATCGGGTGGATGGCTTCAACACCAGCGTCATGTCCACCAAGGAGCTGACCGTGAAATCCATCTTCCGCTACCGCAACCTGTATCCCACGGCCATCAACGCCATCGCCGACGGCAGGATCGACGTGGAGTCCATCGTGTCCCACCGCTTCACCTTCGACGATACGATCAATGCCTTCGCCACCTGCCACAGGGACATCCGAAATGTGGTGAAGGGCGTCATCGAGTATTAAGGCACAGAGAACAGGGAACAGGCAAGCGTCGCAATCCTTCGCCTGTTCCCTTTTTTCAGGAGGGAGCATCCCATGAAATTGAATTATAAGGATCTGAAGGACGTTCAGGCTTGGACGGCGGCGGGCATCGAGCTGCCGCCCTACAATCCCGAGGCGCTGGCTGCGCAGACCCGGGTGGATCCGCGCTGGGCGCACTTCGGCATCGGCAACATCTTCCGCATCTTTGTGGGCGGCATCGCCGACCGGCTCCTGCGGGAGGGAGAGATGGATCGGGGCATCACCTGCATCGAGACTTTTGACTTCGATGTGGTGGACAGAATCTACGCCCCCTACGACAACCTTGCCCTGGCCGTGATTCTCAAGGCTGACGGCAGCGTGGAGAAGCGCGTGCTGGGCGGACTGTCCGAGGCCATCAAGGCCCGCTCCGCCGATTCCGGGGCATGGGCGCGCATGAAGGCTGTGTTCACCCATCCCGGCTTCCAGCTGGCGACCTTCACCATCACCGAGAAGGGCTATGCCCTGCGCGACGCCGGGGGAGAATACCTCGGCTACGTGCGCGCCGACCTGGAGAACGGCCCGGAGAAGGTTGTCGGGGCCATGGGCATCGTCACAGCCATGCTGTATGCGCGCTATCGGGCAGGAAGGCTGCCCTTGGCGCTGGTGAGCATGGACAACGTGGCCCGCAACGGCGAAAAGCTGCGCAATTCCGTGCTGGAGACCGCCAGGGTGTGGCAGGAGAGGGGCTTTGTGGACGCAGGCTTCGTGGACTACGTGTCCGACGAGACAAAGGTCAGCTTCCCGTGGACCATGATCGACAAGATTACGCCCCGGCCCAGCGTGGACGTGGCGAACGCGCTGGAGAAGGACGGCGTGGAGGACATGCAGCCGGTCATCACCTCGAAGCATACCTACATTGCGCCCTTCGTCAACGCCGAGGGCCCGCAGTACCTGGTGGTGGAGGACAACTTCCCCAACGGTCGCCCGCCGCTGGAGAGGGCCGGGGTCTACATGGCCGACCGAACCACCGTCAACCGCTCCGAGCGCATGAAGGTTACCGCCTGTCTGAACCCCATTCACACCGCCCTGGGTCCCTACGACGTGATGCTGGGCCACGAGCTGTTTGCCGACGGCATGTCCGATCCTGAGCTCTCCCGGCTGGCGAATCAGGTGGGCTATGCCGAGGGCCTTCCGGTGGTGGAGGATCCGGGCATCCTGTCCCCGAAGGCGTTCATCGACGAGGTCATCCACGAGCGCTTCCCCAACGCCTATTTGGGCGATACCAGCCAGCGCATCTGCACCGACATCTCCCAGGGCGTAGCCTTCCGCTTCGGCGAGACCATCAAGGCCTATGTGGCCCGGGAGGGGAGTGCGGCAAGGCTCACAGGCATACCTTTGGCCATCGCCGGGTGGCTGCGCTACCTGCTGGAGGTGGACGATGCCGGAAACGCCTATCCGCTTGCGCCCGATCCCATGGCCGCGGAGCTCACGGAGCAGTTCAGCTCCATTCGGGTGGGTCAGCCCGCGAGCTGCGACGGTCAGCTTCGGCCCATACTCGCCAACGAGAACATCTGGGGCGTCGACCTGTACGCCGCCGGACTGGGCGAGAAGATCGAGGCGATCTTCCGCGAGGAGCTCGCTGGGCCCGGTGCGGTGCGCGCGACGCTCAAGCGGCATCTGGACAATTGTTGAGCGCACACAATGTGAAAGCATGCGGCATCGGACAAAGATCAGGTTCTGCAGAACAGCTTTCCCTGCGGCAGAGAGCGATACTCTCTGCCGTGTTTGTCGTTGCCATCGATTTCCGACAATGCAGGGGAAATGATTCTGCATCTTTCCGCAAACATCACCCGATGATGATGAAGCATGGGAAAGGATAGAACCCATCACCAGAGATGCTTTTTCCGGAAGTACAGTATGCAGCCGCCCACCACCAGCGCGCTCAGCGCAATCACCGCCGGATAGCCGTATTCCCAGTGAAGCTCCGGCATATTCATGAAGTTCATGCCGTACCATCCGGCGATCAGCGAAAGTGGCATGCAGACCGTGGTCACGACGGTCAGGATCTTCATGATGTGGTTCTGGGCGATGTCCACCTGTGCCTGATACTCGCTGCTCACCTGACTGGCGTATTCGCGCAGCATCTCCGCCTCCTCGCAAAGGCTGTCAAGACGGCGCAGCACATATTGCAGCCTGCTCTGGCTGCAAGCGTCCAGCAGGTCGCCCGCGTTCTCCTGCAGGGTGTTGGTCAGATTGCGCAGCTGGGCATAGTAGCGGCTTCGCTGGTTCAGCTCCCTGCGCAGCACGCTCATCTGGTTGATGAACCTCTCCGTTTTATTGTCCAGCACCGCCTGCTCGAGGCCGGAGATGCGCTCCTCCAGCTGCTGGATGGTTGCGGGCTCCTCCAGAATCAGCGCCAGAAAGAAGTCCATCAGCAGATCGTCCGCGCCGTCGGCGTGGTGCGGACGCATGGCCAGAACACGCTCCACGCACTCCCCGGCGACGCCGTCCGGATCAACGAACAGCAGGCAGTCCTTCCACCATACGAAGATCACATGCCGCGCCGCGCGCTGTGGACGGGCCGGGATGTGCAGCCCGCCGAGGATGCGGCTCCGCTCCAGTGTGAGATGGCAGCTGCGGATGCTCTCCATCCTCCGCATGGCCTCCGGCGGCAGCAGCTCCGGCGGCAGCGCCGCATCCGCCAGCTCCTCCGGGCGCAGCACCGCAGCGACGGCGCTCCAATCCGCAATCTCCCCGCGCTCCACCGGCGCGAGGGTCTCTCCAATTCGATAGTACATGCGCAATGCCTCCAATCCCTGCGATTATACATCCGATATTCATAGCCTTCAACCCCACGGTTCAGGGAATTTCCGCAGGCCCTGTTAAAAAGCCCTAAAGATGCTTGCGGAATGCGCGTGCTGTGCCAATACGGATTGCGAAAACAGGATATGAACGACATAGGGAACTGCTGAATGCAGAGGGGACCACTCGGGATGAATAGGATGCTCCGATTGCTGCGCAGGCAAGCGCGGCTGCGCAAAACTTGAATCGGAACCGGGAAGACGTTGAGCCTTCCTGGTTCTTTGCTCTGTGTCAAATGTTGGGGTGTAAAGAGAAAGATAACAAAATTCTCTTACGAAAGCGGGAGAAGTTCCGGCAGCCAAAGGAAGCCCGTTTGAGTGTCTTGATGGCGTTGTTGCAGCTCTCGGTGAAGCCGTTGGAGAGGCGGACGTCAAAGGCATTGAGGATGAAATCCTGCCAGTTGCGCAGCATCCTTCGGCAAGGCATGAACTCGGGAAGCCGGAGCCGGTCGCAGGCGTCGAGCCAGAAATCGAGTCTGTGGTCGGCTTCAGCCCGATCCGGAGCGGCCATGAAGTGGTAGAAGGCCTCCTTCAGCGCGTAGCCCTGCGCCAGCCGTTCGGAGAAGCGGAGCATCACGTCAACGGCAGCCTTGTCCTCGTCGGTCAGCTCATCGCGGTGTTTGAGCAGCAGCCGGCGGGAGCGTTTGAAGTAGCGGCGCTGACCGGCAGGCAGTTGTTTCTGCACGCTCTTGCGAACGTCATCCATGGCCTGGCCACATCTGCTGCAATCATATAAGAACAACATTTTGGGTTGACTGGTTCGTTTCAGTCCAATTTTCAGGACATTTATCAGAAATTCCAGTGAATTTCGATGGGAACATCCTTTGTTCCGGGAATCCGCTTGCCTATCACGATGTAGTCAATCAGGATTTCAACAATCTCCCGTGTCAGGTATTCCAGATTGGTGTACTGTTCGATCAGTTCACGACGATTATCACCAACAGCAATCCGTTCTTCGATTTCTGCAAGCTGCTTCTGGCAGTCGATCATCATACGCTCTAAGCGTTCTTTTTCCGCGTTCTGCAAGGCGTGCCGCTGCGCTGAACCATCTCGCCGGATATGAATTCCTCGGTGTCCAGAGTTGGCTTTTTGGCTATGCCGATGAAAAATGACGATTGCGCCTGATATTTTTTGATTCACAAAAAATCTCATAACAACATCAAAAAAAATCACAAAAAAAGCTGCTGCAAATGTGATAATATGGATATGGTCATTAAATAAACGAGGAGGGATCATCTTGAAAAAAATCATGGTTGTCTTTGTAGCTCTCGTACTGATGCTGACTGCATTTGCAGGCTGCGTGCAGGCCGAAGAAGCGCTGCCCACGCTGCGCGTCGCGGTCATCCCCGTAATCTCCAGCATTGCGATTCCCTACATCGCGGAACAGGGCTGGGATGTTGAAAACGGTTTTAAGATTGAAACCGTTGTGTTCTCCTCCGGTGCGCCCATGGGCGAAGCGCTGCTGAGCAACGAATGGGACATCGGCATCATGAGCGCCGCAGGCGTGTACGCGGCCGCCAATTATGACGCGCTGTGCATCGCAGATACCAGCGACACCATCGGTGTGGATGGCATCGGCGTGTTCGTGCGCCCAGACAGCGATATTGCCGCCGTGAAGGGCAGCAATCCCACCTATCCCAATGTGCTCGGCGATGCAGAGACTGTGAAGGGCAAAACGATCCTTTGCCCCACCGGTACCCTCTCTCAGATGCACGTTCTGATGTGGCTGGAGGCCATCGGCCTGACGGATGAGGATGTGAATCTGGTGCACATGGAGTTCACCCAGGCCTATCAGGCGTTCAAGTCCGGCCAGGGCGACATCGTTGCACTGAATCCTCCCTTCTGCTATCAGGCAGCGGATGAGGGCTACCTCAGCGCGGCGCCCACTGCGGAGTTGGGCGTTGGCCTGAGCGACATGGTTTTCGCCAACAAGAAGACCTATGAGGAGAACAAGGACATCATCAAGACCTGCCTCGAGCTGATCCTGAAGGCGGACGCCGAAATGGAGGCCGACGCGAGTGTCAAGAAGCAGACTCTGGCAGACTGGTATGCTGCGAATGGCTCCACGGTCGACGAATCCAGCCTGGAGCAGGAGATCACCAAGCGCCTTTACACAATTGATGACCTGAAGGCGATGGAGGAACCCGTCGGCGGCACGCTGATCAATGTTTCCGAGTTCTATGCGACCATCGGCAACATTGAGACGGAGCAGGTTGAAGTGGTCAAGAACAACATTGACAGCACGCTGATCGACGAAATCCTTGCTGCCAACTGATCTCAGCAAGACCGTCCGTGCATTTAGGGTATGATTTTCATACCCTAAATGCATATATGGGGAGGACTGAAAATGTCAAAGAAAAAACGAATTATCATCGCTGTGATCACCTTCGGTTCGCTGATGCTGCTCTGGTATCTGGCGACCGACGTGTTCGGACTGATCCCTGCGCTGAAGCTTCCCGGCCCCACGAAGGTATTTCAGACGTTTGTGAAAAAGTTCACGGTGAAGAAGCCGGATGGCGCAACGCTTCCACAGCACATCTGGTCGAGCCTGAAGGTTGCTCTGCTCGGATTTGGATTTGGAACCGTGATCGGCATTCCCCTGGGGATTGCCATGGCATGGTGGCGCCGCGCGGATCTGATTATCAAGCCCATCTTCAATCTGATCCGTCCCATCCCGCCGCTGGCATGGATCCCCCTGATGATCCTCTGGATCGGCATAGGCACCACGTCCAAGGCAATCATCATATTCGTTTCTGCATTCATTCCATGCGTAATCAACGCCTATTCCGGCATCAAACAAACCAGCCCCGTGCACATGTGGGTGGCGCAGACCTTTGGCGCGAGCCGCAACAAGATTCTGTTGACGGTGGCGATACCCACCGCGCTGCCCTCTATCTTTACCGGCATGCGCCTGTCGCTGAGCATGGCGTGGACCTCTCTCGTCGCCGCCGAGATGCTGGCCTCCAACAGCGGCCTGGGCTTTATGATCCAGGTAAGCCGAATGATGGCGCGTATTGATATTATTATTGTCGGCCTGATTACCATTGGCGTGATCGGCGCGATCATGTCCGCTCTGCTGAGCCTGCTGGAGAGAAAGCTGGTGGCTGTATGGAACTGAGGAACAGGAATAAGAGCTTTTATGGAAGCAAGCGGGAAGCAACGGTCTATGCCTGCGGCGCAATCCTCGTATTTCTGCTGATCTGGCAGATTGCCGCCTCGCTTTCCGGCTACGGCAACATGTTTCCAACGCCCGTGACGGTGATTCGCAGCTTTTTCCGCGCGCTGGTTGAGCCGATTGGCCCCAGAACGGTGATCGGACATGTGGCCGCCAGCTTTGCCCGCGTGCTGGTCGGATATCTCATCGCAGCGGTCTGCGGCCTGCTGCTGGGCTTCGGCATGGCACTCTCGGATCATCTGGAAGCGATTGTCAAACCTGTGTTTGAATTTATCCGCCCTGTGCCGCCGCTGGCATGGATCCCCATGGCGATTATCTGGTTCGGCATCGGCGAAGAGACCAAATATTTCATCATCTTTATCGCAACCTTCACGACGATCACCGTAAACGCCTATACCGGCGCCAAGCACGTCAGCCCCGTGCTGCTGGGTGCGGGAAGGATGCTGGGCGGTTCCAAGCGCCATGTATTCTTTACCATCGTGATTCCCTCCTCGATCCCGCAGATCTTTGCCGGTTTGCAAGTTGCGCTGTCCAGCGGATGGATGGCGGTTGTGGCTGCGGAGATGGTGCGCAGCGAGGACGGCATCGGCTGGGTCATCATCCGGGGCATGGAGGTTGGCGACACCACGCAGATCATGGTGGGCATGCTGGCCATCGGCATCGTCGGCTTCGCAATTGCAACGGGCATGAGCGCTCTGGAAAGGAGGGTCTGCGCATGGAACGTACAGGGAAGGTAAACGCTTCGATTCTGCGCTGCGAAAACATCAGCAAGACCTTTTACACCGCAAAGGGCGAGAATCTGGTGATCGACGGCGTGAATCTGGATGTGCGCGAAAACGAATTCCTGGTGCTGTTTGGCCCCGCACAGTGCGGCAAGACGACGCTGATCAACCTTCTCGCTGGCTTGGACCGCCCCACGCAGGGCGCGGTGTACCAGCACGACAGGGAGGTGACGGAGCCCGGCTCGGAGCGCGGCGTGGTCTATCAGCAGACGGCGCTGTTTCCGTGGCTTACAGTAAACGGGAATGTCTCCTACGGTCCGAAGGCCTGCGGCAAGAGCAAGGCGGAATGTAAAAGGATCACGCAGCACTATGTCGACCTCGTCGGCCTGAGTGGGTTTGAAAATGCGTTCCCCAACCAGCTGTCCGGCGGCATGCGCCAAAGAGTCGGCATCGCCCGTGCCTACGCCAACAATCCCGAGGTCTTGCTGATGGATGAGCCCTTCGGACATCTGGACGCACAGACGAGATATATGATGGAAGAGGAAATACATCGCATCTGGTCGCAGGAAAAGCGCACGGTCATATTTGTCACCAACAATATTGAGGAAGCACTGTATCTGGCGGATCGAATCATCCTGCTCACTGCCTGTCCTGCGCGGATCCAGAAGGAGTATATCATCGATCTGCCGAGGCCGCGCGAATATGTCAGTCCCGAATTCCTTGCACTCCGCAAGGAGATCACAGAAAACATGGAGAAGGTGAGGTGAGCGTATGGACGAGCGTGAAACCAAGGTCAAGGTGCGCAATCTGACCAAATGCTTCGGCGATCTGAAGGTGCTGGACGATATTTCATTTGATGTAAAGAAGGGCGATTTCCTCTGCATCGTTGGCCCTACCGGCTGCGGAAAGACCACCTTCCTGAATAGTCTGACCAAGATCTACGACATTACCGCCGGCGAAATCCTGGTCAACGACGAGCCTGTAAACCTCAAAAAGCACAACATTGCCTACATCCTGCAGGAATATTCCACGATGCCCTGGCTCACCGTCGAGCAGAACATCGCCTATGGCCTGAAGATCAAAAAGGCGCCCAAGAAGCTGATTCAGGAGCGCGTGGAGAAATTCATGGGCATGGTCGGGCTGGAAAAGTACCGCAATTATTATCCAAAGGAGCTCTCGGCCAGCATGCTTCAGCGCGTCAACATCGCGCGCGCCTTTGCCGTCGAGCCGGAGCTGCTGCTGATGGACGAGCCCTATGGCCAATTGGACATCGAATTGCGCTTTGCGCTGGAGGACGAGCTTCTGAAGCTGTGGAAGGCCACGGGAACCACGGTGATCTTCATCACGCACAACATTGAAGAAGCCGTCTATCTGGGCGAGCGCATCCTGGTGCTCACCAACAAGCCGACCAAGATCAAGGAGGAGATCATCAACGATCTTCCGCATCCCCGCGATATCTCCTCTCCGGGCTTCGTCGAGCTGCGCAATCGGGTTACGGATCTGATAAAGTGGTGGTGATACAATGAAAAAGCCGAATATACTGTTCATTCTGCTGGATGACATGGGTTGGAAGGACCTGAGCTGCTACGGAAGCGAGTTTTACGAGACGCCGCGCATCGACGCGCTTGCAGGGGAGGGCGTGCGCTTTGAAAACGCATATGCAGCCTGTCCGGTCTGCTCGCCGTCCAGAGCCAGTATCATGACGGGCAAGTATCCCGCGCGCGTGGGCGTGACGGACTTTCTGGTGTCCAATGCCAGGGGCAGGCTGATCGACGCGCCCTATGTGCATCACCTGCCGCTGGATGAGTACAGCCTTGCAAGCGCGCTGCGCGACGGCGGCTATCAGACCTGGCACGTTGGAAAGTGGCATCTGGGTGAGGAACCCTATTATCCCGAAAAGCATGGCTTTGATGTCAACATCGGCGGATGTGAATTTGGCTTGCCCCGGAGCGGCTATTTCAGCCCCTATCACATTCCCACGCTGCCGGACGGTCCGGAGGGAGAATACCTCACCGACCGGATTACAGACGAGGCCATTCGCTTGATCGAAAGCAGAGATCCCTCCAGGCCCTTCTATCTGAACCTGTGGCACTATGCGGTTCACGTGCCGATTCAGGCTCCGGATCGCGCGCTGGTGGAAAAGTACAGGCAGAAAGCGAAGCGCATGGGGCTGGACAAGCAGCAGACCTTTGCGGAGGGCGATTTCTTTCCCTGCGAACACAAAAAGGACAAGCGCATTGTTCGCCGCCTGATCCAGTCCGATCCGGAATACGCGGCGATGATCGAAAACCTGGATATGAACGTGGGCCGCGTGATCGACGCTCTGAAGAGATGCGGAATCTATGATGATACCCTCATCATCTTCACCTCGGACAACGGCGGACTCGCCACGGCGGAAGGTTCGCCCACCTGCAATCTGCCCAGCATCGAGGGCAAGGGCTGGATGTATGACGGCGGCGTACATGTTCCGCTGATCATAGTGGGTACGGATGCGGTTGCGCGCGGTATCACCGTCGACGCACTGTTCTCCTCTCCGGACTTCTATCCCACGCTGCTGCATCTGGCAGGCCTGGAAATGCGTCCGCAGCAGCATGTGGATGGCTGCGATTGCAGCGACGCGCTGCTGGGCAAAGCTTACCGGCGGGCTCCGATGTTCTGGCACTACCCGCACTATGGCAACCAGGGCGGCACACCGGGCTGCGCGGTGCGCGACGGCGATTACAAGCTGCTGCACTTCTTCGAGGATGGTCACGACGAACTCTATGACATCGCGCAGGATCCGGGGGAGCAGCACAATCTGCTCCCGGAGGAAAGGGAGACAGCCGCGAGGCTCAAGGCGATTCTGGAAGCCTGGCTGCACGACGTGGAGGCCAGGTTCCCCTCGGAGAATCCGGATTTCAAGCCCTGGCGCGAGGGAGGCGGCTCCGGAAGGGATGTGGCACTTCCCTTCGATCTGGACCGCTATGATGCAGATGTGTATTATGGGAAAAATCTGGGCAATTTCCATTGATGACTTGTTTGCTCCGGTCTGCTCTTCGGCAGACCGGAATTTCCATGGATGGAAACAATTGCCAAACATACCCGGGTGACTTGAAAAAAAGAGGGGAATGTATCATAATTGGCAATGGGGGTGAGAACAATGGCACAGCGCAAAAAGGCTCGCAGGGAACTGAATCTGCAAAAGCAGATGTTTCTGCTGCTGTTTGTCATGGTAATCATCTTCACGGCGTTGGTTTGTGTGTTTTCCTTCTTTATCTACCAGAAAAGCGCCATGCAGCAGATCAGCAAGGGGCGCGAGGACATTCTGGTTCAGATTGGCGAGCGCGCCAACAACATCAAAAACAGCGTAAACACCCTCTCCGGCCTGTACTATTATGATGCAAGCGTCAACGAATACCTGGAAATGGATCGGGTCACGCAGGAGCACAACCGCCTTCTGGCGGAGAAAATGAATCAGGTTGGCGAGAAGTATCAGAAAACCTTTGAAAATCTGGGCCTCTCCTTTGATATATGCATTGCAGCGGACAATGGACTGTATTACAACAGCGGAGGACAGGACAATCAGACATGGGAAAAACTGGTGTCAAATGTGTGGTACGGCGATGTGGTTCGGGCAAACGGCGATAATTACTGGGTTTGCAGCTATCCGGCCAATGATCGCGATGGGGATGATGAAAAGATCTTTTCGGCGGTGCGCCTGCTGCGCGTTGCAGACGGCTGTTCTACGGGCCTGCTGATGGTAAACGTGCGCGAAAGCTGTTTGTACCAAACCTATCAGAATACGCTGATGGAGGAGAGCAACATCTATATTGTGGACGAAAAGGGCCGCATCATCAGCAGCAACAGGCGCAGCCTTCTCGGCCTGAAGTACTTCAATGTGGAACGCCTCCGCCAGCTCTTTGACGAGGCGGATCACACCATTGTGGATGAGGCGGGCGTTGAAACCTTCCTCTGCCGTTACAGCGATTCGGACACCGGCTGGACGATACTGGAGGAGACGCCGACCGCGACGCTCTTTACATCGATTTCGCAGTTCGCCGGCAGCCTGGCCTTGGTCTATTTGCTGTTTCTGCCGTGCATGTTTTTGCTGACCCTGATGATTGCACACCGCTTTACCCGCCCGCTGAAGCAGTTCTGCAAGGATATGTACTGCGTTGAGCAGGGCGATATGGATTTCATCAGCAAAATCGACGGGTGGAGCGAAATTGTCGACATCAGCAACGGCTTCAATCGGATGCTGCGCAAGATACAGGATCTGATCCAGAATATCAAGCGCGAGGAGCAGCTCAAGCGCAGGGCTGAGCTGGATTACCTTCAGGCGCAGATCAATCCACATTTCATCTACAACACGCTACTGTCTGTGCGCTGCCTGATCGGAATGCACCGTGAACAGGACGCCTACAACATGCTGGGAGACTACATCTCCCTGCTTCAGATGACCTATCAGGACAGCTGGGACTTCATCCCCCTCTCTGAGGAGGTCAATCTGGTTCAGAAGTACGTCAGCATTCTGACCTATCGTTATGGCGATACCATCAATCTGATCGTCGATCTGGAACCGGAGACGCAGCAATACAGGATACCCAAGCTGCTGCTTCAGCCGTTTGTGGAGAATTCGATTATTCATGGCATCGTTCCTGCCGGGCGCGAGGGCCTGATCGTGATTCAGAGCCGCGTCGAGGACGGGCTGTTGATGATCGAGATCGACGACAACGGCGTAGGCATGACGGAGGAGCAGCTGAACAGGCTGCGCAGCGGACAGTTCGCCAAGCGCAAGGAAAGGTTCAACGGCGTCGGAATCTCCGGCGCGGAAAAGCGAATCCGGCTGCACTATGGCGCGCAGTATGGAATTCGCTACGAGAGCGATTTGAATTGCGGCAGCCGGATTATTCTGACGCTGCCCTTCGAGGACCCATTTACGCCGGAAACAGAGGTGAAACAGGAGTGAAGCGCATGCAGATCAAAATGCTCATTGTGGACGATGAATCACCGATCAAGGAATGGATATGCGTATGCATTCAATCCCTTTATCCGGAAAGCGTGCTGCTCACGGCCTCCAATGGCGCGGAGGCCTGGGATTGCTTTCAGGCGGAGCGGCCGGATATGGTGATTACGGACATCTGCATGCCTGTTCTGGATGGCCTGGAGCTGCTGAAGCGCATTCACGCGCAGGCACCCGAGGTGCCGGTGGTGATCCTGTCCTGCTTTGGGGAGTTCGCGTATTCCCAGCAGGCGATGCGGTACGGCGCGGCGGAGTACCTGCTGAAAACGGAGATCAGCGAGCAGATCCTCGGGGAGCTGATTGAGCGCAACCTTTGCGTTTCTGCGGACACGCAGAGCGCGCAATGGCAGAACAATGAGCGGAGTATTTTGAAAAGAAACATCCTTATAAAGCAGCTGCTGCTTCAGGATGGAACGCAATCCTGTGAAGCTCTGTTTCGGGAAAATGGCGTCATATGGCCGTTGAAAAGCTATATAGTCCTTGCCATCTCCTCGGATGTGGACGAAAGCTTTGTTCTGCAGAACAGGATGCTGGAATGCGGGCGAAGAACGCTGTACCTGCCTTACAAGGATGGTTTGTTTTTGTTTGCGATAGAAATTGAATCCTGCAACAGTAAGGCCGCCATGCTCAGTGATATTTCCGGCTTTGTGAAGCGGCTATCGCACGACGTGTGCTGTGCATGTGGCGTCAGTGCGGTATACAAGGGGCTCGATCAATTGCCCAAGGCAGTTCGTCAGGCGCTGTTCCAGCTTTCTATTCGCTTTTATGGTGAGCGTATTTCCATAGAACAGCAGCTTGAATCCAGATATGATGCGCGCGTGCTGGAGATTGATCTCAAGGCCTTCTATGCGCAGGTGAACAAATGCTGCGCTGTGATTGCGGACGAGCCTGATGCTGCAAAAGCTGCGATATCGGACTTCTGTGATTACGTGCTCCAAAAGCAGATTCCAGATATTACGCTGGTGAAAAGCACGCTTCGCACGATTGTAGAAAACTACCTGCGAAGCTGTACCGATTGGGCTGCTCAGACGGACAGTTCAAGCCTGGCGTTTTTTCGCGCCAACAGTTTCCACGAGATCTGCGACGCCCTTGGGAAGGTGCTGAACGATCAGAGGACGGAGAGCCGCTTCTGCTCGGAGCATGTGCAGCGGGCGATCGACTACACCAATCAACATTTTACGGAGATCAGGAATATGTCGGAGGTTGCTGAGGTGGTGGGACTCAGCCCGGCATACTTTTCCAAGCTGTTCAAAGATGAGACGGGCATGACGTTTACGAATTACCTTACCAAGCTGCGCATGCAGGAGGCGGCACGATTGATCCAGAAGACGTCCATGCGGATCAATGAAATCGCAGAGCGCATGGGATATGCGAACCTTGCCTATTTCTCAACCGTGTTTCGAAAATACTATGAAATCAATCCGTTTGAATACCGGAAGAACGCAAAACAGGGGAAGCGCAGGGAGTGAGTGAATTTGTACAGGAATACGCTTGATGCGAGGGACGTATTGTAAAGGAGTCCGGATATGACTACGATTGTTTTCTTTCTCGTCAGCCTGATTGCATCCACGATTGGTGCGATTGCCGGCATTGGCGGCGGCGTTCTCATCAAGCCTATCATGGATTCCTTTCATATTCTGCCGGTATCCACGATCAGTTTTCTGTCGGGCTGCACGGTGCTTTCCATGGCCCTGTATAGTGTGACGCGAGCAATTACCTCCGGAGACAACTATCTGGAATCCCAAACCGCTGTTCCGCTGGGTATCGGCGCGGCCATCGGCGGCGTGCTGGGCAAGGAGCTTTTCAAGCGACTCTCCGGCATGTTTGCTCAGCCGGACATGGTGGGCTTCATTCAGTCCGGCTGCCTGATGCTGGTCACGCTTCTGACATTTATCTATACCCTCTGCACCGCTAAAATTTCAACAAAGCAGATTCGCAATCCGCTCCTGACCACCGCCATTGGTCTGGTGATGGGCATATTGTCGGCTTTTCTGGGCATCGGGGGCGGGCCCATCAACCTCATGGTGCTCAGCTATTTCTTCTCCATGGACATCAAGACTTCCGCGCAGAATTCCCTGATGGTCATCTTGCTCTCTCAAATCGCCAGCCTTGCAACCACGTTCATAACGCACACGGTTCCGGATTTTCCGGTGCCCCTGCTGTGTCTGATGATACTTGGAGGCATTCTTGGAGGGGCGTTCGGGCGCATCCTCAATAAGCGCATGTCCGCGAAGTATGTGCGTTTGCTGTACCTCGGTACGATGGGATTCATTATTTTGCTCAGCCTGAAGAATATGATCGCCTATCTCAACTAGAAGGGAGGAGCCAGCGATGCCCGCGCTATCCATCATGGTTAAACCCGTCTCAGGTGCCTGCAACATGCGGTGCAAGTACTGCTTTTACACGGATGTGATGCAGAACCGCAAAACACAGTGCTTTCCAAGAATGACGCTGGACACGCTGGAAAGAATCGCTATACTCATAATTCAATACGGAAGACACCAAAATCAAAGACACGCACCATTTTTTCGGCCGATTTTCAGCGGAGAAAGACACTCAAAAGACATCGAGGCATGAAAAGAGGTCAGCCCCTTGCGGGACTGACCTCTCAAATCAGGCTGTTTTACCGTCTTTTTTGGCGATATTACTTGCCGAAGTAACGCTTCAGCAGACCTCCTGAAATGCGATCAGCTATTGTTGTCTCGGTAATCGTATTTGTTCTCATATCCACATTTTCTGCACCGGTACTTGACATTATAGAATCCAAATCCCCGTGTGCGGATGATTTTGAACCGAATATTCTTACCGACAGGAATTCCTGTGGTAAACGGGTTGATAACCTCTTTCCACAGTTCCCTCTCCTTGCAGGAAGGACAACATTCAGGGATCATGGCTTACTTGCCGAAGTAGCGCTTCAGCAGACCGGCGAACGCCTTGCCGTGACGGGCCTCGTCGCTTCGGCCATCCAAGTCCTTGGGCAATGTGTCCTTCGCCTCCTGCGGAGGCTCAGGCCACAAAAGCCCTGTGGCCTTGGGAGTTCATGCACAGTGTCGTGGATGGCAAACTTCCACAAATGGGAATCCTGTTTTGAACTGAAAGCATTCCGAAGTTCCACTTCAATTTCCACTTGGAGGCGAACAGAATGCG